>NZ_JADHVT010000171.1 GCF_016783915.1 Acidovorax sp.
GTGCGCAGCGACGTCGCGGTCAAGATCTTCGGGGACGACATGGACGTCCTGAACAAGTCGGCAGAAGAGATCTCTTCGATGCTGCAGAAGATCCAAGGGGCATCGGAGGTGAAGGTCGAGCAGACAACCGGGCTGCCGATGCTCACGGTGAATATCGACCGCCAGAAGGCGGCTCGCTATGGCCTGAACGTGGCCGACATCCAGGACACGGTGGCCACAGCCATCGGTGGACGTGAAGCCGGAACGATGTTCGAGGGTGATCGGCGATTTGACATCCTGGTGCGCCTGCCCGAAGCGATCCGCAATGACATGGAAGGCATGAAGCGACTGCCCATCCCGCTGCCTCGCTCAGCGGGCACTGCGGAAGCGCGGACCAACTTCATCCCACTTGCCGAAGTCGCTTCCTTTGAGCTCGCCCCCGGCCCTAACCAGGTCAGCCGCGAGAACGGCAAGCGGCGCATCGTGGTGAGCGCCAACGTGCGCGGCCGCGATGTGGGCTCCTTCGTTGCAGAAGCCGAACAAGGCCTGGCGCAGATCAAGATCCCGACGGGCTACTGGACAAGCTGGGGCGGCACGTTTGAGAACCTGCAGTCTGCCTCCAAGCGCCTGCAGATTGTGGTGCCCGTCTCACTGTTGCTCGTATTCGTGCTGCTGTTCGCAATGTTCGGAAATGCCAAGGACGGCCTGCTGGTGTTCACGGGCATTCCTTTCGCGCTGACGGGGGGCATCCTTGCGCTTTGGCTTCGCGACATCCCCATGTCGATCTCCGCGGCAGTTGGCTTCATCGCACTCTCAGGGGTCGCGGTGCTCAACGGCCTGGTGATGATCTCCTACATCCGCACGTTGAGAGAGGAAGGCGTTGCACTGGACGATGCGATCCGTGAAGGCGCGCTGACACGTCTGCGTCCCGTGCTCATGACGGCACTCGTTGCTTCTCTGGGCTTCATCCCAATGGCCATCGCTACGGGAACCGGGGCCGAGGTGCAGCGCCCGTTGGCCACCGTTGTGATCGGCGGCATTCTTTCCTCGACGCTCCTGACGCTCTTGGTCCTGCCCATCCTTTATCGCCTGGCCCACAAGCCTGACGAGCAGGTTGAGGACGTGACCGCAGAACCTGTACACCCAGTTCCCTCCGCCCAGTAATGGGCCTTCGGGCCCCGCAGTTTGCGGGGCCCATTTTTTATTCTGTTCAGCAAAGGAAATCCAATGAAAGCAACCAAGCTTCTCCTCGCACTCACCGTATTCATTTCCGGCGCAGCAATCGCCGCAGACAACCACGACACAAAGCCGCTGCATGGCGGTGTAGTGGCCCAGGCAAAAGACGTGGACTATGAGCTTGTGTCCGGCACCGACAAGCTGCAGCTCTACGTCCGCGACCATGGCAAGCCTGCAGACGTTGCTGGAATGGCGGCAAAGGTCACGCTGTTGACCGGTACTGAGAAGCAGGACGTCCAGCTGTTGCCAGTCGATGGAAAGCTGGAAGCTTCGGGCAGCTTCAAGGTGGCTGCGGGCACGAAAGCCGTTGCTGCGGTCACCAAAGGCGGCAAGCCCGTCGCCTCCGTTCGCTTCTCTCTCAAATAGTTCAAGGCTCGACGAGGCGCTCGCATGTCATTGCACCGCTGCCGGCGCCTCTTTCAATGCAGACAACAGCAATTTGAAAAAGGCTTAGCCCATGGGTCACGGACTAGCGGCTAAGCTGATTTGGATATGGATCAGCTTGATCGCCACGGTGCTGACCTTCTGGCGGTTGCGTCACATATGGTTGAAGCGCCACCCGGAGCGCAACAAGAGCCTCAAGTACAGCCAGCGCTTGGCCAAGCGCATGCGTGACCGAAGGTTGGCCCAAACTCGAACCCAGCGACGAACCGGCTCGGATCGACAACCTCGCCTCTAACGCGGGATGCCGATGTCCGGCGCACTTGGATCCCTCAGCCGATGCGCCTGCAGGCCGCGGAGATGTCCAGCTCCTGTTCATAGGCCTGGGTCGAGACGTCCATCAGTCCGAGCACTGAGTGAAAAAGATTGTCATGCGACAAGGCGGTCGACGACTTCTCTTTCAAGCACTCGCTGTTCATCATGCGACTCTTCTTGAAGCCTTCCGACAGCCACCAGACCATGGGCACCTTGGTCTGTTCGTCAGGTGCGATCGCCCTGGGCAAGCCGTGAAGAAACAGCCCTTTCTCGCCCAGTGACTCACCGTGGTCGGACACATAGAGCAGCGCTGTATCGAAACGGCTCTCCTGGCGCTTGAGAAAGGCCACGGCCTGGCCCAAGACATGGTCGGTATAGAGCACCGCATTGTCATAGGCATTCACGATGCTCTGGCGATCGCACTTGCGCAGCTCGCCCGTGTCACAGGTGGGTTCGAAGCGTCTGAAAGCTGCTGGGTAGCGCTTGAAATAGGCTGGCCCATGGTTGCCGAGCATGTGCAGGACCACTACCGTTGTGGTGTCAGAGGCTTCGACGACTGACTCTAGCCCGTGGAGAAGCACCTCGTCATGGCATCTACCATCAGAGCACATTCCTGCAGCTGCAGTTGGGTCCACAGGGATCTCATTGAGCCCATCGCAGACGCCCTTGCATCCTGACTGGTTGTCCTTCCAATGCACAGAAACTCCGGCCCGTGAAAGAACGTGTAGTAGCGACTCGGATGAGCGAATTCGGGCTTCATCATAGCCTCGCCTTCCGATCGCGGAGAACATGCATGGAAGTGATGTCTCCGTATCTGTGCCGCAGGCCGTGACGTTGCCAAAGTTGACTACGTTCAGCGTCTGAAGGTTCGGAGAAGTCTGCCGCTCATAGCCGTTAAGTCCCCAATTGCCAGCACGCACTGTCTCTCCCACGACGATGAAAAGCAGCTTCGGCTTCTGGGGGAGGGTTGGCACTGCCATGCGAGCATCCAGGCCCACGGGCTGCCTGACCTTTGGCTTTTCGACATCGGCCGACAGGACGCGAGCTGTCGAGTAGATCACGTTGGCGGGAGTTATGAGATAGCGCAGCTCCTTCTGGTTTCTCATCAACGCCGAGAAGTCCTGGAAGATGAGGAGCACAGCGGCTACCACTGCCATCGCGCATACGGCAGCAAAGACGAGGCGTCGCAGCGTCGCGCGCCATAAAGAGGTCTTAGTGAGGCGAATTCGCCATATCGCCCACAAGGGGACCACCGAGTACAGCGAGACATGAGCGATCAAGCTCCAGCTGATCAACTCGCTGGCTTCAGCAGTGTCCGTCCGCAGCACATTGCGCAGCATGCTGGGATCGTAGTAGACGCCGTAGCGTTGCATGTAGAAGGTCGCAAAGGCTGCAACCAGCACAGATGCCGTGAGCAGAGGGCGAATGCTCCACCTGGCCACAGCGACGCTGAAGATCAGCCCGTGCAGCGCAATCAATGAAACCATCAGTGCGCCGACAAACACCCATGTGTCGGGTGACTCCCAACTGCGGCCAGCCGTACTCGCCCTCAGAAAGGAACCGTTGTAGGCCAGCGCCACGTACGCGCTGATCCACAACACCAACCCCTCTGTTGCCATAAAAGGGCGTCGCAGGAGCAACTGCCCCAAACTGGCAGGCCATCGCCCAGGCTCCGCGAAGCCGCGCTGTCTAAAGCTCATCTCACGTCGAGGGCATTGATCAGTACGGTGAGTCGACCCACAATGGATCCGTATGTACTGAAGTGAAAGTTGGCTGTCGTAGCAGGTCTACCGTGACGCTCTGGAGGCCAGCCAGGGAGCACCTGATATGTCGGTTCGCTTGGTGTGCGGCAGATCACCTGCCATGCAGCTCGTTAAGCCGCTCCTTCTCCTGCGGCGTCATGCTGAGATACTCGTTTCGGACTTGCTCTCGGGTCTTTGCTGATCCAGTGGGCTTTGCAGGCACCACACCGCCTCGGGACAGAATGGCCAACGACCCGTCTTTGCGAGCAGCGTCGACAGTCCGCTGCACTTCGCCGCGCATCAGGTCATCGGAGATGTGGCTCGGATGCGTAGTTGCGCCGATTTCGCCACCTGCTTCGTGATACAGGGACGAAGCCATTGCCGCGCTGGGGACCAGAAATGCCGCCGCGGTCAGCGAGAGGATGAGTTTTGCCTGCTTGTTCATGGTGTTGACCCGTTGGTGTGGCCCTCGCGGCGTGCGACGACCTTGAACGAACTCTAGAAAGGCAGGGGCGACAAGTTGCCAACACTCAGATTACGAATTTGTAATCGACTCTGCGGCCGATCTCCAGGAGAATCAACGAATGAAAATCTTGGTCATTGAGGATGAGATCAAACTTGCCGAGTACCTCAAGAAAGGGCTTGGCGAAGCGGGGCACAACGTCGACATCGTTCACAACGGTGTCGATGGGCTGCACATGGCACTGGAGGGCGCGTACGATCTGCTGATCCTCGATGGCATGCTGCCAGGCATTGACGGGTTCACGCTTTTGACGGCGTTTCGCAAGACAAAGCAGACCCCGGTCCTGATGCTTACCGCACGGGTCAGCGTTGAGGATCGGGTGCGCGGCTTGCAAACCGGTGCTGATGATTACCTGGTCAAACCCTTTGCCTTCTCAGAGCTATCCGCCCGCGTGCAGGTGCTGCTTCGCCGGGCGCACGGCGCCAAGGATGCCGGCGAGCCGACCGTGCTGGGCATCGCGGACCTTGAGCTCGACCTGATACGCCGCAAGGCTACGCGCGGAGGTCACAGGCTTGAACTCACGGCAAAGGAGTTCTTGCTGCTCGCATTGTTCCTGCGACGCAAGGGCGAAGTTCTTTCTCGCACCGAGATTGCTGAACAGGTTTGGGACATGAACTTCGACAGCGACACCAATGTGGTCGAGGTGGCGATCCGGCGTCTGCGCACGAAGATGGACTTGCCCTTTGACAAGAGCTTGCTGCACACGGTGCGTGGTATGGGCTATGTGATGGAAGAGCGAGAACAATGAACTCCTTGCCACGCGCGCACTCGCTGCGCGCACGCCTGTCGCTATGGCTCGCTGTCCAGAGTTTTGTAGGTTTGGGTGTCGTCTGCCTGGTCGTCTACATGGTCACCGCCCACAATCTCAACCAGCGCCAGATCGAAACCCTAGCTCAAAAAGAAGCGATTGTCAGGCACCTGTTGAGCAACATCGACGAGCACGCCAAGGAAAGCTCGCAGGAGCATCCGTTGAGCGATTTCCTGATTGGGCACGAAGATTTTCGCGTGCTCGTCCGCACCCAGGATGGGGACATGGTGTTCCCGAAAGCTGCACCATCCCCGGACAATTCTCGGAGGGTGTCGAGGATGTTCGCCGTCCAGCCCACCGACGGAAAAGGCCAGACTTTCAACGTCGACTTGTCAATGAACATCTCCTCCGATGTCCAGCACCTGAACCGGCTGGCCATCACGTTGGCGATCGCCGCCGTCGTGGGAACCTTCGTCATTTCGCTTGGAGGCATGTCCATCGTTAGCTACGGTCTGGCCCCTGTGCGACGGCTCGCGCACCAACTCAGATCCCTGTCTGCGGACAACTTGCGTCCGCGCCTGGATGGCGCTGGCCAGCCCGCAGAACTTGTTCCTCTGGTGGAGCAGTTCAACGGCCTGCTCGGCCGGTTGGATCTGGCATACACCCAACTCGAAGGATTCAACGCAGACGTGTCGCATGAGCTTCGCACTCCTTTGGCAACGCTCGTTGCCAGCAATGAGCTTGCGTTGCGTCACCCAGCGAACTTTGATATGGAGGAAGTGCTGTCCTCCAACCTTGAGGAGCTCCACCGCCTCGCTGGCATCATCAACGATATGCTGTTTCTGTCAACGGCGGACAGAGGTGCGACTGCCAGGCGCTCATTTGTTCCCAGTCTTGCAGCAGTTGTCGAGCGGGTGGCCGAGTACCACGAGGCAGCCTTGGCGGATGCTGATCTGCGCCTGAAGATTTCTGGAGATGGGACAGGCCATTTTGATGAACCGCTGCTCAGGCGTGCCGTCTCCAACCTGATTGGCAACGCCACCCAGTACGCCAAACCCGGTACACAGGTCGAGGTGAACATCGCCGTCGTGTCAGACACCGAGGTGAGCCTGGTCGTCGCGAACCAAGGTGAAACGGTCTCACCTGAGATCCTGGGGCGAATATTTGATCGGTTCTTTCGCGCCTCTGCTTCACGGGAGCACGGGCAGAAGAACCATGGCCTGGGTTTGGCAATCACCTCGGCGATTGCTCGCATGCACGGAGGCCGCACGACCGCAGCCAGTGTCAATGGAAAGACCGAGATCGGCCTTGTACTGGTCAAGACGGTGGCATAGTTCCAGAGACACTACTCAGTGTTGCCAGTCAAACCACGATAACGAGGATTTGACGGGCAATTTAAGCAGCTCTGGATCAGGGTGCGGGAACGGCCGGGACCGGTGCACCAACGCGGCGTGCAGCCCAGCTGGGGTGCTTCTGGGAGCGTTCCAGGTCAGCCAGTACTTCTTCGCGGGTCACGGCCTTGCCTTTCACTGGAACTGGTGCACCGAAGCGGTGGTACTGCCACGTGCCGTCCTTCTTGGACTGGTCCATCTCGGCGAGGACCTGTTCGCGCGACTTGCCAGGCTCAGCATGTTCTGGATGGGTGGTGTAGCCCAGTTCGGTCGGCGCAGAATGGATGACGCTGCTCCCCATCGCGGGCGCTGCGAGGGCTACGAAAGAAAGGGCGGTGAGTACGGTACGAACTGCCATCAGATATCTCCTTGGTTGGAATCAACGTGCCCTGCAGACCGCACCAACCGTTGGACGCTCTACATTGCACGTGTGACAGTCTGCTGACCGTATGCCGACAAGTTGCGCACCAAGAGATTACAAGTTCGTCATGTATTCGCAGCACCCAGAAGCCAAGGAGGCACTTTGAAGCAGCGCACTCAAGCCAGGGGGCCTGAGGAAGGAGCCGACGTCGCTGCACTGCTCACATCCGCTGCGAGCCATGCACGACCGAAGCCAGTGACCCGGCGAACCGTTGCCGAGCCCGATCCGCCTACGTCCGGAAGATCTGCTTCAATCATCCCTGCCGCAGAGAGCAGACGAAGCAGTTCGATGTCCCCTGCCTTCCTTACCTGTTTTGGCAAAGTGCCAATATCGATCTGTCGAAGAAACTCCAATGGCATGCTGCTCCCCTTGCATCGTGTAGAGGTGTCGCGGCCTGACCGACGTCCCGATCTGGATGCCTTCACCCATGGCACTGTGGGCCCGTCTCAAGCCCGATTCGTGCGCTTGGCATGCCAGCGCGTAGATTTCGGTCACCCTCTGCCCTGCCCGCATGAGCCGCAAAACTTTGCGTTGGGTGCCAATACCGCAGAGCACTTGGTGCACTGCGTTGCGACCATGCTGGTGCCACACTGCTGGCAGAACTTCGCGCCTGGCTGGTTCGCGCAACCGCAACTCGCGCACGCGATGAGATTCGCTGGTCGCTGGGTGTTGGGTCCATCGCTATAGCCGCGATTGTGGTCGCTGTCTCGGTAATTTCCGCCATGGTGGCCGCGGCCGCCGCCGCCGTGATGTCCGCTGAAAAGCTTGTTGAAGAAACTCATCACTTACTCCTGCGCATGTTGTGATGGGCTTATTTGAAACCTTGTGGTGGCTTCAAGGTCAACGCATTTCGACTGATACGGGCCTAGATTACGCAGATGTAATCTGCGCGATAACTCAGCGTTATCCGGCCCTCTTCACAGGGTCGATTTTTTTCATGTTTTACATGGACGCGGCCTTTCGGCGTGCAGGTTCCCGGGCTGAGCTACTACAATTTTCGAATGCGTTCCAAACTGCTCGCTCTGCTCATCGCACTGTTGCCCTTGCAACTGTGCTGGGCGGCAGTGGCTCCTTACATTCACGAGGACGCACGCGGCGCCGCGCACATTGCCGGTGTGCATGGCCTAGAGATCATGCAATCGCAAGAGGGTCCTCTTGACGTGAGTCCCGCGCTCCAGATCGGTCTCGATTCTTCGCAGAAAGCGGATGCCTCCGGCGTGGACGTGGACTGTGGCGTCTGCCATTCGCACAGCCCTGCTGCTCCACAGCACAGTCTTATGACTGCGATCGCGGTGGCCCATGAACTCTTTGGTGCAATCGCGTTTGCGCCCAAGGCTCCTCCCACGCCCCTTCGCCCTGAACGCCCGCAGTGGCTCGCCCTGGCCTGACCAAGGCGTCGGTTCCTCACCGGAACCGCTGCTGACCCGCGAGCCAGCCTGCACTGCTGCAGCTGGCCTGTCTGTTCGTTTCAGGGAGTTCTCATGGTCTTTGCCGACGTTTCGCGCGGCCTACTGATCTCATGGACGCGTAGCACCACACGGGGGCGCGCTTTCGAATCTCGCACGCAGGGCTTGTGCCCATGAGCCGGTCTTGGCTGACGCTACTGTGCGCTTGGCTGGTTTCGATCGCGGCCACCGGTGGTGCTGTGTTCATCGGCGAAGTCATGGGCATGACGCCGTGCGTGCTGTGCTGGTACCAGCGCATCGCCATGTTCCCTATCGCTCTTGTACTTGGCATGTCGCTGTACGCGGAAGACCGCCGAGGAGCTGTCTACGCGTTGCCGATGGCACTCACTGGCTTGGTGATCGCTGGGTATCACAGCCTCCTGGTGGCGGGGCTTGTTCCTCAGACGTGGATTCCCTGCTCTGCAGGAGTGTCTTGTGCCAACCAGAAGCTCAGCATCTTCTTGGGTCTGGAGCTGCCCTGGCTCTCTTTCTCATCCTTCGCTGCCATAGCAGCGTTCCTCTTCGTCTACTTGCGCGGAACCCGTCAATGATCTCTAAAAAAGCAATCGTCGCCCTCGTGCTGATCGTTTCTGCAAGTGCCTTCGCTGTCGGTGCATACGTCTACCAGCACAACGCACTGGGGGAGAAACAAGCGGTTGTCATCAGCCAGTCCGAGCACCTCGTGCGGATGCACTCACCTGTCCTGGTGACCTTGCCCCTGTTTCGTGTAGTTCTTAACCCACGATTCACGCGGCCTTTTTGCGCTGTGCCTCGTACCAGCGTTGTTCGTACTGCATCGGGCTGAGGTAGCCCAGCGAGGAATGCAGCCTGCGGTGATTGTAGAA
>NZ_JADHVT010000041.1 GCF_016783915.1 Acidovorax sp.
TCAGGACGATCCTGGCGCTGGCCAAGAGCCTGGACCTGGAGGTGGTGGCGGAGGGGGTGGAGACGACGGGGCAGTTGTCGTTCCTGAGGCTGCATGGGTGTGAGGGGTTCCAGGGGTATCTGTTTGGAAGGCCCGGGCCGGCGGAGGCTATCGATGCATTGCTGTATCCCGCAGGTTGACGGCGAGTCCACGGGGTCGTTGGCCTGCGTGGCAAGGACGTAGGCATGTGGTTTGACAAGCTTCTGGACCGTAAGGCCCCTGGCATTCGTGGCCTGCTGCTGGCAGTGGCCCTGGCATTGATGGGCGCAGTGCTGGTGGTGCAGGTTGCACAGCACTGGCGCGCTGGCGAGCGGGCGATCGAGCGTTCACGTTTGTTGCACCAGACGGCAGACACCCTGCAAGCCCAGACCACCGGTGGCTCCATGCTGGGAGCGGTATCGCTGATGGGCCTGAGCGAGCCGCTGCTCAAGGACATGGCGCTGGGCCGTTTGCCCCCTGACCACCCGGAGGCGCTGTCCCGCCTTGCCGTGGCGCGCGGGCGCTTTCTGGTGCAAGGCGTGTATGTGATGTCGGCCGATGGCACCGTGGTAGCGCACGAGACGCCTGGCGAACGATCCACGGGGCTGAACCTTGCATTCCGCCCGTACTTCCAGCAGGCCATCCAGGGCGCCAACAGCGTGTATGCCGCTATTGGCAGCAACACCCAGGAGCGTGGGCTTTACTACGCAGCGCCCCTGTACGAAAGCGACACGCCATCGAGCAACATCATTGGTGTGGTGATGTTCAAGGTGGGTTTTGAGCCGGTGGACCTGCTGCTCAAGCGCGCGGGTCTGCCCATGGTGCTGCTGTCGCCGCAGGGCGTGGCATTTGCCGCCACCCGGCCCGAGTGGCAGTTTGCAGTGGCGCCACCGCTCACGCAGGCGCGCATCGATGCCATCCGCGCCACGCTCCAGTTCGGCCGCCACTTCGACAACGGCGTGGCTTCGGCGTTGCCTTTTGCGGCCGATACCGGTGAGGTCCAGATCAACGGCGTCACCCACGCCGTCGAGCGCCGGGCCATTGACTGGCACGACCCCACAGGCGAGTGGCAACTGGTGGCGCTGGACGACATCAGCGCCCTGATGTCGTCGGCGCAGCGAGCGCGCATCGGTGCCGTGGCCTTTGTGTTGCTTTGTCTGCTGGGCCTGCTGCTGCTGGACTTGCTGCGCAGCCGGGCCCGCGTGGCCAGTGCACTGGAACGGTTTCGGGTGCTGGGTGCGGCGCTGGAGAGCAGCCCGGTGTCGGTGGTCATCACCGACGGCGACGGCCGTATCGATTGGGTCAATCCCCAGTATGAGCGCAACACGGGCTATTCGCTGGACGAGGTGCGCGGCAAAAAGCCTTCGCTGGTGGCCAGCGGGCAGACGCCTGCGCAGACTTACCAGCTGATGTGGTCTGCGCTGCTGTCGGGAAAATCCTGGCGGGGCCAGTTCGTCAACCGGCGCAAGGACGGGAGTACCTACCACGACGAGGCCACGTTGTCTCCCGTGTTTGACGGGCGCGGCAAGCGCATCGGCATTGTGGGCCTGCACGAGGACGTGTCTGAACGCATCCAGGCACAAAAGGAGCTGGAGCGCCGCGAGCGCCTGCTCAACGAACTGCTGGAGCAGCAGACGGCCATCTTTGACAACGCACCGCCCATCGTGCTGGTGTGCGATGGGCAGTTCCGCCAGTTCAACCCGGCGTTTTTGGACCTCATGGGCGGCACGGCCTCGCAGCTTTTGGGCCTTGGAGTGTCGGTGCTGTTCGGCGGAACGGGCCATGCCGACCTGTTCACCGCCCGTGTCACGCCCGCACTGGCATCGGGTCAGGCCTTGCGCGAGACCGCCACTCTCTACCGGCTCGATGGCAGCCAGTTCGAGGCGCGCCTGGCGGGTCGCAGCGTCAAGATGGACGACTTTGGCACCGCCTCGATCTGGGTCATTGAAGATGTCAGTGAGCAGCGGCGTGCCGAGCGCGTGATCCAGCAGGCCCAGGAGCGCTTGGAGCTCGCACAGGAGGCCGGCAAGATCGGGGTGTTCGATCTGAACCTGGTCACCGGCGAAATCCTCTGGTCGGACAAGCTGGCGCAGATGATGGGCCTGCCCCCAGGCACGCAGCCGCAGACGCGCGACTACTGGCTCAGCTGTCTGCATCCGGACGACCGCGACCAGGCAAGTGCTTATTTCGATAGCTGCCTTGCAGGCACCGAGGACTACCTGCGTGACTCCTGGCGCATCGTGCGCCCCGACGGAGAGGTGCGCTGGTTCCTGGAGGCCGCACGCATCTTCCGCAACACCCAGGGCCAGCCAGTGCGGGTGGTGGGCGTCAATGTGGACATCCACGACCAGAAGCTCCTGGAGGAGCAGGTGGCCGGACAGCTCGATTTTCAGCAGGCGTTGATTGACGCCATTCCGGTGCCCCTGTTCTACAAGGGCGCGGATGGCCGCTATATCGGTGTGAACCGCGCTTACGAGCAGGCCTTTGGCGTCTCGCGCGAAGCGCTGATCGGCAAGACGGTGATGGACCTGGAGTATCTGCCGCAGGAGATTCGCACGCGCTTTGAGCAGGATGCGGTACAAGCCATGGACGGCGAGCGTTCGGTGCACCGCGAGGTTGATCTGCCTTACGCCGACGGGGAACTGCACCACACCCTGTTCTGGCTGCATGGCTTTGCGCGCCCCGATGGCACGGCGGGTGGCACCATCGGCACGTTTGTGGACATCACCGACCGCCAGCGTGCTGAGCAGGAGCTGCGCCGCGCCAAGGAGTTGGCCGAGGAGTCCACAGCGCTCAAGTCCAACTTCCTGGCCAACATGAGCCATGAGATCCGCACGCCCATGAACGCGATCATCGGCATGTCTCACCTGGCGCTCAAATCGGGCCTGTCCCCGCGCCAGCACGATTACGTGAGCAAGATCCAGCAGGCGGGCCAGCACCTGCTGGGTGTCATCAACGACATCCTGGACTTCTCCAAGATCGAGGCGGGCAAGTTGGTGGTGGAGCGCCAGCCTTTCTTGCTGGACCGCATGCTCGAGAGCGTGTCCGACGTGGTGGGCTACAAGGCCGGTGCCAAGGGGCTGGAGCTGGTCTGCGATGTGGCCGGCGACGTACCTCCCAACCTCGTGGGCGACGCGCTGCGCCTGGGTCAGATCCTCATCAACTACGCCAACAACGCCATCAAGTTCACCGAATCCGGCGAGATCAGCATTGCCGTGCGGCTGCTGGAGGCTGCGGGGAACCAGGTCCGGCTGCGTTTCGAGGTGCGCGACACCGGCATCGGGCTGACCGAGGAGCAGATGGGGCGCCTGTTCCAGAGCTTCCAGCAGGCGGATACTTCGACCACTCGCCGCTACGGCGGCACAGGCCTGGGCCTGGCGATCTGCAAGAGCCTGGCGGAGCTGATGGGCGGAGAAGTGGGCGTGGAGAGCAGTTTCGGCAAAGGCTCCACTTTCTGGGTGTCGGTGCCTTTGGAGCGTGGCGCTCCGGCACGGGTTCTGCTGCCGCCGCCCGACCTGCGCGGCACCAGAGTGCTGGTGGTGGACGACAACCATACCGCTGCCACCGTGCTGTCCGACATGCTCCTGGCGATGGGGTTTGTGGTGGAGCAGGCCCATTCGGGCCTGGAGGCGTTGAACCGGCTGCGCGAGTCCATCGCTCAGCAACAGCCGTTCGGTCTGTTGCTGCTGGACTGGCACATGCCGGGCATGGACGGCGTGGAACTGGCAGGCCACATCCGCAGCCTGGGCATGCCCAAGGTGCCGCAGATGCTCATGGTCACGGCCTACGGCCGCGAGGACGTGATGCGGGCCGCCCGTGCTCAGGGCATCGAAACCGTGCTCATCAAGCCCGTCAATGCTTCGCTGCTGTTCGATACGCTGATGCAACCGCTGGAGGGGACGGGCACGGCTGGGCGTTGCACCGTCGCTCCTGCGCCGGCTGCCGATGAGCTACCCCTGGACATCCGGGGCGCCAGTGTGCTGCTGGTCGAGGACAACGAACTCAACCAGATGGTGGCCATGGAGCTGCTGCTGGATGCGGGCTTTGCCGTGGATGTGGCCGAGAACGGGCAGATCGCCATCGATCGCATCGAGCGCAAGCACTACGACGCCGTGCTCATGGACATGCAGATGCCCACTATGGACGGCGAGACCGCCACCCGCCTGCTGCGTGGCAACCCACGCCATGCGCAGTTGCCCATCATTGCGATGACAGCCAACGCCATGGAGGCTGATCGCCAGCGCTGCTTTGCAGCTGGCATGAACGACCATGTCGCCAAGCCCATAGAGCCCGCGGCACTCTGGGCCGCGTTGGCCCGCTGGATCCGTCCTCGCCAGAGCTTGGGTGCAGGGGCTGCTCCCGCTCGCAGCAGCGCAGCCCATGCGGTGGCATCTGCGGCAGTCGCCAGCGCGAAGGTGGCGGGATGGCCATCGGTGGACGCTCCTGACCTGCCGGGGCTGGACACCCAGCTGGGTCTTCAGCGTGCGCTGGGCAAGCCGGGCTTGTACGCGGAGATGCTGCGCCGCTTTGTGCAAGGGCAGGCTCCGGTTCTCGCAGAGCTGCAGCGCGCGCTGGCGGTGCACGATGTCGCACTGGCCGAACGCCTGGCCCACACGCTGCGGTCAGTGGCAGCCAACATTGGCGCGCAGGCCGTGTCGGACCGTGCCCAGGCGCTGGAGCATGCACTGCGCTTTCGCCATGGCAACGAGGCCATCGTGTCGTTGCTGGCCGAGTTGCGGGCCGCGCTGCAGCCATTGCTGCAAGGCCTGCAGGACTGGGTGCTGCAAGCCGTGCAGGCGCGTGCAACACCTGCGCCAGGGCTGGCGACGGCCGCAGTGGCGCTGGGGCATGGCGCTACGCCAGCCGAAGCCGAGCAGTGTTTGCGCCAGCTGCTGGAGCAGGACGATCCTGCAGCCACTGAATTTTTCCAACACAATGGCGTGGTACTCAAGGCGGCGCTGGGCAGCGTCTTCCAGACCGTCGAAAAGCACACCCTGAATTTCGATTTCGAGCAGGCGCTGGAGGCCATGGCTGCGGTGCCAGGCTCCGAACCACCGGCCCTCGAAACCCCCTGAACGGCACTCACGCAGGACATTTGCATGGACAACGCGCCTTTTGCCTCCAGCCCGGCGACCCTGGTAGACAAGCCGATTGCCACCGTGCTCGTGGTGGACGACACGCCCGAGAACCTCACCCTCATGGGCAGCCTGCTGCGCGAGCATTACCTGGTGAAGGTGGCCAACCACGGCGAGAAGGCGCTCAAGATCGCGCAGTCGGCCACGCCGCCTGACCTGATCCTGCTGGACATCATGATGCCCGAGGTGGATGGCTACGAGGTCTGTCGTCGCCTCAAGGAGGCGCCCGCCACGCGCGACATCCCGGTGATTTTTCTCACAGCGCGTTCCGACACCGACGATGAGCGCATGGGACTGGCGCTGGGCGCCGTGGACTACATCACCAAACCCATCAGCCCACCCATTCTGCTGGCGCGCGTCAACACGCACCTGGCACTCAAGGCCACAGCGGACTTCTTGCGCGACAAAAGCGCTTATCTGGAGCGCGAGGTCGCCATGCGCACGCTGGAGGTGCAGGCCATTCAGGATGTGACCATCATGGCCATGACCTCATTGGCTGAAACACGCGATAACGAAACCGGCAACCACATCCGCCGCACCCAGCTGTATGTGAAGACCCTGGCCGAGCGGCTGCGTCACCATCCGCGTTTTGAGCATGTGCTCAACGACCGCATGATCGAGTTGCTCTACAAGTCGGCCCCGTTGCACGACATCGGCAAGATCGGCATCCCAGACAGCATCCTGCTCAAACCGGGCAAGCTCACGGTGGAGGAGTTCGAGGTCATGAAGACCCATACCACGCTGGGCCGCAACGCCATTGACGAGGCCGAGCGACGCCTGGGCATGCGCGTGGCGTTCTTGAGCGTGTCCAAGGAGATCGCTTACAGCCACCAGGAAAAGTGGGACGGCTCCGGCTACCCGCAGGGCCTGGCGGGCGACGCCATCCCGGTGTCTGCGCGCCTGATGGCGGTGGCCGATGTGTACGACGCGCTGATCAGCAGACGTGTGTACAAGCCCGCGTTTTCGCACGACCAGGCCTGCAACACCATCGTGCGGGGCAAGGGCACACATTTTGACCCCGACATGGTGGACGCGTTTGTGGACATTGCGGAAGACTTCCGCAGCATCGCGCAGAAATATCCAGACCCTGCCTAGCGCCTCGCCCCAAAGGGCGAGGGCACGGAAGATCAGAACGGCGCGTCTTCGCCCTTGGCGGCGTCTGCTTCGGGGGCCACCGACTCAGCAGCGTCCGCAGCGCCTTCTGTCTCTGGAATGTTGTTGGCTTCGGGCGTGTCGGGAGTCGCCGCCTGGCGCACGGCCGCCTTGTCGCCAGCGCTTGCAAACTTGCTGTACTTGCCCAGGATGGGCACCAGTTGGCCGTAGATGCGGGGGTTGCCGGCCAGGCACTCGCGCTGCTCCAGAAAATCGGCCTCGCCCGTGAAGTTGCCCACCAGACCACCGGCCTCGGTCACCAGCAGCGAGCCCGCTGCCACGTCCCAGATCGACAGGCCGGTTTCAAAGAAGCCATCGGTAAAGCCCGCAGCCACGTAGGCCAGATCCAGCGCAGCGGCGCCGGGGCGGCGCAGGCCGGCGGTGCGCTGCATCACGTCGGCCATCATGTTCAGGTAGCTCTTGAAGTTGTCGCCCGGGCGGAAGGGGAAGCCGGTGGAGATCAGGCAGTCCTTGAGCTGGGTGCGCTTGCTCACGCGAATGCGGCGCTCGTTCAGGTAGGCGCCACGGCCCTTGGTGGCGGTGAACAGGTCGTTGCGGGTGGGGTCGTACACGACGGCCTGCTCGACCTTGCCCTTGACGGCCAGCGCGATGCTGACGCAATACACGGGAAAGCCGTGGATGAAGTTGGTGGTGCCGTCCAGCGGGTCGATGATCCAGACAAATTCCGAATCCTTGGCGCCGTATTCCTTGCCCGACTCTTCGGCCAGGATGCCGTGGCCGGGGTAGGCCGTCAGCAGCGTCTCGATGATGATCTTTTCGGAGGCGTGATCCACCTCGGTCACAAAGTCGTTGATCTGCTTTTGCGAGATCCGCACCGATTCCACGTCCAGGGCCGCGCGGTTGATGATGGCGCCGGCGGCGCGTGCGGCCTTGATGGCCACGTTGAGCATGGGGTGCAGATTGGACGACATAAATTGTGGTGGTTGGCAGCGCGCGGCCAAGATGGCGCGGGCGTCTGCGTACAGGATGAGCGGGGATGTCAGGCCCGTCCCGGCGATGCGGGCGGCGACAATAGAGGGCAGGATTTTACCCGCAGTGCCCTTTTTTGCCTAACCGGCCGCTTTCCCCCTCTCGCTCCGCCTGTCCATGAAGACCCGTTTTGTCCTGATCAACACCAGCCACGCCGGCAATGTGGGCGCCGCCGCCCGTGCCATGAAAACCATGGGATTTGACGACCTGGTGCTGGTCGCTCCCCGCTGGGCTAACGTGCTCAGGCGCGAGGAAACCATCCAGCGCGCCAGCGGCGCCCTCGATGTACTGAACAACGCACGCATCGTCGCCACGCTGGACGAGGCGCTCAACGGTATCAGCCACCTGTGCGCCACGGCCATGACCCCACGCGATTTTGGCCCCCCCACAGCAGCGCCGCGTGCGCACTTTGAATCGCTATTAAAAAGTGAGCTACTCAGGCATGAAGTACTAGCGCAAGAGGCCAAACCCCCTCAAAACGCAGCCGACGACACCGCTGCAGACCCGAGTGCGGCCCCGCAGGCCGGTGTGGCCTTTCTCTTTGGCTCCGAGCGGTTTGGCATGACCAACGAGGATGTGTACCGCTGCCACGTGGCGCTGTCGATTCCCACCAACCCCGGCTTCGGCTCGCTCAACCTGGGTGCGGCCATCCAGGTGATCGCCTACGAGTGGCGCCAAGCGCTGGGCGGCTTTGCGGTGCAGGACGCCACCCCGCCGCGTGCGCTGGCCGACGCTGCCCAGGTGGCGGGCATGCTGGGCCATTGGGAGCAGGCGCTCACATCCATCGGTTTCCTGGACCCGGCCGCGCCCAAGAAGCTCATGCCCCGCCTTAACCAGCTTTTCAACCGCGCGCAGCTCAGCCCCGAGGAAATCCACATCTTGAGAGGTGTCGCCAAAGCCATGCTCGAGGCGAGCGGGCCAAAACGATAGACTGTGCGGCCAATTTACAAATAACCATAACAACCAATGCTCGCCCGCTTGCGCTCCGATATCCAGTGCATCCTCGACCGCGATCCTGCCGCGCGCAGCACGTGGGAGGTGATCACCTGTTATCCGGGCCTGCATGCGATCTGGCTGCACCGCCCCGCGCACTGGTGCTGGCACCACGGCCTGAAGTGGCTGGGGCGCTTCATCTCGCACTTTGCGCGCTGGTTTACCGGCATCGAAATTCATCCCGGCGCCAAGATCGGGGAGCGTGTGTTCTTCGACCACGCCATGGGCGTGGTGGTGGGCGAAACCGCCGAGATCGGCGATGGCTGCACCATCTACCAGGGCGTGACCCTGGGCGGCACCTCGCTCTACAAGGGCACCAAGCGCCACCCCACGCTGGGCAAAGATGTGGTGGTGAGTGCTGGCGCCAAGGTGCTGGGCGGCTTTGAAGTGGGCGACGGCGCCAAGATCGGCAGCAATGCCGTGGTCATCAAACCCGTGCCCGCTGGCGCCACGGCCGTGGGCATCCCGGCACGCATCATCCCGTCCAAGGAAGGCCAGAGCGCCGACGTGACCGAGCCCCAGCCATCGCGCAAATTCACCGCCTACGGCATCACGCAGGAGGACGACCCGCTCTCGCAGGCCATGCGCGGGTTGATCGACAACGCCTCGTCACAAGAGCACCAGATCGCGCTCTTGTGGCAGGCGATCGAAAAGCTCTCGGCCGCCAACCTGCAGGCCAAGGACTGCGTGCCCTGTGACGCGGCGATCAAGGAGCAGTTCGAGGCGGGCAAGCTCAACGAGCTGGTCGGCAAGTAGGCTTCCTGCCGTTGCGTCTGGGCACTGCGGGCTCAGTGCTTGGCAGGCTTGCTGCTCTTCTTTTCGTAGAAAGCCACGATGGGCGGATCAAACTTTGCGTGGTCCAGTTGCCACAGCCCCAGCGGTCCGTGCATCAGCGGAATGCGGTGTTCGCTGCCATCGGGCCATTGCTCCCAATAGTCCCGCATGCGCGGAAACTTCAGTGGCGGCAGGCCCTGCGTGGTGTCGATAGGCTCCAGCCGATAGGTGCCCGACAGGCGGTACGCGTGGTCTTCTGACACCGAGCCTGCCAGCATTTGGTCTACCCGCTTGAGCACGGGCAGGGCAGCCCCGGCCGATACGGCGCCCAGCATCAGGGCCAGCGCCATCGATTCGCGCGAGGGGATGCGCCCTGCAGCGAAGAACCGGTAGCACAGCGCCACCAACGCTGCGATGCCCACCGACGCCACCAGCCATGTCAGGGGCGAGCGCAGGATGCTGAAGAGCTGCGCATCCGTCAGCTCGTAGCCGGAGAACACAAAGCTGTCGAGCAGCGCAAACAGCATCAGGCCCAGGAACAGCACCGTCGCGCCCAGGCTGCGAGGGTTCTTCTCCAGTGCGAAATCGTGTGTGTTCTCTTCGTCCAGCGGATAGTCGGGGAACGCCGAGCGGAAGATGTCGCACAAGGCCTCGCGCGACGGCCCGGCGCTCCAGCCGGTATCGGCAGTGAACAGCACCTGGCCTCTGGGCGTGTCCAGCCGAGCCCAGTGGATGTTGCCCGTCTTGATGGATTGGTTGCCCAGCCACTCGACCTGCAGCCCCGATTTGGGCACCACCGACTCGAACGCCTTGCCCGTCTTTGCCCAGTGCCCCCGGATGCGAAATGCCTCTCCATCGTCGATCAGCACGCCCTTGGCTTCGAAAGCCATAAGCCGCATCCAGCGTCCAAAAAATGTGGGGCGGGCCAGGTTGATGCGCCAGTAGTGCCTGCCCTTGAGGTCCTTCACCAAAGCATCCTGGCGCTGTTTCATGGCGCGTATGCGCACATACATCCACAAGGCCAGGGCGACTATCAGTAGATGGGGGAGGGCGAAGGCAAGGTACTTCATCGTCTGTGTGATGGGCGATGGGGGGGGAGCTTCCGCCCGTGGGCCAGCGCTGGCCTGCAGGCGGTTCAGGCGGTCTTGGCCCGGACAGCGTTCTTGGGCCGGAACGCCTTGCAGACCTCATCCCGCGTTTCCAGGTACGGCCCACCGATCAGGTCTACGCAGTAAGGCACGGCGGCGAAGATGCCCGGCACGATCTGCTGGCCGTTGGCGTCCTTCAGCCCCTCCAGCGTTTCGGCAATCGCCTTCGGCTGACCAGGCAGATTAATGATCAGGCTCTGGTCTCGGATCACAGCGACCTGGCGCGACAGGATGGCGGTGGGCACGAACTTCAGGCTGATCTGGCGCATCTGCTCGCCAAAGCCCGGCATCTCCTTGTGCGCCACGGCCAGTGTGGCCTCGGGCGTTACGTCGCGCAGCGCAGGGCCGGTGCCGCCAGTCGTCAACACCAGGCTGCAGCCCGCGTTGACCAGTTCGATCAGCGCGGCGCTGATGCCGGCTTGCTCGTCGGGGATCAGGCGCGACTCGAAGGTGATGGGGTTGTACAGCGCGCGCGTCAGCCAGTCCTGCAAGGCAGGCAGGCCCTTGTCTTCATAGACGCCGCTGCTGGCGCGGTCGCTGATGGAGACGATGCCGATCTTGACGGCGTCGTGGACGGCTTCACTCATCGTCGTTGTCCTCGTCGGTGTCGCTGGCATCTGCCGTGCCGGTGCCGCCCAGGTGCTCGCGCACCAGCTGGAACAGCTCGCGGTATGCACGGCCCTTGCGGGGCGCCAGGCCTTGCGAGACCTGGACGTTGGCCTCCTTGCCCGCAGGCTGCGCATCCTTGCGGGCCTGGCGGATCAGCGCGCGCAGCTGCTGGGTGTCGGTGTCGGGATGCTCGGCCATCCAGGGGGCCAGTGCATCGTCGTCGGCGATCAGGCGGTCGCGCCATTGCTCGGCCAGGTGCAGCCGCAGCTTTTCGGTGGCCGAGCCCTTGTGCTGCTCCTCCAGGGCCTGACGGGCGGCCTGCACCAGCTCGGGTTCGAGCTTGCGCATGAGCTTGCCCACATACTGCATCTGGCGGCGCTTGCCTTCAAAGTTGGTGATGCGCTTGGCCTCGGCCAGCGCCTCCACCAGTTTGTCGGGCAGGCCCACGGCGTCGAACAGGTCGGCGCGCAGGTTCAAAAGCTCCTTGCCCAGGTCCTGCAGTTCGTCGCTCTCGCGTTTGAGGTCGGTGCGGCTGGCATCGGGCGTGCCTTTGAGTTCGGCCTTGAGCTGAATGTCCAGTTCGCTGCCTTCGGCAACGAACTGGCCTCGCACAAAGTAGCCTTTTTTGGGTTTGCGTGACATGGGTGGTGGGGGCAAAAAACAAGTGGCGCAGAGCGCGCCACAGCGGCAAGTATCATAGCTGCCGCTATGAACAAACCCTCCAACCGCGCCCCGCGCACCTCCGGCGCGCTGGCTGCTGTGCCCGCAGCTGCCACCTCCCGCACCCCTGACAGCGGCTTCAGCTACAGCCGCCCGTTTTTTGAAGACCTGGTGGACCGCGCCCTGGCCCATGCCAAAAAGCTCGGCGCCACCGACGCGGGCGCCGAGGCGTCCGAGGGCTGTGGCCTGTCAGTCAGCGTGCGCAAGGGCGAGCTGGAGAACGTGGAGCGCAACCGCGACAAATCCTTGGGCGTGACGGTCTATATCGGCCACCGCCGGGGCAATGCCAGCACCTCGGACTTCTCTGACAGGGCTATCGAGCAGACCGTGCAGGCAGCCTATGACATCGCCCGCTTCACGGCCGAAGACCCTGTAGCCGGCCTGCCCGACGCCGACGATATCGCGCCCCAGGATACGCACCGCGACCTGCAGCTCTTCCACCCCTGGGCCATCACCAGCGAAGAAGCCGCAGAGCTGGCCAAGGCCTGCGAGGCCGCGGCATTCAAGACCCATCGCCGCATCACCAACAGCGAAGGTGCTGGCGTGTCGGCCCAGCAAAGCCACTTTTTCAGCGCTCACACGCGCGGCTTTCGCGGCGGCTATGCCAGCTCGCGCCACAGCTTTTCGGTCGCTCCTATTGCTTCGTTGCCCGGTAAGAACGCCGAGATGCAGCGCGATGCCTGGTACAGCTCCATGCGCGATGCCGCCGAGCTGGCCTCGCCAGAGGCCGTCGGCCGCTACGCTGCGCAGCGCGCTCTGAGCCGCCTCGGGTCGCGCAAGATTCCCACCACGCAATGCCCGGTGCTGTTCGAATCGACCCTGGCCGCAGGCCTGCTGGGCGGTTTTGTGCAGGCCATCAGTGGCGGCTCGCTGTACCGCAAGAGCAGCTTCTTGCTCGACTCGCTGGGCAAGATGGTGTTCCCCAAGCACATCGACGTTCTGGAAGACCCTTTCATCCTGCGCGGCAAGGGCAGCTCGCCGTTCGATGAAGAGGGTGTGCGCGTGGCGCCCCGCAAGGTAGTCAAAGGAGGGCGCGTCGAGGGCTACTTCCTGTCCAGCTATTCGGCCCGCAAGCTGGGTATGAAGACCACGGGCAATGCGGGTGGCTCGCACAACCTGGTGATGACATCGCGCCTCACGCAGACCAGCGACGACCTGGACGCCATGCTGCAAAAGCTGGGTACGGGCCTGTTTGTGGTGGAGCTGATGGGCCAGGGCGTGAACTACGTCACCGGCGACTACTCGCGTGGAGCGAGTGGCTTCTGGGTCGAGAACGGCAAGATCGCCTATCCCGTGCACGAGATCACCATCGCGGGCAACCTCAAGGACATGCTAAAGGGCATCGAGGCCGTGGGCGCCGATGCCTACAACTACGGGGCCAAGACGGTGGGATCCATTCTGGTCAACCGCATGAAGGTGGCGGGGAGCTGACGCTCACGGATACGGCATGCCGTGGGGGCAGCCCGCTGGTGTGCATCGTGGGACTTTCGTCCTCTGTCTCTCACAAAGGCCCTCGCCATGGCGAGGGCCTTTGTGATTTCAGGCTCTCTGGGCTTGCCGCTAGCGTGATGGCGGTCGGTAAGTCCAGCCATCACTCCGCGAAGTCTGCAAATTCGGCCAGCAGTTGCAGCACGCCCTTCACGGCAGGCGAGGGCGTTGGCTGGTGGCGGTGTGCCACGGCCATGGGGCGCATGAGTGGGGGCTGCAAGGGACGGATCTGAACACCGGGCGTGCCCTGCAGGTCCTCCACCTCCTCCATCGGCAGCAGTGCGGCGCACTGGCTGGCCAACGCCAGGCTCTTGAGCGCGCCGGGGTAGCTCAGGGCCAGAAAGGGGCGCGGGTGGTGGCCCGCCTGGCCAAACCAGTTGGCAATCAGCCCGTGCATTTGCGTCGCGGGCGCAAACGATGCCCAGCGGCGGCTGGCCAGCCAGTCGGGGCCGACCCGTTCGGGTGCGTCCCAGGCGGCAGGCAGCAGGGCCACCATGGCGTCGTTGCGCCAGGGCGTTTGCCGTACCTCGGGCAACGGTGGCTGGGGGCTGGCGACAATGGCGATGTCCAGCGTGCCGCCCTTGAGCCTCTGCATGGCGTCGGCCGAGCCCACGGCTTCCAGCCGGATCTCCACGCCCGGGCTGCGGGCCGCCAGGGCCTCGAGCATGCGCGGCAGCAAGTGGGTACTGACCCCTGCCGACACGCCCAACCTCACCACGCCTTCGCGGCCTGATGCACGGCGGCGCACGCGTTCCACCAGGTCGTCGCTGGCCAGCAGCAGCTGGCGGCCCTCGCGCACCAACACTTCGCCCGCAGGCGTCAGGTCGGCCTGGCGGCGGCCGCGCATTACCAGTTCGGCGTCCAGGCGCGATTCCAGTTCCTTGATGTGCATGCTGACCGTGGGCGGTGCCAGGTGCAGCGCCTGTGCGGCAGCGGCAAAGGTGCCCAGATCGGCGATGGCAATCAGGGTCTGCAACTGGTCGAGGTTGAGGTTACGCATCAGCTTTTATGAAGTGAATCGTTATTGAATTCAACTTTACAGATGGTAAGCCCGGCGCGAGGATCGCTGCGCTATGAAACACTCCTACCGTCGCGCCATCCATCCGTCTGTCCCTGCCCACGCTGCGGCGCGAAACGCAGGGCTCGCACTCGCTGGCGTGTTGCGGTGGTGTTGGGTGCGGGTACGGAGCGGTTCGGCGCAGATTGCCGCTGCGGCGGAGCGCGCCGAGCACCGGATCACCGAACATTTCAAGGTCCCGCCAGGCGGTGGCTGAGAGCCAATTTGGTGAGATTGGCCTCTAGCGCCTTTCTGACAGGCGCTAGCAGCTATTGAATCAGGAGCGCTGAGCAAGATCGATCAAGCGGCTGCCACCCGCGCCGCAATCGCCTCGCCCACCTGGGTGGTGCTGGCCGTGCCGCCCAGGTCCGGCGTGCACGGCCCGCTCTTGATGACCTCTTCGATGGCCGTGACGATGGCGTCATGCGCCTGCCGCCCCGCTCCCCGGCCCTGCGTGAGGAAGTCCAGCATCAGCGCGCCCGACCAGATCATCGCAATCGGGTTGGCGATGTTTCTGCCATAGATGTCCGGCGCCGAGCCGTGCACAGGCTCGAACAGGCTGGGGAAGTGGCGCTCGGGGTTGAGGTTGGCCGAGGGGGCCAGGCCGATGGTGCCGGTGGTGGCCGGGCCCAGGTCGCTCAAGATGTCGCCGAACAGGTTGGTGGCGGCCACCACGTCAAAGCGGCCTGGCTGCAGCACAAAGCGGGCGGTCAGGATGTCGATGTGCTGCTTGTCCAGCGTTACCTCGGGGTAGTCTTTGGCGACGTCGTCGGCACGCTGGTCCCACCACGGCATGCTGATGGCGATGCCGTTGCTCTTGGTGGCCAGGGTCACGTGCTTGCGCGGGCGGCTCTGGGCCAGGTCGAAGGCGAAGCGCAGCAGGCGGTCCGTGCCCTTGCGCGAGTAGACCGACTCCTGGATCACGATCTCGCGGTCGGTGCCCTCGTACATGATGCCGCCCAGTGACGTGTATTCGCCCTCGGTGTTCTCACGCACCACGTAGTAGTCGATGTCACCGGGTTGGCGGCCCGCCAGCGGGCAGGGCACGCCTTCAAACAGGCGCACGGGGCGCAGGTTGATGTACTGGTCGAACTCGCGGCGGAACTTGAGCAAAGAGCCCCAGAGGGACACATGGTCGGGCACGGTGGCGGGCCAGCCCACGGCGCCGAAGAAGATAGCGTCCATGCCCGACAGTTGCGCCTTCCAGTCGTCGGGCATCATCTTTCCGTGGGCGGCGTAGTAGTCGCAGCTGGCCCAGTCGATGGTGGTGGTTTCCAGCGTAATGCCAAAGCGCGCTGCGGCGGCCTGCACCACGCGCAGGCCCTCGGGCATCACCTCCTTGCCGATGCCGTCTCCGGCAATGAGGGCGATGCGATAGGTTTTGGGGGCGGCGGCGGTCATGAAGCGGTCCTTGGTGGCGGTGGAAGGAGGCTGCCGTGGGGGCGGCCAGCGTTGTGGGATGCATTGTTCCTAGCGCCACCAAAAACTACAATCTAACAACTGTGGCCTTATCTTTCACACTTCGTGCATAAAAATCCTGCGGCCGAAGACCTGCGTGTGTTCACGGCTGTCGTGCGCAAGGCGAGCTTTGGCGGCGCCGCCACCGAGCTGGGCGCGTCCCCCGCTTATGTGAGCAAACGCATCCGCCTGCTGGAGCAGGACCTGCAGGTCAGGCTCTTGCACCGCACCACCCGCCGGGTGGCGGTGACGGAGGAGGGCGAGCGCGTCTTTCACTGGGCGCAGCGTATCCTGGACGACATGGAGCAGCTGATGCAGGAGGTGACCATCACGCGCAGCGAGCCGCGCGGGCTGCTGCGCGTGAGCAGCAGCTTCGGCTTTGGGCGGCAGATCGTGGCGCCTGCGCTGTCGCGTCTGGTGGAGCAACACCCGGGGCTGCAGGTGCGGCTGGAGGTGTTTGACCGGCTGGTGGACGTGGCGGGCGAAGGGTTCGATTTGGATGTGCGCGTGGGCGACGAGATTGCGCCACACCTGATTGCACGCCGTCTGGCCGACAACCACCGCGTGCTCTGCGCAGCGCCCGCTTACCTGCAGCGCAAGGGCACTCCGCGCACGGTGGCCGACCTGGCCGCGCACGACTGCCTGGTGATCAAGGAGCGCGACCACCCGTTTGGCGTGTGGCGCTTGCGCTGCGCCGCACAGGAAGAGTCGGTGAAGGTGCGCGGACCGCTGTCGGCCAACAACGGCGAGATGGCCGTGCAGTGGGCGGTCCATGGCCGCGGCATCGTGCTG
Source organism: Acidovorax sp. (assembly GCF_016783915.1). Taxonomy (GTDB): domain Bacteria; phylum Pseudomonadota; class Gammaproteobacteria; order Burkholderiales; family Burkholderiaceae_C; genus Acidovorax. Next base: position 16,335 of record NZ_JADHVT010000041.1, read on the forward strand.
CGCTCGCTGTGGGATGTGGGCGCACACCTGCAGGCCGGGCGCCTGGTGCAGGTGCTGCCGCAGTGGCAGCAAGAGGCCAACGTGTGGGCCGTGTACCCTACGCGGCTGGAGCGGTCGGCCAAGGTGCGGGTGTGCGTGGAGTTTTTGCAGGCGCATTTCTGCGACGGATGGATGGCGGCGGGCGCCGACCCGGTCCAAAGCAGCGTGGGTTGAGACAGCAATAGCGGCAGGCGCTTGTCCCGCCGGTGTCTGCGTAAAGGGTGCCGGGTGTAGTTCAGGCGCAAGCCTGCTGGTGCAGATGGAGTTTCACCAAATTGCCCCCCGCATTCTTGGCTTCATACATGGCGACGTCACCCAGGCGCAACAATTCTTGCTCGCTCTGGGCATGTTCTGGGTAGATGGCAATACCAATACTTGCAGATACCAGCAGCGTCACCCCGCTGGGCGCAATACATGGCTGCTCAAGCGCCAGGCGGATTTTCTCAGCCACGGCCACCGCATCGTCGCTGTCCAGAAGATCTGGCAAGAGCACCAGAAACTCGTCCCCGCCCACGCGGGCTGCCGTGTCGGAGGCCCGCAGGCAACCCTGAATACGCTTTGCCACCGTTTGCAGCACAAAGTCACCCGCTTCATGCCCATGGGTGTCATTGATGGGCTTGAACTTGTCCAGATCGATGAACATCAAGGCCAGGGAAAGTTGGTCGCGCTCGGCGCGCTTCAAGGACTGACTCAAGCGGTCGTTGAACAGCCGACGGTTGGGCAACTGGGTCAAGGTGTCGAAGAACGCCAATTGCGTTACTTCTCTCTCCAAGCGCTTTCGATCCGTGATGTCACGCAGCACCGCAACGTAATGGGTGACCTGTCCCGTGCTGCCTTTGACGGCAGTGATGGTGATTTGCTCTGGGTACACCTCGCCGTCTTTGCGTTGGCTCCAAAGCTCGCCATGCCACATGCCTGCCGTTTGAATTGATGCCCACATGGCAGCATAAAAATCGGGGGTATGACGGTCTGATCGCAGCATGTGCGAGGTCTTGCCAATCACCTCGGCTGCCGCATAGCCAGAAATTTGGCTAAAGGCATGGTTCACGCGCAGGATGTTCTTTTGGGCATCGGTCACGATCATGCCGTCTTGCGATTCAAAGACGATGGCGGCAATGTGCAAGTCCAACTCGGCGCGCTTGCGCTCGGAAATATCGCGCGTCACGCCCAGAAAATTGACAAACTCGCCAGCCTCGTTGTGGATGCCGGAGAACCTGACCTCCGTCCAAACCGTGCCCCCGTTTTTGCAAGGCTGTTCCAGCTCTGCCCGAAAATCCGGGACCTGCTTTTTGGCGCGGACCGCCTCCAGGGCTCGATCCAGACCTGCTTGGGCGATTTTCGCGCTGGTCGGCGTGAGCGCTTCGTGAATGGTCTGCTGCATGGCTTCGAACACGGTGTAGCCCCTTAGCCGCTCCACGGAAGGGCTCACGTATGTGTTGCGCCCGTTCAAATCCATGGTCCAGATGACATCTGACGCGTTGTCGGCCAGAAAGCGGTGGCGCTCCTCGGACAGTCGCAAGGCGTTGCGTGCCTCATGGCTTGCTGCCAGGGCTGCCTGGAGTTGGCGATTGCTGCGGATAACGTACAGCGCGACCAAAATCGCCAGTGCCAGCAAGGCCAACAACACGTAGATGCGGGCCCAGTCAATGCCTTCTTGAACATTGATGGCCACATGCTGGTTGGCGATGGCTTGGCGCTCCTGTGGCGTGATGGTCTTGACGCCTTTGTCCAAAATCGAACGCAGTATCGGTTCGTCCTTCAAAACACCCATGCGCAACTGGTTGGTGTATTCGGGAATCTGGCCGGAAATTTTCAGATTGAACAGACCCTCCGTTTTGATCGCGTGGGCAGCCACAATCAGCGAGCGGATGGTCAGGTCGGCCTGGCGCTCGGAGACCAGATTCATGGATTCTGGTTCGCTGGCGGTCAGCACCACCCTCAAATTGGGAAAGTCACGGCGCACGCGCTCCTCGACCATGGTGCCCCGCGGCAGGGCGACACTTTCACCTTTCAGACCTTTGAGGTCACCCACAAAGTTGTGTTCCTCCCGGGTGATGATGACGTTGGGGTCAGAAAAAATCGGAGAGGTAAATATCAACCACTTATCGCGGTCGGGCGATTGGTTGAGAAAGCTCATGACCTGGCAGCGCCCGGCCTTGGATGCGGCCAAGCTTTCGTCCCAGTCCTTGACGGGCAGGAGTTCAATTTGCAGCCCTACGCGCTGGGCGACCAGTTGCACCAGGTCGGCCGCAATGCCTTCGTGCTTTCCTTGCGGGTTGATGCGCTCAAAAGGTGCCCAGTCCGGGTCTACGCACATTTTGATGACGCCTGCCTTGGCGATATAGGCCTTTTCTGCTGCGGTGAACTCCATCGCGGGGCTGGTCGGGTTGGCCCAGGCCATGGCACCGGCCGCCGATATGAACACGGCAACCATCGCTTTGAGCGTAACAACAAGGGGATTGCCGGGGCGCATGCAGGTGAGTTTCTCGATCAGGCTGTGTGTTACAGATGGTAAGTGATGGTGGCAGGCGGCTGGCAGTACCTGCACCGGCTGGAAGGCATGTGTTGCACAGGACTGTGGGCTCGCATGGGTCTTTGGCCCGTGCACGGCTGATCTTCCGTGCTCGACCAGAGGGGGCGTGTGGCAAAAAATCAGTCCCGAGCATGCCAAGCACCGGCCTGTTGTGCAGCGCGGCTCCATGACCGTTTTCTTCACGATCCCGTGACATGCTGGCCAACGCCAAAATCCAGTGGCGGATCCGCTGTCAGTCGCATTGGCAAACAAAAATAGCTGCTAGCGCTTATTCAATAAGCGCTAGCAGCTATCAAAATGATAACGGCTTGCAAGTGTTTGCGATGATCGGGTTTGGCACCTCGCGGTGCAGGGGCGGGGTGCGCAGCAGTCAGCCCGTCAGCGCTGCCTTCACCGCAGCCGACACCTGGCCCATGTCGGCCTTGCCGGCCAGGCGGGTTTTGACCACGCCCATCACCTTGCCCATGTCGCCGGGGCCTGCGGCGCCCAGCTCAGCCACGATGGCTTTAACGGCGGCCAGCGTTTCTTCAGCCGACATGCGCTCGGGCAGATAGGCCTGCAGCACAGCCATCTCGGCCTTTTCCTTGTCGGCCAGGTCCTGGCGGCCCGCGCCTTCAAAGGCGGTGATCGAGTCTTTGCGCTGCTTGATGAGCTTGTCCACGATGGCCACCACGGCTGCGTCGTCCAGCACGATGCGCTCGTCCACTTCCTTTTGCTTCATCGCAGCCTGCAGCAGGCGGATGGTGCCCAGGCGCTCGCTGTCCTTGGCGCGCATGGCGGTCTTCATGTCTTCGGTGATCTGGTCCTTGAGGCTCATGAGGCTTTTCCTTTGTCTTTGTGTTGGTCAGGCAGGGACTTAGGGTTTGCAAAAAGCCCCTCTGGCTAGGCATAGTGCCGCAGACAGTAGTCTCGCTACGGCAAGGCGCTACAACGACGCCAGAGGGGCTTTTTGCAAACCCGAAAAAACAAAAACCCGCGCTTGGCGTCCCTAGCGCGGGTTTGTCGGCACTCCGTATCAGGACGGTGCCAAAGCGGTACTTAGTACAGCTTCTTGGGCAGTTGCATGCTGCGAACGCGCTTGTAGTGACGCTTCACGGCTGCAGCCTTCTTGCGCTTGCGCTCGGCGGTGGGCTTTTCGTAGAACTCACGGGCGCGCAGGTCGGTCAGCAGGCCGAGCTTTTCAATGGTGCGCTTGAAGCGGCGCAGTGCAACGTCAAAGGGTTCGTTTTCTTTTACGCGGATCGTAGTCATTAGCTAATGTTTTCCAAATGGTGCTTGCAGAGGGGCTTGGGGAGATCGGGCCTCAAGTCCGTACAAAGCGGTTTCCCCGTCTGTAACTAGTATTTGGCCGACGGGGCATTGCCAGCAAAGCCGGAGATTATAGCCTTTATCTGCAGTCATGGCGCAAGGGTCGCCCGGTCTGCTCGCCGCCGGGGCAACCGGTGGGCTTCTTTCGGGCACGCCGCACCGCAATGGCGTGGAAGTTGCTTCATGTTGTAACACTCCTATTCACCGGTGGGGAGCCCTGGCCATCCGCCCGGGCAGTCCTGCCGCAGACACCATGGCATTCATGCACCGCGTATCGGGCTGGCTGGGCCGGCTCAGTGTGGGCCGCAAGCTCATGCTCATTTATCTGCTGGACCTGACGGCGGTGATCTACGTCTCCAGCATCCTGATCCACGAAAAATACCTGGCGATCGACTTCACGCGCAAGGAAGTGGTGGGCACGACCTATGCGGCCGTGGTGCGTGATGGGCTGATGGGGCAGTTCCTGGATGCTTCGCAGCAGCCTCCGCTGGTGGCCGATGTACTGACCCGGCTGGACGCGGTGCGTGCGGCCCACGACGAACAACTGCACACGGCCGAGGTGGGGCAGCGGTTTGGCGTGGCGCTGCAGCAGCTGGCGGGCCAGCCCCAAGGGGGCGTTCCAGCCGCCGATCCGCAGGCGCTCACCCGGCTGCGCAGCCAGTTTCTGCGCGAGGGGCGCGAGCTGCTCACCACGGTGGGCAACCAGTCCAACCTGATCCTGGACCCGGACCTGGACAGTTACTACGTCATGTCGCTGGTGGTGCTGCGGTTTCCCGAGCTCCTGCAGGCAGTGCATGACACCGTCAGTTTTTTGAACGCGGCGCCGTCGCGGCGCGGGCCGCAGTGGTCGTCCGAGCTGCTGACGCTGGTGGGACGGCTGGATGCGGTGATGCTGGGCATCGAGTCGGACTACAACCAGGCCTTCATTGCGGGATCGCCCGAGATGCGGGCTGCGCTGGTGCGCCAGCGCGAGGCGCTCAAGGCGGCGCAGGAGGGCTTTCAGTCCTTGCTGCAAGGCATTGCTTCGGGCGAGTCGCGCCTGACGGTGGCGCAGGTGGGCGTGCAGGAAGCCCAGGTGCTGGGCGCGTTGCGCGATGCGTGGTCGGCGGGCATTGTGGACCTGGAGCGTTTGCTGAACCAGCGCGCAGACAGCCTGTTTGCTCGCATGTGGCTGCACTTGGGCACGGCGCTGGTGCTGCTGGGCTGCATCCTTTCGCTCGTCACCCTGGTCGCGCGCCAGATCGCCAAGCCGCTGCAGCAACTGGCCCGCGTGGCCGACGAGGTGCGCAAAAGCGGGGACCACACGCTGCGCGCGCACTGGGTCAGCCGCGACGAGATCGGCCGCCTGGTCACCGCGTTCAACGAGATGCTCTCGCAGCTCGATCGCGACCGCGTGCTGCAGCAGGAGCTGGCCGCCAGCGCCCGTGCGGCCGAGGCCCAGCGCGAGCTGGTGGAGGCCTTCCCCATCCCCATGGTGGTCACTTCGGTTCCCGAGCATGAGGTGCTGCACTCCAACGCACCTGCGGCCCACTGGCTGGGTGGCCGCAAGACCGACCCCTGGGCCGTGGGGCTGGAGCCGGGCGTGCGGGCGCGGTTCTTTCAGCGCCTGGCCGACCAAGGCTCGGTGGACGAGTTTGAGGTGCGCTGGAAGGGCAGCCCCGAGCCCTCCTGGGCCGTGCTGTCGGCGCGGCGCCTGCAGTTCCAGGGGCGCGACTCGGTGCTCACGGCGTTCACGCCCATCAACGTGCTCAAGGTGATGGAGCAGCGCCTGGAGCTGTGGGCCAAGGTGTTCGAAGCCTCGTCCGAGGGCATCATCATCATGAACGCCGAGCAGCAGATCATCAGCGTGAACAAGGCGTTCTGCCGCAGCACGCACTACGACTTCTACGAGGTCATCGGCGAGGACCTCGGCTTTTTGCTGGAAGAGGCCGGGGGCGAGCCGCTGTCGGCCCAGATCCACCGCACCATGATCGACAAGGAGTCGTGGCAGGGCGAGGTGCGGTTCCGGCGCCGTTCGGGCGAGACGTATCCGGCCTGGCTCATGGTGTCGGCCGTGCGCGAGAGCAAAGGCGGGCTGGTGGCCAACCACATCGGCATTGCCATCGACATCACCGACCGCAAACTCAATGAGGAGCGCATCCAGTTCCTGGCGCACCACGATGTGCTCACCGAGCTGCCCAACCGCTCGCTGTGCGTGCAGCGCCTGCAGATGGCGCTGGCACAGGCGCCCATCACGGGTGAGAAGGTGGCCGTGCTGTTCATCGACCTGGACCGCTTCAAGGCCATCAACGACACGCTGGGACACCACATTGGCGACGGCCTGCTGCGCTCGGTGGCCGCGCGTCTCACACAGGCCGTGCGCAGCCGCGACACTGTGAGCCGCCTGGGCGGCGACGAGTTTGTGGTGGTGATGCGCGACGTGGCCGGGCGCGAGGATGTGCAGCAGCTGGTGGAGCGGCGCCTGATCCCGCTGATCCGCCAGAGCCATCCGGTGGAAGGGCATGAGCTCAATGTGTCCTGCAGCGTGGGCATTGCCGTGTACCCTGAGGACGGCAGCGACATCGACGAGCTGATGCGCCGCGCCGACGCCGCCATGTACGAGGCCAAGACCACCGGCCGCGACATGGCGCTGTTCTATTCGATGGAGACCGACCAGCGCGCCGTGGCCCGCCAGACCATGGAGCAGCAACTGCGCCGCGCACTGGAGCGCCAGGAACTGAGCCTGCATTTCCAGCCCCGCCTGAGCGCCAAAGGCGCCCAGTTGCTGGGCGTGGAGGCGCTGCTGCGCTGGACCAGCCCGGTGCTGGGCTCCATCCCGCCCAGCGAGTTCATCCCCATCGCCGAAGAGACCGGCATGATCCGGGCCATTGGCAACTGGGTGTTGCAGCAGGCTTGCGAGCAGTGGGTGCGCTGGCAAAACCTGGCGCTGGATGCGGGCCAGGGCGACGCCGCATCGCCGCATCCGCTGGCCCAGGTGTCGATCTCGGTCAACCTGTCGGCCGCGCAGATGTCGGACCCGTCGCTGGTGACCGACATCGAGGCGCTGCTGGCCCGCACCGGCATGCCCGCCCACCGGCTGGAGCTGGAGATCACCGAGTCGCAGCTCATGGACAACGCCCATGCATCCGAGCTGCAGCTGGCGGCGCTCAAGCTGCTGGGCGTGCAGCTTTCCATCGACGACTTTGGCACCGGGTATTCCAGTCTGGCCTACCTCAAGCGTTTTGATATCGACCGGCTCAAGGTGGACAAGTCCTTTGTGTGCGATATGTTGACGAACCCGGCCGACATGGCCATCACACGCGCCATCATCGCCCTGGGCCACACGCTGGGGCTGCGCATCGTGGCCGAGGGCGTGGAAGACCTGGCCACGGCCCAGGTGCTAAGCGCGCTGGACTGCGAGGAGCTGCAGGGCTATCACTTCAGCCGTCCACTGCCGCCTGAGCAACTGCTGTCATGGGCCCTGCAGCACCGTGGTTTGAACCATGGAGTGCAGCGTGGCGAGGGGCCGTCTGTCGCGCAGCCTGCCCCGCAGCTTGCGTGACGGCCTGCATGACGGCTTGTGCAGGGGCGTGGCCTTCAGCCCTATCTCAAGTGCAGCAACACGGCAAGGCCCACCAGAATGAATCCAGGGGCCAAATTACCCATCCACAATGATGTGCGGGAAGTGGAGCGCCCTGAAATACGCGAGTCGGCTTTTAGATAGGCGTTGCCCTCATCGGTGAGTGACCAGTGCACCATCACCGCTCCACCGGCCAGTGACCCCACGCCGAGTGCTGCAAGGATGGCCACAAAGACGCTGGCGCTCCAGCTGGCAGCTGGCACAAAAGCGATCAACGCGCCCACAGCCGTAGCAGCTGCCTGCAATTTTTCCGTGCGGTCCATAGCATCCATCGCGGTCTCCGGAGGAATGTGTGGAAAGAGAGCAGTCTTGTTGTTGACGGGAGTGTAGGAGCCTTGGTGCATGGGGCCCGGCACCCGGCAGAACGCCGGCCTGGCGCTCCGCTATTGACCTTCCATCGGCAACGCCTGCGCACACGCATGGGCACTGGCCCAGGCCCACTGGAAGTTGTAGCCGCCAAGCCAGCCCGTCACGTCCACCACTTCGCCAATGAAGTACAGGCCGGGCTGCGTCTTGCACTCCATGGTCTGCTGCGACAACACGCGTGTGTCCACGCCGCCCAGTGTGACTTCGGCCTTCTTGTAGCCCTCGGTGCCGGTGGGCGTCAGCTCCCAGCGCGCCAGCTGCTCGGCTAGGCGCGCGAGGGCCTTGTCGCTGGCCTCGTTGATGGGACGCTGCCAGTCGGCCTCGCGCTGGGCCCAGGCATCGGCCAGACGGCTGGGGACCAGTGTGGCCAGCTCGTTGGCAATCAGCTTGCGCGAGCGGGCCTTGCCCTGCGCCAGTGCAGCCGGCAGGTCCGCCGTGGGCGCCAGGTTGATGGCCAGGGGCGTGCCGTCCTGCCAGTAGCTGGAGATCTGCAGCACTGCCGGGCCCGACAGGCCCCGGTGGGTGAACAGCAGGTCTTCATCAAACGCCATGCGGTTCTTCTTGACCCCGGTGATGATCTGTACCGGCAGCGCCAGCCCGGCCAGCTGCGCATACGGCGCCCAGCCCGCGCCGTCAAAGGTCAGCGGCACCAGGCCCGGCTTGCGTTCGATGAGCGGGATGTTGAATTGCTGTGCGAGCCGGTAGCCAAAGTCAGTGGCACCGATCTTGGGGATGGACAGGCCGCCGGTGGCAATGACCAGCGCACCCGTTGACACCGGCCCGTGATCAGTATCAATTTGATAGCTGCCCCAGCATGATTCACTAGCGCTTGATGCCAAAAAGTCTATTTTTTTGACGCTACAGGGCTGCCAGCGGGTCACGCCACCCGCCTCGCACTCGGCCAGCAGCATGGCAATGATGTCCTCGGCCGAGCGGTCGGCAAACAGCTGGCCCTTGTGCTTTTCGTGAAACGGGATGCCGTGCTTTTGCACCAGCGCGATGAAGTCGGCGGGCGTGTAGCGCGACAGCGCCGAGCGGCAGAACTGCGGGTTCTGCCCCACAAAGTGCTTGTGTGGTGCGGCCGGGTCGAGGTCGCGGTTGGTGAAGTTGCAGCGCCCCCCGCCCGAGATGCGGATCTTTTCGGCCACCTTGTCAGCATGGTCGATGAGCAAGACCTTCAGGCCCCGCTGGCCCGCCTGGCCCGCGCAGAACAGGCCGGCAGCGCCGGCGCCGATGATGATGGCGTCAAAAAATGGAGTCGTCTGCACTTCGTTCGGATGCGTGGGGCACAAAAATAGCTCTGATTGTGCCGCCATTGCGTGTTGCTGTGCTCTGGCCAAGGGAGCCGATTGTTGTGTGCCGCATATGGGTGTTTCTGTTGGTAACGAAGCGGCAGCCATGGCTTTACTCTGGCGTGACGCACCAATAATGAGCGCTTGATCGAAGGAGAACTTGTGGACATGACCTCTGGATTCGATACCGAAGTACAGGCCATCACCCGCCGCCGATTTGGACAATGGGGCTTGGCTGCTGCAGCCTCCGGTGTAGCCGGCTGTGGCGGTGGAGGAGGGGGCGAGCCCAGCGGGGAGCCGCCCGCCAAAGTGGGTGCACTCGAAATGGTGGCAGGCCTCTTGGGCGGTGGCGGATTTGCAATCAGTAAGGGCGAAATGGTGCGGCTACCCGCCGAGGTGACTGGACTGAGCTTCAACAGCAAACGCGATCTTCAGTTTGTGGGGGTGTACGGCGGGGACCGTCGTGTGGGGCGCAGAAGCCGGGACGGTGTGTCGTCGTTTGCTCCGACGTATCCCCACTCTTTCATTGGACATTTGTTTGACGCCATGGACCGTTACCTGGTGACGGTGGGCGGCGGAAGCGTTCACTATTTGCAGGGGGAAACACCCGTACTCTTGGCGGGAGGTGGGACTAACACCGGTCTGGTGGATGGAGTGGGCGCGAGTGCTTCTCTCCTCTACTTCGACTCACCCTTACTGGCCCGAGATGGGCATGTGTACTTCATTGACCAAGACCCCCAGAAGGGCTTCCAACCCATGTTGCGTACCCTTGGGACGGATGGCACGGTGAAGACATTGTTGCCGCTGCCCCGAGGTAGCCTGCTGCTCGAGTCCGCTACTGGCGGCGTGCGGCGCTATACCAAGTTCACGGGCGACCCGTATGAGTGGGCAGATCTGGTGCTGGTGGGTGGTGAGTATCAATGGCGCGTCCTTCCCAACCAGTGGCCTTTTGATCATTGGACTCCCTTGATGAAAGTCCATCGAGACCAGGATGTGTATTGGGCGCTGGCCGAGGGGCAGGGAGCGCCGAAATTCTCCATTGCACATATTGATTTGTCGGGCGTCACGCCATCGGGAGTATGGAAGCTACGGGGGCGCAAAGTAACGGTTGTTCGAGAGCCGTCGAACACGGCTCCGGGCTCTTTGTTTGTCGCATGCAGCGATCCACCTGAGGGTGGGACAGAGGTTGTGGCGTGCAGGTTGGAGATGCCGACGACGGCGGTCTCTCGATGGCTGGGAGCGCAAGCCAATGCAGGCGAGGTGGACGGACAGAGCCAGGCGCGGTTCAGCTTTGTCAGGGGTGTCGAGGCGTTGCCTGACGGGGCTGGCGGTTTGATCTTGCTGGAGAACCAGCGAGGCAACTCGTCGGAGGCTGCACCTGCACAGGCCCTCCGGTCGGTTAGCGCCGCGGGCCAGGTGAGCACATGGTCGCTGGAGCCGCGTGGGAACCGCATGGCCATTGCCTATGGGCAGCTGATCGCCTATGACACCCAGAACCGCGCCTTGATTCGGACTTCTACGAATGGCCAGTCTGCGTGGCAGACCTGGGTCAGCTCCAGCCATTTTGCGTCCGGAGGGAGGCACGACCCGGGCGTGCAAGTTTTACGCACCGATACGACGGGGTTGCTGTGGTTTGCCACGCGCTATTCACCACAACCTGGCGATGGCGATGTGTACTTCGGTAGGGCCAATGGGAATGCGCTTGTTGGCACCATCGATGCCAATGGGCAGGTGAAGATTGTTGCAGGGGATCCGCAGGCCCTGTACACGCCACAGAGCTATCCCCCGCTGGCGCAGCGCCCCTGGTACATGGACATTGCGGACATTGCCTTCGAAGGTGGCACTGCGCAGGTGTCGTGGGTGTTGTGCAACCGTGTCGAGCTGGATGGCGCCACCACCCTTGTGCGGTTCCATCCCGAACTGGTGCGTATCGACACCCAAGGAATCCAGAGATTCGCGTTGTCTTTGGAGATAGACCGCAATCTGCCGGAGTTCTTCCAGGAGCCCTTCAAGCAGATCTGCGTTTTACCCGGCCGACCCGGCGAGGTGTTTCTCTCCAGCGCTTGCGGTGTGCACAGGTGGACGCAGGCCAAGGGGCTGGAACTGCTGGCGGGCCAGGTCGGACCCACGCCTGGCGGTGTCACGCTCGGGCAGTTGCCAGCGGGGCTGAACTTGGTGAAGTTCCTGGCCCCCGGGGTGGACCGGCGCAGCCTGTATGTGGGCAGCGAAAACAGCGTGCTGAAACTGGTGCTGCCTGATTAACCTGCCGTCGCAAGCCATTCCGCGAGCGCTAGAGGCGAAAATCGGCGGGCTACACCAGGGGGGCCTCCGGGGCTGGCTGACATTGCGCGGGTCGGCGTAGTTTCCGTAGTCCAGATTGGCCCAGTACTTCTGGTTGGTCACCTCGTTCGCTGCCACCGTGGGGATGGGCTTGGGCAGGACGGTGGTGTCCACTATCACTTGCTGCACACTGGCTTTTTCCGTGACTCCACCTCGCCGGGCCGTGTCAATGCTGGCAGCCAGCAGCGTCACCGGGGATTGCAATGCCGTTTCTCTGGCCGATTGCGCTTTGCCCCTGGGTGACCAAAAATCCCAGTTGTCGCGCTGTGTGGTTTGTCGCTATCTCAACTCCCTTCACCAAAGCGTGCCTTGCGCACCCGCTGGCGCAGGCGCCTACTGCCGGTACACCCCGCCCGAGCCCACCACCGCAATGTCCACGTAGTTGGACCCGTGGTGGTTCTGTGCGCTGAACTGGTAGCCAAAGCCGCCCAGGTCCAGGTTGCCCAGGCCCTCCATGGCCTGGACCAGGCTGGCGCGCGTGACGCCAGGCCCAGCGGCGCGCAGGCCTTCGATGAGCACGCGCGCGTCCATGTAGCCGGTATAGCGGTCGTAGTCCACAGGCTTGTCGTGGCGCTTCATGGATGCCTGAAAGTCCCGCGTGAGCGCAATGGTGGGCTTGGTGGGCGAGGGGCCCGTGCGCGCCACGGCCAGGCCGCGCGCGTCGTCGCCCAGCGCCTTGAGCACGGCGGTGCCTGCGCCCAGCGACAGGGTGTATATCGGCACGCCCAGGTGCGCGCGGTTGGCCCGCACATAGGCCACCACGGACGGGCCTGCCGCCACCAGCAGCACGGCCTGCGGCTTCTGTGTGGCCAGGGCCTTGGCTGCGTCGTTGGCGTCTTCGCCCGACGAGGCCAGTGCGTGCGAGCCGGCCAGCGTCGCGCCCTCGGCGGCAATTGTCTTTTCCACCAAGGGCAGCAGCAGCTTGCCGAAGTCGTTGCTTTCGTAGGCCACGGCGATGCGCGAGGTCTGCACGGCCACCAGGTTGCGCACGATCTTCACCAGTTCGTCGGCATAGCTGGCGCGGGTGGTGAACAGGTAGGGATGCTGCTGCGCGCGGACGGCGGGGCTGCCGGTGTACACGGAGATCAGCGGCAGCTTGGCCTGCGCAAGGTAGGGCAGCAGCGTCATGACTTGCGATGTGCCGGCCACGCCAAACAGCGCCAGCACGCCGTCTTTTTCGCTCAGCTGCTTGGCGTTGTCCAGCGCACGGCGGGCGTCAAAACCATCGTCCAGCGACACCAGCCGGATCTTGCGGCCACCGATGCCGCCCTTGGCGTTGGCGTCTTCCACGGCGGCCTCCTGCCCCTCGTGGATGGGCGACAAAAACGGTGCCATGCCGCCTGACAGCGCGGTAGAGCGGCCGATGAGGATGTCTCCCTTGCCGCCGGCGGCGGGCTGTGCGCGGGCGGGCAGTCCAGCCAGGGCCGCGCTACCGGCCAGCGCAAGGACCAGGCTGCGGCGGCGCGCCAGGGGCAGCCCCTGGTCGGCGGGCCATGCATTTGCATTCGGGGTCTTCATCACACAGCATCTCCAGCAAAAAAACCGATTCAAAGGGCTGCGAGGCCCCGAAGAGCGGCGATGGTAGGAGGGCGCTGTGCCTGGCACGCACCGGGTTTCTACCGGGGGCGGGTCATCTTAGAGACATGGGTCTATCCACCCACGGGTCTGTCGGCACCCGCGCAAAACGATGCGATTCGCCCCGCCCCATGCGGCGCGGTAGCATGTGGCATGGACCTGCCGAGGACAACACCATGACTTTGATCCGCTACGCCCTCTGTGCCCTGGCGCTGGGCTGCCTGCCCCCCGCCTGGGCCATCAACAAGTGCACGGACACCAATGGCAAGGTGTCGTTCCAGGATGCGCCTTGTGCGGGCGAGGGCGAGAAGATCGACGTGCGCCCCACCACGCGTGGTGCCACCCCGGTACAGCCCGCGGCGGCGCCCGTGGCCGAGGGCGCGTTTGGCCCCACCTGGCAGCGCAAGAACTACCTGCAGACCCAGGGCATCCCGCAGGCGCGCGCCGCTATCGAGCGCAACCAGCGTGAATGCACGGCCCAGCCCAATGCCGTGGCCACGGCAGGCCCACTGCGGCGCGGCAACCTGCCGTCGGGCAACCAGTTTGTGCAGGAGAGTGCGGAAAAGGCCGCTGATGCCAAAGCCGCGTGTGAGGAACGGACCGAGGCCCTGCGCGAGCAACTGCGGGTGCTGGAGAGAGAGCTGGCCGCGATGCCCTGACCTTGCGACCGGCCGTGCGCTAGGCAGTGCTCACCCTTTCCAGGTGAACGGAAACTTGAACTGCCTCACAAAGCCGTTGGGCACGTAGTCGCCCAGCACGCCATAGTGCTCGGGCCAGAGCTTGGTGCTTTTGACAGCGGTGCCAAACAGGTAGTCCAGAAACGCGAAGTGCGCGGCGTAGTTCTTGTCGAGCGCCTCTTTGTCCTGGCTGTGGTGCCAGTGGTGGAAGTTGGGCGTGACCAGCACGTAGCGCAGCGGCCCCAGGCGCACGCTGACGTTGGCGTGGTTGAACACCGCCTGAAAGCCCACGACGACGATGTAGGCGTCGATCACTTCCTTGCTGAAGCCCAGCACATAGATCGGCGCCAGCACCAGCGTGCGGGTGATGAGCAGCTCCAGGATGTGCTGGCGCGAGCCCGCCATCCAGTCCATGCTTTTGACGCTGTGGTGCACGGCATGCAAGCGCCACAGCACGGGGACCTCGTGGTAGGCGCGGTGGGTCCAGTACTGCACCAGGTCGGCCACCAGGATGATGAGGAACAGTGCCACCCAGAAGTTCAGCCCCTGCACCCAGCCGCGAATGCCGTCGCTGGCCGCCCAGCCAAAGAACTTGTGCACGATGAGGTTGGTGGCCAGCAGCACAAAACCCACCACCATGTGGTTGACGATGAAGTGGTGAAAGTCCGTCTGCCACTCGGCGCGGAAGATGGGCTGGTCCTTGCGCAGCGCAAACAGCTTCTCGATGAAGATGAAGATCAGCGAGCTGCCCAGCAGGTCCAGGATGAACCAGTCGAGGCCGATATAGGGCGTGTTGTCGGGGAAGTTGGGGTCTACCTCCACCTTGTGTCCGCCCAGCAGCGCGGCAATCGCCACGATGGCAAACGCAAAGGTGGCCAGCCAGCGGGCGCGGTTGAACAATATGTTGACCAACGAGATGCCGCCCGCAATCGCCATGGCCACCAGCATGATGTTGCGTATCACTGCCACGTCGTAGCTCTTGCGCAGCTGTGGGGTGGTGAGGTATTCAGGGAAGTGGAAGGCCAGTACGCCCAGAAGGCACAGGATGGCCAGCGTGAGGGCAATCACGCCCGACACCAGCCCCTTGCCGGTGCGCAATGCGCCGTGGCTTTCGGTGAATTCGTTGAGTTTTTCTAGTTCGATCATCGGTTCCTCCTCGCACCCGGTCAGCAGGTGCTGCGCGAGTGTAGCGAAGCCGCCACCCGCAGTGCACGGGGCTCAACTTGCACGCGACGCAGCGCATGGGGCTTCCTAAAATCGCTGCATGAACATCCCTTCACACCAACTGAGCATGACCGTGCTCATGTCGCCCGACATGGCCAACTTTTCGGGCAACGTGCACGGCGGCGCCATCCTCAAGCTGCTGGACCAGGTGGCGTACTCGTGCGCCAGCCGCTATTCGGGCTGCTACACCGTGACGCTGAGCGTGGACCAGGTGATGTTTTTGCAGCCCATCCATGTGGGCGAGCTGGTGACCTTTCTGGCCAGCGTGAACTACACGGGCAGCTCGTCGATGGAGGTCGGCATCAAGGTGGTGGCCGAAGAGATCCGTTCGCAGGTGGTGCGGCATGTGAACAGCTGCTTTTTCACCATGGTGGCGGTGGATGAGGCGCGCAAGCCCGTGCAGGTGCCGCCACTGTCGCCTTCCACCCCCGACGAACGCCGCCGCTGGGACGCTGCGGTGATCCGCAAGACGCTGCGCAAGGAGCTGGCACAGCGGTTTCAGCAGGTGCGAGAAACCGCCGGGCAGTAACGCGTTGAGTGGGCGCCTTGAATGGACGCCTTAGAAGGCCCTGGGCGCATCGCCCCGGGCCTTTTCTCTGTCTCTCTCGCTGTGCTGCTCAGGCCGCGTTGCGACTGCGTCCGGCCAGTGACACCGCCTGCAGGGACAGGCCATCAATTTCGTTGGTGATGCCTGACAGCACATTGGCCACCACCGCAAACTCGCGCCCGTGCTGCCCGGCCCGCGCTGCCATCACCTGGGCGTTGAAGCTGACCACCTTGGCCTCGCGTGCCACGGTCTGGATCGAGGCCACTATGCCGGCCAGCTCTTTCATCAAGGTTTCGGACTGCGCCTTGCTCACCTGGTCGAACGCGGTGGTGGCGGTGTTGAGGGCGTCGAGCACGCCGTCGGTGGTTTCGACCAGGCGGGCCAGGGCGTCTTCCACCCGCGGGCTCTGGCGCTCGGCCAGGTCCAGTGCCGTGCCCACCTGCTGCGCAAACGCGTCGATGGTGGCGCCTACGCCCTGGGGACCGTGGTAGGCCTTGCGAATGATCTCGGCGCTGGTGGCATCGAGGTGGCGGGGCGTGTCCACCAGCCGCGCCTGGCTGTCGGTGAACAGCGTGAGCGAGCTGCGCGCAGCCTTCAGGTGCAGATCGCTGCCGCGTGCGGCCAGCACGGTTTGCAGCACCATGCGCTGCGACAGCATGCGCTGGCGCGCCGCAACGTTGACGAGCGACATGCCCCCATCGCGCGATGGAGCCTGTGCAGGGGACGACAGCGTGGGCATGCTGGAAGTGCGTGCGGGGAGGGGGAAGGCTGCCATGGTGTTCCTTGTGCGTGTTGCATTCAGATGCACGTCTTCAAGCAATACCCGGGCCAATGTGTGTAAAGCCGCGTGACCCAATGCGGTGCTGTGGAGCGGGAGGCCAGGCTTGATGAAACACGCGGCTGCGCAGCGCGTGGGCGTGCCCTGAAGCACATTGGTTTGCGCTCGCGCACGGTGCATCTCCGACCTGCGCAGCGCGCAATCGGGACTGTGGAATTGTGGGGGTCGTTGTGTGTGCTCAGCCCGCGCGCCGGGCCTGCGACGGCGCTGCGCCAGTGTCTTGCACGGCCAGTGCAACACCGCGCACCACATCGCCCACCACAATCACCGAGGGGCTGGCCAGC
>NZ_JADHVT010000172.1 GCF_016783915.1 Acidovorax sp.
CCGTGGGCGCCGCGCAAGGCGCGCTCAACGCCGCCCAGCAGTACATGCAAGACCGCAAGCAGTTTGGCAAACCGATTGCCAGCTTCCAGGCGCTGCAGTTCAAGCTGGCCGACATGGCGACAGAGCTGGTCGCCGCCCGACAAATGGTGCGCCTGGCCGCCAGCAAGCTCGATGCGGGCGCCCGCGACGCCAGCACCTACTGCGCCATGGCCAAGCGCTTTGCCACCGATGCAGGCTTTACCGTGGTCAACGAGGCACTGCAACTGCACGGCGGCTACGGCTACATCCGCGAATACCCGCTGGAGCGCCTGCTGCGCGACGCGCGCGTGCACCAGATCCTGGAAGGCACCAACGAAATCATGCGGGTCATCATTGCGCGGCGCATGCTGGATGGGGATGCAACAGAGGCCATCCGATAGCTACTATATTGATAGCTGACGAGGCATATTCCACTAGCGCCACCGGCATATTTACCCCTGACCATGCCTGCACGCCCGCTGTCTGACGAAACCCTGCACCTGATCGACGCCGTGCGCACGGCCCTCGCTCACCGCAGCGACGTGGACGAGCGGACCATGTTTGGCTGCTACTGCTTCTTTGTGGACGGCAAGCTGTGCATTGGCATCAAGCGCGAAGACCTGCTGGTGCGCCTGCCGCCCGAGCGCCATGGCGCGCTGCAGGAGATGCAGAACACCCGCGAGCTCTCACCCGGCGGCGGCATGAAGGGCTACTTCTGGGTGGAGCCCAACGGCTACGCCACGCGGGCGCAGTGGACGTATTGGGTGGACGAAGCGCTGGCCTACAACCCCTTTGCCAAGGCCACGCCGCCCCGCAAGGCCAAAGCCAACGCCCCGGCGGCTACCAAGAAGGCGCCCGCCACAAAGAAAGGCACCGGCAAAGTCCCAGCATCCACCACAGCCAAGAAGAAACACAGCATCTTCGAAGCCGATGACTGATGTGCCCAAGCGAACCAGCAGACCCAACCAGCGCCACCCACCAAACTTCAAGCCTTTTGGGCTTCTAGTGCTTATTGGATAAGCGCAAGAAGCTATCAAATTCATAGTTTTTCATTCACCACCATCACAACGACAGCAAGGAGCAACACACCATGAAAATCGCATTCATCGGCCTGGGCAACATGGGCGGCCCCATGGCACACAACCTGCACAAGGCAGGCCACGAAGTGCGCGCGTTCGACCTCTCGCAGCCCGCACGCGACAAGCTCGCGGCCGACGGCGTGCCCATCGCCACTGATGCCAAGGCGGCAGTCGAAGGCGCCGAAGTCGTCATCAGCATGCTGCCCGCCAGCCAGCATGTGGAAGGCCTGTTCCTCGGCGCGGGCGAGCTGCTGGCCCAGTTGCCTGCGGGCACGCTGATCATCGACTGCTCCACCATCGCAGCCACCACTTCCCGCAAGGTGGCCGATGCCGCCAAGGCCAAGGGCGTGGCCTTTATCGACGCGCCTGTGTCGGGCGGCACCGGCGGCGCCATTGCAGGCACCCTCACCTTCATGGTGGGCGGCGACGCCGCCGACCTGGAACGCGCCCGCCCCGTGCTCGAAAAAATGGGCGCCAACATCTTCCACGCAGGCGCCGTGGGCGCAGGCCAGACGGCCAAGATCTGCAACAACATGCTGTTGGGCATCTTGATGGCGGGCACCAGCGAAGCCATCGCCCTGGGCGTTGCCAACGGCCTGGACCCCAAGGTGCTGAGCGAAATCATGCGCCGCAGCTCGGGCGGCAACTGGGCGCTGGAGAAGTACAACCCCTTCCCTGGCGTGATGGAAACCGCGCCTGCCAGCAAAGGCTATGCAGGAGGGTTTGGAACGGACCTGATGCTCAAGGATTTAGGCCTGGCGCAGGAGAACGCGATGGCGGTGAAGGCGGCCACGCCGCTGGGGGGCATGGCGCGCAATCTGTATGCGGCGCACAGCCTGGCGGGCCACGGCGCGCTTGACTTCTCCAGCATTATCAAGATGGTGCAAAAAGGCTGAAGGCTGAAGTTTTAGGGCGCTGCCGATCTTTGCGACGGCCCTTCATCAGCCGAAGGCCCCACGCCGCACCCACCATGCCGACCCGCTGGTCGGCATTTTTTTGCCCGCTATTTCGCCAGCAGGGTCTGGAGGAACTGCGCCTCAAACACCTCGGCAGGCACCGGCTTGCTCAGCAGATACCCCTGGATCTCATCGCAGCCCAGCAACGCCAGGTGTCGGGACTGGTCCTCAGTCTCCACTCCTTCTGCCACCACCTTCAGCCCCAGCGAGTGCCCCAGGTTGACGATGGTGGAGACCAGCGCCAATCCCTGCGGGCCCGAGGTCATGTTCAGGATGAAGGACCGGTCGATCTTGAGCGTGTCCACAGGAAGTTTCGCCAGGTAGCTCAGGGACGAAAACCCCGTGCCAAAGTCGTCGATGGCGATGGTGATGCCCATCTCGCGCAGCGCATGCAGGCTGGCGGTGCTGTGCTGCACATCGTCCATGACCATGCTTTCGGTGATCTCCAGCTCCAGCCCCGCAGCCGCCCCGGCATCGTGGGCCACGGCGTCTCGCACCTCGGCAATGAAGCCCCGGTGCAGCAGCTGCAAGAACGACACATTGACGGCGACCCGCAGGGGCGCCAGCCCCGCCTGGCGCCAGCGCAGGTTGTCAGCCAGGGCCTGGCGCAGCGCCCAGCGGCCCACGTCGTAGATCAGGCCGGTTTCTTCCAGAATGGGGATGAACTGCGCGGGTGGCACCAACCCTCGGCGCGGGTCGTTCCAGCGTATCAAGGCCTCGGCCCCGGCGATGGCGCCCGTAGCCAGGTGCTGCTTGGGCTGATAGTGCAGCACAAATTGGCCCTGCTCCAGTGCGTCGCGCAGGCGGCCCTCCAGGCTCAGGGCTTCCGCCACGCGGGTGTTCATCTCCGAGGTGTAGAACAGCAAGCTGTCGGCCGATGCCTTGGCCTTGTTGAGCGCTGCCTCGGCATTGCGCAGCAGGTTTTCTGCATCGGCACCATCCATGGGGTACAGCGCGACACCGGCCTTGGCGGCCATGCGCAGCTCGGTGCCACCCAGCACAAAGGGGGCCTCAAAACAGGCCCGCATCAGTCCGTCCAGCGCCTGCGCCACCGCGCCCGCGTCCCGCGCGTCGGTCACGGCGATGCCAAAGCTGTTGACGCCAATGCGCGCCACGTCGTACGCATCGCCCGCCGCTTGCTGCAGCCGCTGCGCCACCTGCTTGAGCAGTTCGTCCCCCTCCTGGCGCCCCAGGGTGTCGTTGACGAACCGAAATCGACTGATGTCCATGAGACCTATACCCAGCAGCACCTTGGCCCCCTCGCGCGGCCGCAGGTGCTGGCCGCTGCGCTCCAGGAACAGGGTGCGGTTCGGCAGACCGGTGATGTCGTCGTAGTACGCCAGGTAGTTCAGCCGCTCTTCCTTGTCGAGGTGGTCCATGGCAAAGCCAATGTCGCCCGCCAGCTCGGTCAGCAGATGCATCTCGTCATCGTCAAAGAACCCGGCTTCGTCGGCAAAGAGAGCGATCACGCCCACCACCTCGCGTGCCACCAGCAATGGCAACACCGCCATCGACGCCACGCCGCGCGCGGCCAGCTCCCGGGGAACCAGGATGCGCGGATCGCTCTGAATGTCTTCACACACCACGGCCTGCTGGGTGCGTACCACGCTGGCACTCAGGCTTTCACCCTCTCGGGGGGTTTCGCTGAGCCACAACCGGCGCCGCACATGCATGAGGAACTCCGCCCCGGCCCCGGCGAGCGCCACTGGCACCACCTCTTGCAGGGAGTGATCCACACGGCCGATCCAGGCGATCTTGAACTGGCCGTGCTCCACTGCGATGCGGCAGGCCTCGCGGAACAACTCGTCACGCCGACGCACGCGCACGATCAGGGTGTTGATGCCGCTGAGTACAGCGTACACGCGGTTAAGGCGCTTGATGCGGCGCTCGGCGTCACGGCGTGCAGTGATGTCTTCGCCCAAGGCCGCCACCCCTGTCACCTGTCCACCCACCGAGCGCAGCACGGTGTTGTTCCAGTGCACCAGGCGCCGCTCGCCCGAGCGGGTCCGTATCTCGTTGTCGTAGTGCCAGGCCGACGGCCGGTCGGCCAGCACGTCGGCAAAAACGCTGCGCACATCGCCCATCTCGGGTGGCACGAACAGATCGAACCAGTTGCGGCCAAACACTTCGTCACGCTGCCAGCCCGTCAGCCGCAGCAGGTAGTCGTTGCAGTAGGTGATGCGTCCTTCGCAGTCCAGCATCAGCGAGATCATCTCGACGTTGTCGAGCATGTCGTTGAAGCGGCGGTCGCTTTCGTGCAGTTCTTCTTCGGCCCGCTTTTCCTTGGTGATGTCCTGGATGGTGTTGAACCAGCGGCCCAGATCGCCCCGGCCCGCATCGTCCTCCAGGGGCTCCATCACCTGGCGCAGGTACAGCGGCTGCCCGTCGCCACGTACGACGCGGTAGGTAAAGTCCATGCGCGCGCCCAGGTGCGCTGCCTGCAGCGCATGGCGGCGGAACATGTCGCGGTCGTCGGGGTGTACCAGCGCCAGCCAGTCGCGGGCCGAGCGGGGCATGGCGCTTTCATCCAGCCCCAGCATGTCGGGCAAGGTGTCCAGCCAGCTCTCAAAGGCTCCGTCTGGCCCGCTGATGACGTGGGATATCTTGGCCAGCACCTGGGCCCGGCGCAGGCTGGCCTTGTTGGCATGCAGCGCATCCACGGCCCGCTGGCGCTCTTGCACCTGCATCTGCAGTTGGTCGGCGTGCTGCTGGACCTCCTGGTACAGGCTGCCGTTCTCGTAGATGCGCCCCACCTGCGCGCCCAGAATGGCAAGCACTTTTTCGTCGTCGGCGCTGAAGGCGTCTGCCCCCTGCTTGTTGGCCAGACACAGCCAGCCGTAGGAGAACGACAGAGACACGATGGGCGCGATCACCGCCGTGTGCACCGGGGGATAGTCTGCGGGCAACCCAATCGCCCCTGGGTCGCCCCCTGCATTGGCCAGGCGCTGCGGGCGGCGTTGGGCCCGCAGCTGGCCCAGCAGCCCATGCGACACCACAGGCAGATCGAGCGGTCTGTTCTGAAGGGCCGAGTCCATGCCGCTGGTGCAGGTGATGGCACCGCCGCTGTGCTTGCGCACCACGCACAACACGGCGTACTGCGCGCCCACCAGCTCGCGCGCACCCCGGCACACGTTGGCCAGCAGCACCTGCGGGTCGCGCTCGGAGGCCAGCTGCAGGTTCAGATCGGTCAGCGCGGACAGGCGCCGGTTCATGGCCTCCAGCTCGGCCATGTTGCCGGTGAGCTTGTCGGTCATCAGCTGCAGGTGGCGGGTCTGAAAACTGTGCTCCAGCGCCACCGAGGGCTGGTGGTGGATCTGCGTCAGCGCATGTTCGATGGCAGTCAGGATGTCTTGCGGCTCGCAGGGCTTGAACAGCACCTGGGTGACGCCACAGGCCTCGGCAAGGCGCAGGGCCTGTTCTTCCTGGTAATGCGCGCTGCAAAAGATCACCTGCGTGGCCGCCAGGCCATGCTCGGAGCGCAGTTGCCGCACGAACTCAAAGCCGTCCATGGTCGGCATCAGGATGTCGGAGATCACCAGGTCCGGCCGCTCGGCACGGACCACGGCCAGCGCCTCGGCGCCATCGGCCGCCTCCAGCGCCTGGTGGCCGCTGTGCCCGATGAGCGTGACCACCAGCGCGCGGTTGGCGGGGAGGTCATCGACGACGAGGATCTTTGCCATGCTGTACGTGCTGGGGTTCAACCTGATTGAGGTGGTGGGGTCTGCCGGGCACTGGCCAAAAACGCCTCGATCTGCTGCACAAAGGTCTCGGGCGTGATGGGCTTGGGCAGGTGTTCATTAAAACCGACTTCGAGAGCCTTCTCACGGTCACCCGGCATCGAGAAAGCCGTCACCGCCACCAGTGGCGCTACCCGCCAGTGCGGACTGGCGCGCAGGCCGCGCGCCACTTCGTAGCCATTCATCACAGGCATCTGCAGGTCGCACAGAATGAGGTCCGGGCCTTCGGCAAGCGCCAGGTCCAGCCCCAAGGCGCCGTTGTCGGCGGCCAGCACCCGGTGGCCGGAGGCCTCCAGCAGGTAGGTCACCAGCATGCGGCTGGCATCATCGTCCTCGATGACCAGAATGGTGGCGGAATGCGTGGTGGTTGTCATGTCAGGCGCTCCGGCAATTGCAGGGTGAAGGTACTGCCCACGCCCTCGGTACTGTCAAAACCCAGCGTGCCGCCCAATGCCTCTGCCAGCTTGCGACTCAGGTGCAAGCCCAAGCCCGTGCCCTCGTGGTGGCGGCGGTCCGCGCTCTCCACCCGCGAAAACGCCTCGAACAGGCGCGGCTGCTCATACAGCGGTATGCCTGGGCCGGTGTCCTGCACGCGCAGCTGCACGACGCGGCCCGAAGACAGCAGCAGCTCTTGCAGCACCACATCTACCCGCCCCTGCAGCGTGAATTTGATGGCATTGCCCACCATGTTGATGAGTATCTGGCTGACAGCACGTCGGTCGGTCTGCAGCAACAACGCGTCCTGCGGCGTATGCACGGCAAAGGCCAATCCTTTGCGCCGAGCCTCCAGCTCCAGCGTGGCGGACACCTCCTCGATCAAGGTTTTGCAGTCCACCAGTTCCAGATTCAATGTCACTTTATTGGCATTCAACTTGGCAACATCCAGCAGATCGTTGATGAGCGAGAGCAGGTGTTTGGCACCGGTCTGCACAATGCGCAGCTGCTTTTCCTGCTCTGCATTGAGCGGGCCGGGCAGCTTCATCAGCAGCGTGCCAGTAAAGCCGATGATGGCATTGAGCGGCGTGCGCAACTCGTGGGACATGCTGGCCAGAAAGCGGTCCTTGACCAAGGCCGCGTTCTCCAGCTCCAGGTTCTTGTCACGCAGCACCTGCTCAATGCGCTTGCGCTCGGTCACGTCACGGATGGCACTGGACACATACAGCCCCTCCTCCGTCTCCAGCGGACTCAGGCTGATTTCCACCGGAAACTCGCTGCCGTTCTTGCGCAGTCCGTGCAGCTCCAGGCCCGCCCCCATGGAACGGGTGCGCGGCTCGGCAAAAAACTGACGCCGGTGGTCTGGGTGGCGGGCACTGAAGCGCTTTGGCACCAGAAGTTCGATGGGCTTGCCCAGAAGTTCGTCGCGGCTCCAGCCAAAGAGTTTTACCGCCTGGGAGTTGACCAGCACGATGCTCCCCTCACGGTTGACGATGACCATCGCATCGGGCGCGGCCTCGAGCAGGTCCTTGAACTTCTGGTCAGCCCGCTTGCGGTCGGTGATGTCGCGAATGGCGCTCATCACCATGGTGCCCTCTTCGGTATCGATGGGGCTCAGGCTGATCTCCACCGGAAACTCACCGCCATCCTTGCGCAGGCCATGCAGCTCCAGCCCAGCGCCCATGGTGCGGGTGCGCGGCTGGCCAAAGAACCCACTGCGGTGGCCCAGGTGGGCGCCCCGGTAGCGGTGGGGCAACAACACCTCCACCGCCTGGCCCAGTAACTCGGCACGTGGGTAGCCAAACACGCGCTCGGCCTGCGAGTTGACCAGTACGATGCGCCCGGTCACGTTGACCATCACGATCGCGTCGGGGGTGGATTCCAGCAAATCCCGAAACCGGGCCTCCAGCAGCTTGGCATCCCGCTGCACCTTGAGCTGGGTGACATCCTTCTTGCTCGACAGGAAGTACAGCACCTGCCCATTGGCATCAAACACCGCTTTGGTCGATACATTGACATGCACCAGCGAGCCGTCCTTGCGGCGGCGCACGGCCTCCTGCACGGAGGTCCCCCATTGCATGGCCTCGGCACGAAACTGATTCTCGTCTTGTGCCCTGTCCGTGGGCACGATCAGATCGAGGATGGAGCGTCCCTGTACTTCGGCTTGCGTGTAGCCAAAGATCAGCTCGGCCGCCGGGTTCCACTCCAGCACCACGCCCTCAGGCGACAGCACCAACAATGCATCCGGGTTTTGCTCCCAATACGCGGCAGAAAAATCAGTCGCCATGCAGCCCTCTCGCTTCCTGCTTCCTGGAGAGTCAGCCGCTCCAGGGTCCTTCAACGCTCGCCACATTCGACAGAGCGCAAATCAGGCTCATGCCATGCCATGCCATGCCATGCCGAAGCGTCAGGCCATCTTAGGAGGGAAAGTTTCAAAAAGCCAACTCTGAAGTGCCAGCAAGATCATGCCGGCTGCGAGATGAACAGGGAAGCACGGAAAACAGGCCGATCAATAGCCCTGCCGCACGAGGGGCCTCACCGTCTGTGGCGTTGCATACCCTTCCCTCCGCTAGCCACGGGGTGTGCCTGTCATCGATGCCTGATCCATCCAATGATCTATGGTCGCAACCAACACGTGCGCTTTGGCAAACCCATCCACTCGGCGGACCAGATGCTCGCCATACCTTCCCACAACTGGGGGAAAGCTGGTGATGCCCCAACGACGCGCTTGCGCAAAATCCTTCTGAGTCATCTGAACGGTTGCATCGGCCATGAACCACTCCTGCAGCCCTTGGGCATTCAACGCCTGTACCGACAGAGCCCGAGTCACCACGGCAACCAGCACTTCTGGATCGGCCGTGTCCAAGCCGTCGGCATAGAAAGCCTTTCATAGAAAGCCTTTTGCAGCGCACAAAAAATGCCCAACAAGTTTGCACCAGGCTCAGTGACATGCTGACGCTGTTCTGGCCACGCGACGATCGGGTCGCTGGGATCGTCGGCGCCTTCAGCCAGCTTCGGGGATGTCCATGTGCTTGCCTGTGTGCGCTCCAATGGTCGTAATCGCGGGCATCCCATGGTGTGGCTCCGAAGCAGCACACCCTCAGGCCGAGCACTCTTGATGAGCCGATGCGCTGGCAGAAAAACCCAGCGTCAATGCGATGACGCAACACAACGCCAGCCCGCCCACTGATGAGAGAAACGGCTTGGAGAAAGGTCGAAGAATGTTCATGTCAATCTCTGATGTCGTAATGAAAGACCTTGGAAACAATCTGCCAGCGTCCGTCCAGCCAGAGCAGCG
>NZ_JADHVT010000173.1 GCF_016783915.1 Acidovorax sp.
GAGCCAGTCCTTGTGCATAGGTGTACTTGCTCTGCTGTTCGACGGTCAAAACAGGTTCACCTTTGCCGTACAGCACCCAGATGGCGGGGCAGCCAATTATCAGCTCCGCCTTGACGGCGCCGGGCACGGACACGCCGCGTTTGGCCCAGTTGGTGAGGGTTTGTTCGCTTTCGCCAAGTAGGCGTGCGATCTGGGCAGGGCCTTGTGCGCCTTTCAGGTCGAAAGAGGCTTTTGCAAGGCGAGACATGGTTTCGTGCATCGGCTCAATTGTTCTGCCGCTAAACGCCTTGTTGTTAAACGCTGTGTTTGACTGGGTGCTAAACATGGTGTGTAATACCCCGCATGGACACATCAATTGATTCCGACAAAGCGCTGATCGAGCGCTTGGGGGGCAGTACCAAGGTTGCCTGCCTGCTTGGCTTCAAGAAGGATGGCGGAGTGCAGCGGGTGGAGAACTGGAAAAAACGCGGCATTCCATCCCACATCAAGGTGCGACGGCCTGATCTTTTTATGGCCGATGAGCAATCTCAGACGGCCCGCACTGCTACTGAAACCGTAGCGGGGGTGGTGTGATGGCCGATCAATCCCTCGAATGGCAACTGGATCAGACGCTCGCCGATTTCGTGCGCGAGCTTGCCGTGCTACTTGCCAATGCGTCTGAGTTGGTCCGCCAGGGCTTTCTCGATCGCCTGCCGGGACTGCTTGACGCTGGTCTCCAGCTTGAATTGGTGCCCACAGCTTGCGCAGGTGAGTGTGTCCTTGTCTCGCGGCTGCCCGACGTGCTGCGGGATGAGCTGCGTGCCGCCGCAACGGGTGCAGCGGGCTTTGGCGGTGAGTGTGTTCATGGGCATCCCTCTCGAAAGATGGTTTGAAGTGAGAAGCACATTGTCTTTCGATTGCGGGTGCCCACCAAACGTCGCGGTAGTGCCGGTCTGTATTGCGCTGGGTGCTATCAATTTTTCCATTCACTAGGGGGTTCTGATGTCCGCTGAAAGCGCTTCTGGTGCTGGCAACCTGCCGATCGATCCCTATTGCTGGCGGCATCTGCCCGTCAACCTGGGCCTCTGCGTCGCGTCCTGGGCGGCGTTGCTGGCGTGGCTGCTGGGTGGTAGTGAGGGCGCGGGCAATCTGTTCGCGGTGTGGTCCTGGTTTGTGGCGGTTGTGTCCACCATTGTGGTGGCGGCCAAACCCAAGCGCCTGACCCGTAGTGCGCCGGGGTTGCTGCGTTGGTTCTTCCGGCTGAGCGGCATTGCCCAGGTTGGCGTGCTGGCCTGGTTCGGGTGCTGGTGGGTGTTCGCGCCCAGCCTCTGGGCGTTCGTGATGGCTGCGGCTGAGCGCGGCTATGTGGCACGCCGTATTGCTGAGCAGGAGGCGGTCCATGTCTGAGGCTCGGCGAGAGGGGGTGTCTGATGCTTTGCCCCAGGTCGTGGCCATTGGTGCGGTGTATGGCCGCGTCAGCGTGCGCCGGGTGTACCCCGTAGGGCAGCCTTCTGCTGCTCGCGTCGCTGCCGACCTGATAGGTAGTTTGACCACTGCTTCCAAAGCTCCGGCCGTTGCATGCCTGGTGGTAGCCCTTCGGCAAGCCTTATCAGCGCAGCGTCGTATTCCTCCGCAATCCCCGGAAGGGCCGCTGGATCCACTCGATCCAGTAGTGCCTCCAGCATTGCCTCGGTCGCCATCAGGCGGTTTATGTGCGTCAGCTGTGTGTTTCTGAGGTCGTCGATGGATTCTTTGGCCCATTCCTCGAAGTTCATGCCTGCCCCTTTCGTCGGCTTGGTTGGTGGTACTGCCATTGTCCGGCGATTGAGGGCGGGCGCCCGTCATGTCAGCACCCGCTGCTGCAGCTGCGCCAGCGCCTGCAAGGTGCCGGGGTCTGTGCTGCGTGTGGCGGCCATGCGCTGGCGGGCGAGGGTGCTCCATGCGCGCAGGGCGTCGGCCGTGAAGGTGGGTTCGCACTCCAGCACCAGCACCAGTTGCTGCAGCAGCAGCTCCAGGGCCGCAAAGCGCTGGTCGGTGGTGGGGGGTGCTGCTGGTTCGTTTGTTTGCGTGTCTGCCATTGGTGCGGGCATGTGTGGATCCTGTGGTTGCCGTTGGGGCGGCCTGGGGTTGGTCAATGGTTCTGTCACTCGCACCTCCGTTCAAGCCGCACAGCGGCCGGGGTGCCTCCTTTCCCCACTTGTTCAGGGTCGCAGCGCGCAGGCAAGTGCGCTGTGTTCCGCTGTGCTGGGTGGTGTGGGTGCTTTTTCTGTGGAGTGTTGGCATGGGAATTAATGTCTCGATTCCGCCCGGTCTTGCCTATGGCGCAGATGAGGCGATGCCCGACATGCCGCAGGGCATGACGGTGGCCGATGCGATCTATCACACGGTGCACAGCTACCCTGGTGGGGTGGCGGCGCTGGCGGCGCGCATGGGGGTTTCGGCCAATACGCTGACGCATAAGGCGAACCCCAACAACGACACGCATCACATGCGGCCGGATGAGCTGGTGGCGATTCAGTTTTTCAGCGGCAACTGCGCGGTGCTGCAAGCCATGGCGGCGGCGCTGAACCATTCGGCTGCGCCGGCGGCGCGGGACCAGTCAGATGGTGACCCGGTAGAGGCTTTCATGCATCAGCAGCGGGCCCAGGGCGAATTCTGCGCGGCCATGGCTGATGCCTTGCAGGCTGACTGCCCCACGCCCAATGCGGTGCGCCGGGTGAGTGTGATGGCGCAGGATCTTATCGCCACCATAGGCCACCAGGTGGCTGTGCTGCGTGGGCGCATGCGTAAGGCCCCGGGGGCTGGGCAATGACCCGCACGCGCGCCTTGTGCATGTTGCTGCAGCACGGGCCGCTGCGGCTGGTGGAGATTGTGGAGATCACCGGCTGGGGGTATCACGCGTCGCGCAATGTGGTGCGGCGCTGTCGTGCTGCTGGCGCGGTGGTGAATTGCAATCTGGCTGGCTGGCCGTATCACGTTGCGCTGTCAGGCGCGGATGTGCAGGGGGCAGCATGCAGTTGAGCGTGGTGCTGCGCAACCAGGAGGCCGTGCAGGAGCAGCTGGCCAAACTGAGCGGGCCCCAGGCGCGGGCAGCCTATGCCAAGGCGTTGAACGATGCCGGGTTTCAGGTGCGGCGCGAGATGCAAAAGACCATGCGCGGGTCGTTTGTGGGTGTCACGCCGTGGATTGAGCGGTCGCCCAAGGTGTTCCCGGCCACGGCTGAAAAGCTGAGTGTGTCGGTGGCGCCCACGTTGAGCACCACCAATGCGCCCAGCAAGGGCGGCAAGGTGGGTGTGGACCCGCAGAAGGTGCTGCAGGCCCAGGAGTTCGGCGGCCGGCGTGCGGATAAGCGCAGCGAGTCGGCATTGCGCCGCGCTGGCATCTTGCCCAATGGCTACCAAACGGCAATCCCAAAGCAGCCTTACCCGGGCAGCGATGACGGCAAGGGCAACTTGCGCGGCGCGTTTGTGCAGCAGCTGCTGTCGTACCTGCAGGCGTTCAGTGAACAGGGCTTCAAGGCCAACATGTCGGACAAGCGCAAGGCCAGGCTGCGGAACCAGCAGGGCATTGGCAACATCGCCGCCAAGAAGGTCTACAAGACGACTCTGGGGGTGCGCTACTTTGTGAGCTATGGGCGGCTGCGTGGCGGCCACCTGGCCCCGGGCATCTGGGCGGCCAAGGGCACGCACGACGTGGAGCTGAAGCCGGTGCTGATGTTCGTGCGCACGCCCAGCTATCAGCCGCGCATCAGCATGGATGCAATCGCCCGCGAGAGCGATCTGCAGAACTATCTGGACAAGCGTGTGCGGTTCCGTATCCGGGAAGCCGCAGGCATCTGAATATCGATCTGGCATGAACCACTACCCACACCACATCGGTGACTTCAACACAGCGACACGGCACCTGTCACGGCTGGAGCGTGCCATTTACCGTGACGCTCTGGAGCTTTACTACGACAAGGAGTCGCCGCTGGATGGCAGTGACTTCGACCGGCTGGCGAAACGGCTGCTGTGCCGTGACGCTGAAGAGATCGCAGCTCTGCAGTTTGTGCTGGATGAGTTCTTTGAGCAGCAGGATGGCGGGCTGTGGACGCACCACCGCTGTGACCGGGAGATTGCCAAGTTCAAGGCGGCACAGGCTGACGCGGGCGTAGTGAAGTCCAATGAAAAACAGCGCCAAGCCCGCAGCCGTGCTGAGCGGTCTGCTATGTTTTCTGCACTGAAAGCGGCGGGTGTCGCGGTCAAATGGAACAGCAGGATGGGTGATCTGCGGGCGCTGTGTGCACAGCATGGCATTGCACTCCCTGGCGCGGATAGCGTCACGCCCAGCGTCACGGCGCCTGCCGTGACAGGTACGGTGACAGCGTCACAACGTCACGGCAGTGGCACGGCTACCCAGAACCAGAACCATAACCATATAAAACCCCCCAACCCCCCTGCAGGGGGGGCGGGTGCGGTGCATGAGGATTCAGCAGACCCGGGGCCCGGCGGGCAGGGCGGGGACGTGCAGGAGCAGCAGGGGGGGCAAGTCGCCCAGAGCGTGGTGGGAATGCCGTCGGCTGCGGCCATGACCACGGCCACGGCGCTGGGTGCGTTCTTCCCCGAGAAGCGGCGCACTCGCCTGGTCGAGGTGGCGCAGCTGGTGCAGTCGCTGCAGGCCGATGGCACGGTGACCAGCGCGGTGCTGCTGGCTGCTGCAGCGTCACAGGCCGCCGTGTTGTGCCGTGACGATGGCAAGGCCTGCCCGTCCATGCTGCGCTGGTTACGCGAAAGCCGGTGGCTCGACACGGCGTTGGCACCGTCGCAGGCCCAGGCTATCCCGGCTAACTGGCGTGACACACGCAGCGGTGTCGAGGCGATGGGGGTGCACATGGGGATCGGTCCATGGGACAGCGACAAGTGGCGCCTGTTCGACGGCTACGAACGCGAAGTGGTCGCAGCCGTCGAGGCCCAGGCGCAGGGGGTGGCGGCGTGATGCGCGCCCGCCGACTGTGGCCGATGCGCAACACCCCCCGGATTGTGTCCGGGTCCTCCCGGGAGGGTTGCCGCACGGGTAATTCGCACCCCGATGTCGCGCTAGTGCAGGGGTTTTGGAAAGGGTGGACGGTGGACGGTGGACTCTCTGGAGTGGACAAAACATGAGGCAGAGCGAGCTGGCAAAGGCACTCGGTTTGTCAAAGCAGGCTGTCAGCAAGCTCAAGGGGCAGGGCATGCCGGTGCACAGCGTGGAGGCCGCTCGCG
The DNA here is from genome assembly GCF_016783915.1 of Acidovorax sp. Taxonomy (GTDB): domain Bacteria; phylum Pseudomonadota; class Gammaproteobacteria; order Burkholderiales; family Burkholderiaceae_C; genus Acidovorax. The sequence continues at coordinate 5,220 of NZ_JADHVT010000173.1, forward strand.
CCTGGCGTGATGAGAACCTGAGCGTGGCCGCCCGCAAGGAAACCCGCGAGTCCGCACCTGCCACATCAGCTGCGCCAGCAGCACCAGCTCGAAGCCGCCCAGACCCTCGCACCTTTCCCCCGCTGCCCGATGACGACGAGGAAGACGAAGACTTCAAGGCCGCCCGCACCCGCGAAAAAATCTCAGAAGCCAACATGGCCGAGATGAACGAGGCCAAGATGCGGCGCGAGATGATCAACGTGGCCGTGGTGGAGCGCCAGCTGGCCACCGACTACGCCACCACGCGCGATGCGTTGTTGCAGATCCCCGCCCGCATTGCCCCGCTGATCGCTGGGGAGACTGACCCCGCCGCCATCCAGACCATGCTGGACGCCGAGCTGCACCAGGCCCTGGCCAATCTGGCCGGCACAGCTGAGCAGGCGAAGAACGCCGAAGGGGCCTTCGATTGACCGCGCGAGACGTGCCCGACGCGGACCTGCTGTTTGCGGAGGTCATGGCCCGCGTGCGTGCCCAGTTCTTGGCGCCGCCACCGCGCATCGACACAGCTGCATGGGCTGCCCAGTACCGGCACATTGCCAAAGGCCCCGAGCGCGGCCCATGGCGCAACGAACGCACCCCCTACCTGGTCGAGCCCATGCAGTGCGCCAGCAGCCACATGCCGTATGAGCGCGTGGTGCTGTGGTTTGCCACCCAGCTCGGCAAGTCCGAAGTGCTCTACAACTCCGTCATGCAGCGGATTCACACCGACCCGCAAGACATGATGATGGTGCAGCCCACGCTGCAGGACGCCCAGGACCACAGCGCCCAGCGCTTCCTCCCCACCATCATGCAGACCCCAGCCATGCATGGCCGGGTGGCGGTGCGCAAAAGCCGAGACGAGTCCACCAGCTGGCGCAGCCGCAGCATTCAGGGCGGCTTCACCGTGTTTTTTGCCGGAGCCAACAGCGCTGCCAGCCTGGCCTCCAAACCGCTGGGCTTCGCCGTGGCCGACGAGGTGGACAAGTGGCCCGCCGATGTGGACAACGAAGGCCCGCCCCTCGGGCTGCTCGAAGAGCGCATGAGCAACTTCGCCCGCCGCAAACTCATCATCGCCAGCACCTGCAACATCAAGGGCCAGAGCATCATCGAGGCGGAATACCTGGCCAGCGACCAGCGCCAGTATTTCGTGCCCTGTCCGCACTGCAGCGAAACGCAGATCCTGCTCTGGGGTGCAAAGACCGACTGGGGCATCAAGTGGCTCAAGACCGCGAGCGGCGAGCCCAGGCCCGAGACGGCGGTCTACATCTGCCGCCACTGCGGCGGCGCCATTGAAGAGCGCGCCAAAGACGGCATGCTGGCCAACGGCATCTGGGTGCCACAGGCGCCTGGCGCTGGCCAGGGCAAGCGTGCTGGCTTCTGGCTTAACAAGCTGTACAGCCCACTCGGCTGGCGCAGCTGGGCCAGCTTGGTCGAAGAATGGACCAACGCCCAGAAGAAAAAGCTGGAGGGCAACAGCGCCCCCCTCAAGAAGTTCCTCAACTCATCCCTGGCCGAGACATGGGAAGAGGTCGGCACCGGTGCCGACAGCCGCGCCCTGGCCGCACGTGCTGAAGACTACGACTTCGGCACAGTGCCACGCGGTGGCCTGATGCTCACCATGGGCGTGGACACCCAGCCCGACCGCCTGGAGGCCCGCGTGTGGGCCTGGGGCCGGGGTGAAGAAAGCTGGCTGGTGGCCCGCCACATCATCTACGGCGATCCCAACCTGGACGAAGGCACCGAGGGCAGCCCGTGGACCCGGCTCACCGAGATCCGCAGCACGCCCATCATCCATTCCGTCAGCGGCGCCCAGATGCTGATCGAGGCCACCGGCATCGACACCGGTGGCCACAACACCCACGCCGTGTACAGCTACTGCCGCGCCCATGCCCACGCCAAGGTGCTTGCACTCAAGGGCGCCAGCCAGTACGGCAAGCCCATCATCGGCAAGCCCAGCAACATCGACATCAACTGGCGCGGCCGCACCATCACCAACGGCGTCAAGCTGTGGCCCATCGGTACCGACACCGCCAAGCACCTGATCTATGGCCGCATGCGCCTCACCCAGGCAGGCCCAGGCTACGTGCACGTGCCCAAGGCACTGGTGGGCACCGACGAGTTCGAGCAAATGACCGCCGCCCGTCTCATGCCCGTCACCGTGCAGGGCAAGGCCAGCATGCGCTGGATCACGCCCCCAGGCCATCGGGAAGAGGGCGGCGACTGCTTTGTGTACGCCTACGCCATGGCCTGCCACCTGGGCATCCAGACATTCCGTGAACCCAGCTGGGAGCGGCGCGAACAGCGCTTCCAGCCGGTTGTCACTGATTTGTTTGCCATATCGCCTGCAAGTGCAGGTGCAACAAGCGCAACCAGCTACAAAAATAGTAGTGAACTGATGCCTGAAAAGCTGCTGCCCGCCTTGGTAAAGCCTGCTGCCAAGCCATCAGCCACCTTCCGCCGCGATTGGTAACCCATGCAAAACCCGCCAACCACCACCACCACGCCCCAGCTCGACCGCCTTGTCTCCGCCGATCCTGACCTGGTGGACCGCATCTTCGACTACATCCTGGCTGACCCAGCCATGGCGCTTGCGCTTCAGAAGCTCGATGTGCAGGTAGGCGAGTGCGGTGTGCGCAAACTGAAGGATGCGGTGCGCTCAGAATTTGCAGGTGAAAAGGTGTGGGTGAACAAACGTGAAAAGGTAGCGCATGCCGTGCTCAGCATGTTCAACGGCCGCAACGCCACCGAGGTGGCGAGACGGTTGCATATCAGCAGGGCCACTGTGTACCGGGTCATCAAGCAAGCAGGCCCAGGCCCGGGCTAAAACAGTCTCATTTTTTCTGGAAATGAGACAGATGGGCCGGTACCGTGGCCGCTTCACCACGGCTCGTAAACAGCGCCCACCACCATGTCATTCACACCAACCGACCTGCAAAACATCAATGCCGCCATCGCCACTGGTGAGCTGTCCGTAGAGGTCAACGGGCGCAAGGTGGTGTACCGCAACATGGATGACCTCATCAAGGCCCGTAACCTGATGCAGGCGGACATGGCGGCAAGCAGCGCGCCAGCGTCTCTGCCGCGCCGTGGTTCCTTTCAAGTGCGCTTCACCACAGCGCGGGGGGATTGATCCATGGCCAAAGCTGCAGTCAACCTCATTGACCGATTCATCGGCCTGCTCAACCCAGACGCAGGCCTGCGCCGTGTGCGCTCCCGTGAGCTGCTGACCCGTGCGTATGAAGGCGCCAGCCAGCGCGACGGCTGGCGCCCCCGCCGATCTGGTGCCAGCGCAAACACTGACCATATGGCCGATGCTGCCATCCTACGCACGCGGGCCCGCGCCCTGGTGCAGAACGTGCCATATGTCGCGCGCGGGCTCGAAAGCCTGGTGGCCAACACCATCGGCACAGGCATCACCCCCCGCAGCCTCGCCAAGGACGCCGCCGCCGTCGATGCCCTCTGGTCCGAATGGGCCAAGGTGGCCGATGCTGATGGCCGCAGCGACCTGTACGGCCTGCAGGCCATGGCCTACCGCGCCATGGAGCAAGACGGCGAAGTGCTGGTGCGCCTGCGCGCGCGGCGCGTAGAGGATGGCCTGCCTGTGCCCCTGCAGATCCAGGTGCTGGAGATTGACTGGCTCGACAGCTCCAAGCTCGGTGCCAATGGCTCCAACACCATCGTCAACGGCATCGAATACGACGCCCTGGGCAAGATCGTTGCCTACTGGCTCTGGGACCAGCACCCGGGCGAAATGCTGCCAGGCCGGCGTG
>NZ_JADHVT010000174.1 GCF_016783915.1 Acidovorax sp.
TTCGCAGCAAGGTCTCAGTAGCGAAGCCCTCGACTATAGCACGGTTTGAAGCGACCACAGGGAAAACCCCAGACTTTATCCTCACCACCGCTCAACCACCCAATCCAGCAACAGCCGCCTCCAAAGCATCAAGGAACAGATAGGCCACGTCGCACCCGGTCTGATCAAAGATCTCCTGGAAGCAGGTCGGGCTGGTGACATTGATCTCTGTGACGCAGTCGCCGATCACATCCACCCCGGCGAGCAGTAAGCCGCGCGACTGCAGCACCGGGCCGAGCGCTTCTCCAATTTCACGGTCCCGCGCAGACAGCGGGCGAGCCACGCCCTTGCCGCCAGCGGCCAGATTGCCCCGCACTTCACTACCCTGGGGAATACGCGCCAGACAGAACGGTACAGGCTTGCCTCCAATGATGAGGACTCGCTTGTCCCCCTCAATAATCTCAGGCAAAAACTTCTGCACCATCACGCTCTGCGCGCCGTGGCGATTGAGGGTTTCGGTGATGCTGCCCAGGTTGAGGCCATCCGGCCCGACGCGGAAGATACCCATGCCACCCATGCCATCCAGAGGCTTGAGGATGATGTCCTGGTGCTCCGCGTGGAAACGGCGAATGTCTTCGGCGTCCCGGGTGACCAGCGTCGGCCCGATGAACTGCGGAAACTCCATGATGGCCAGCTTTTCCGGATGGTCCCGCAACGCGCTGGGTTTGTTGAACACCCGGGCACCGTCGCGTTCCGCCTGCTCCAGCAGGTGGGTGGCGTAAAAGTACTCGCTGTCGAAGGGCGGGTCTTTGCGCATGAGCACCGCGTCAAATTCGGCCAATGCGGCGCTGCGCTGCGGTTGCGCCTCGTACCAATGGGTGGCATCCCCCGTGAGGCGGATGTCCTGCACCCGGGCGGTGACCTTGCTGCCGCGCTGCCAGGTGATGTGCTGCGGTTCGCACACCGTGAGGGTGTGCCCGCGCCCCTGCGCCTCGCGCATCATGGCAAAGGTGGTGTCCTTGTAGATCTTGAAGCTTTGCAGCGGGTCGGCGATGAAGAGCAGTTTCATGGTGTCAGATCAAAGAGAGGGAAAGCCTGTGGCCCAGACAGCCGGGACGCCTTACGCGCCACGGGCCCGCGAACGCCCGTACTGTTGCACAAATAGCGCAATGCTGCCGGCCACCACGCCCCAGAAGGCCGACCCGATCCCTGCGACCACCACCCCACTGAGGGTGACAAGGAAGGTGACGAGCGCCGCCTCCCGGTGCGACTCATCCCGCAGCGCTGCCGCCAGACCGTTGCCAATGGTGCCCAGGAGGGCCAAGCCCGCAATGGCCACCACCAGCTCTTTGGGAAACGCGGTCAGCAATCCGGTGATGACGGCACCAAACAGGCCAATCGCCACGTAGATGGCGCCACACGCCACAGCGGCCGTGTACCGCCGACTGCGATCGGCGTGCGCCTCTGGGCCCATGCACATCGCGGCGGTGATAGCGCTGAAGTTGAGCGCAAATGCGCCAAAAGGCGCCAGCACCAGGGTTGCCAGACCCGTGAGCGTGATGAGCCGTGAGATGGGCAGGTCGTAGCCCGACGCACGGATCACCGCCACACCGGGCAGGTTCTGCGACGCCATGGTGACAACAAACAAAGGAATCGCCAGACTGACAGCCGCCGCCACACTGAACTGGGGTGGGGTGAACACCGGCATGGCCAATTCCAGCTGCACAGCCGACCAGGCCATGTGCCCCTGAGTAGCCACAAACCCCACCGCCACTGCGAGGGTGATGACCACCGCATACCGGGGGCCCAGACGGCGGCTCACCAGATACACCATCAACATCAGCAGCACCAACGGCAGCGCGGTCTGGGCTGCCGCAAACGCCTGCAGGCCAAAGCGGGCCAGCACACCGGCCAACAGGGCTGCGGCGATTTCCATGGGGATGCGGTTCATCACACGCTCGAACCAGCCGGTGACGCCCGCCAGGGTAATGAGCAATGCGCTGAGCATGAAGGCGCCGATGGCCTCACCCATGCTGAAACCGCCCGCCAGCCCCGCCGTGGCCAGCACGGCGGCACCCGGTGTAGACCAGGCCACCATGACAGGCTGGCGCAAGATCAATGAAGGCACCAGCGAACATAGCCCCATGCCCAGCCCCAGCGCCCACATCCAGGAAGTGATCTGTGCCGGCGTCGCGCCAAACGCCTGGGCGGCCTGGAACACGATGGCCACCGAACTGGTGAAGCCCACCAGCACGGCCACGAAGCCCGCCACCGCCGTCGAAAGGCTCAGGTCTTTGAAAAATTGCATGGGCGGGATTCTGTCACCGCGCGCCCCCGGCACCTGGGGTGACCTCCAAACCACCCCAATCACTACACTATTGATAGCAACTCAGGCAATTGGCACTAGCGCTACCAGGCCAAAACAGCCCAAAGCCGGGCGCACACGCCTACGGGGTGCCCGGCGAGCCCGCGAGCGGTCAGATCTCGATCTTGGAGCCCAGTTCGACCACGGCGTTGTTGGGCAGGTGCAGGAAGTCGGCCGCGCCGCTGGCGTTGTGGTGCATCTGCGCAAACAGCTTTTCGCGCCAGGGCGCCATGCCGCTGCCGATAGTGGGGATGACAGTGTCCCGCGACAGGAAATAGCTCGTGGTCATGGGCTCCAGCTCACAGCCGCGCCCCCGCAGCAGTTCCAGCGCGCGGGGCAGGTCCGGGTCGTTCTTGAAGCCGTAGTGCACCACCACCTGCCAGCAGTCGTGCCCCAGCGATTCCACCTGCAGCCGCTTGTCCAGGCCAATCCAGGGCGTCTCGTGGTTGTGCACGGTGACGAACAGGTTTTGCTGGTGCAGCACCTTGTTGTGCTTGAGGTTGTGCAACAAGGCATTGGGCACAGCGCCGGTTTCGGCCGTCAGGAAGACCGCCGTGCCGTCCACCCGCATTGGCGGGCTGATGAAGATCGACTCCAGAAAGTCCTTGAGGTCGATGGCATCGGCGCGCAGCTTGTCATTGAGCAGGCGGCGCCCTTCCTTCCAGGTCATCATCAGCGAGAACACGATGCCGCCGATCATCAGCGGGAACCAGCCGCCCTGGAACAGCTTGAGCAGGTTGGAGGCGAAGAACGCCAGGTCCACCACAAAGAAGCACCCTGTGGCCGCAACACACAGCGCCAGCGGATACCGCCAGCCATAGCGGATCACGAAGAAAGTCAGCGTGGTGGTGATCAGCATGTCCAGGGTCACCGCAATGCCGTAGGCAGCCGCGAGGTTGCTCGACGAGCGGAACATCACCACCGCCAGCACGATGGCCACGAACAGCCCCCAGTTGACCAGTGGCATGTAGATCTGCCCCGTGTCGCGCACGCTGGTGTGCTGGATGTTCAAGCGCGGCAGGTAGCCCAGCTGGATGACCTGCTTGGTCACGCTGAACGCGCCGGTGATCAAAGCCTGCGAAGCAATCACTGTGGCCATCGTGGCCAGGATGACCAGGGGCACCAGCGCCCAGTCGGGTGCCATCAGATAAAACGGGTTCTTGACGGCCTCGGGCTCGGCCAGCAGCAGCGCACCTTGGCCAAAATAATTGAGGGTGAGTGCCGGCATCGCCACGCCAAACCAGGCCATGCGGATCGGGCGCTTGCCGAAGTGGCCCAGGTCGGCATACAGCGCCTCGGCACCCGTCACGCACAGCACCACCGCGCCCAGAATGATGAAACTGGTGCCCGGGTTGGCCCACATGAAGCCCAGCGCATGGTGCGGGCTCAGTGCCCACAGGATCTCGGGGTGGCCCACGATGTGCGATACGCCCAGCAGCGCGATGGTGGCAAACCACACCAGCGTGATGGGGCCAAAAAACTTGCCGATTCCGCCGGTGCCGCGCTTTTGCACGGCAAACAGGCAAAACAGCACCACCAGCGTGATCGGAATCACATAGTGCTTGAAGTGATCCGACACGACCTCCAACCCCTCCACCGCCGACAGCACCGAGATGGCCGGGGTGATGACGCCATCGCCATAAAACAGCGAAGTGCCAAAAATACCTACGCCCAGCAACACGCTACGCAGCTTGGGTTTGTCTTTGACGGCCTGGGAGGCCAGGGCCAGCATGGCGATGAGGCCGCCTTCGCCGTGGTTGTCGGCGCGCAGCACCAGCACCACGTACTTCAGGGATACGATGACCGTGAGGGTCCAGAAAAAGATGGAGAGGATGCCGTAGATGTTTGCGGGCGTGAACGGCACATGGCCGGACCCGAAAACCTCCTTGACGGCATACAGCACGCTGGTGCCGATATCGCCATACACAACACCGATGGCGCCCAGCGTGAGCGCTGCGAGCGATGACTTGGAGCTTTGCACTGACCACCCCCGCGCACTGGGCCAGACGGGGTTCCGTTACTTTTGGGAACGCTATTGTGCGCCTGAGCCAGATCAAGCGCCTGGAGGCGAAACCCCATGTTGCAACGCAGCAACTTGCACTTGGCAAGCGGGCGCTGGCGTGGCATGACGGGCTACAGCGATCACCCGATGGCCCACTGCGGGGCCAAATCTGGAGGCCGAAGGCCTAGAAACCGACCACTTCCAAGACGCCAAGCGTCTCGGAGGCGCTGGGTTCTCTTAGTCGTACACCTCGGCGTCGGGGTTGGTCGCCTCCAGCTCATAGCTGGCCGCCAGCATCGCCAGCCGGGCCACCACGCCGTACATGTAGAAGCGGTTGGGGGCGCTCACGCCAGGGCGCACGCCGGGCTGGGGCATGTGGGTGCTGTGCTCGAAGGCCAGGGGGACAAAACTCGCGCCGGGCGCATTGAGGTTTTCATCCACGCCGCGCTCGGCGTGCATGCGGTAGAAGCCACCCACGACGTAGCGGTCCATCATGTAGACCACCGGCTCGGCCACGGCGTCGTTCACGCGCTCCTGCGTCAGCACCCCTTCCTGGATGATGACTTCGCTCACGGGCTGGCCGTCCTTGATCACGGCCATCTTGTTGCGCGTCTTGCGGTTGACGGCGTCCAACTCCTTGGCGTCGCGCACAGTCATGATGCCCATGCCGTAGGTGCCGTTGTTGGCCTTGACGATCACGAAGGGCTTTTCGTTGATGCCGTATTCCTTGTACTTGCGGCGCACCTTGGTCAGCAGCGCATCCACGCTGGTCTGCAGCTGGTCCATGCCCGTGCCCTCGGCAAAGTCCACCTCGCCACACTGGCTGTACATGGGGTTGACCAGCCAGGGGTCGATGCCCAGCATCTTGCCAAAGCGCTTGGCCACCTCTTCATAGTTCTTGAAGTGGGTGCTCTTCTTGCGCACGCTCCAGCCGGCATGCAGCGGGGGCAGAAGGTACTGCTCGTGGATGTCTTCCAGAATGCCGGGGGCGCCCGCCGTGAGGTCGTTGTTGAGCAGGATCGTGCAGGGGTCGAAGTCCTTGAGGCCCAGGCGGCGCTTGGTGCGCACTACAGGCTCCAAGGTCACGGTGTCGCCATTGGGCAGCTCGATCAGCGTGGACTTCTTGATCTCGGGGCTGATGGAGCCCACGCGCACGTTGAGGCCCGCCATGTTGAAGATACGCTGCAGCTGTACCACGTTGGACAAGTAGAACGTGTTGCGCGTGTGGTTCTCCGGGATGATCAGCAGGTTGCGCGCCTCGGGGCAGATCTTCTCGATGGCGGCCATGGCAGCCTGCACGGCCAGCGGCAGCATCTCCTTGGTCAGGTTGTTCCAGCCGCCAGGAAACAGGTTGGTATCGACCGGGGCCAGCTTGAAGCCCGCATTGCGGATGTCTACCGACGTATAGAACGGCGGGGTGTGCTCCATCCACTCCAGCCGGAACCAGCGTTCGATGGCAGGCATCGAGTCGAGAATGCGCTGTTCGAGTTCGTTGATCGGCCCGGTGAGGGCCGTGATGAGATGCGGAACCATGGAAAGCCCTCGGGAAGCGATTGCAGTGAATTGTAGGATGTGGGGCCACGCCGGGTTTTCGCAAGTCACCTCCTGTGCGGCAACGGCGATGCCGACTATCTGCCGACTATCGGCGCCAGAACGCCGGGGTGAGCAAGGCCATGAAGCTCAGTATCTCCAGCCGCCCCAGCAGCATGGCCAGCGTACACACCCAGATCTGAAAATCGGTCAGCACCGCGTAGTTGGACGCCGGCCCCACGCTGCCCAGTCCGGGGCCCGCGCAGTTGACGCTGGCCAAGACCACCGAAAACGCCGTCACCGGGTCCAAGTCCGTCAGCAGCATGACCATGCTCAGCCCAAAGACCGTGCCGCCATAGACCAGCATGAAGGCCAGCACCGAAAAGATCACGCGGTTGTCCACCACGGCGCCGCCCAGCTGCACCGGCTGCACGGCGCGCGGGTGCACCAGGCGGTTCATCTCGCGGCGCGCCTGCTTGACCAGAATGAGCATGCGCACCATCTTGATTCCCCCACCCGTCGAGCCAGCACTCGTTGCCACGCCCGACAGCAGCAGCATGAACACGGGCGCAAACACCGGCCAGGCGAGGTAGTCCACGGTGGCAAAGCCGGTGGTGGTGGCCAGCGACACCAGGTTGAACATGCCATGGCGCAGCGCCTCGAGCGGCGCATAGACGCCCTTGGCCCACAGCAGCAGCGCCACCAGCAGCCCGCCGCCAACGAGCGTAAAAAGGGTGGCCCGCAGCTCCGGGTCGCGCCAGAAGCCGCCCCACTGGCCTTTGCGAATGGCCACGAAGTACAACGCAAAATTGCAGCTGGCCACCAGCATGAAGAAGATGCAGATCGCCTCCAGCAGCGGCGACTGGAAGTAGCCAAAGCTCAGGTCATGCGACGACAGCCCGCCCAGGCTCACGGTGGCGAACATGTGCATCAGCGCATCAAGCGGCGCCATGCCAGCGGCCCAGTAGGCCAGGCCACACAGTGTGGAGAACAGCGCATACACCCCCCACAGGCCCTTGGCGGTGCCGGTCATACGCGGCGTGAGCTTGGTGTCCTTCAGCGGTCCCGCCGCCTCGGCCTTGAACAGCTGGCTGCCGCCCACGCCCAGCAGCGGCAGCACGGCCACCGCCAGGATCAGGATGCCCATGCCGCCCATCCACTGCAAGAAGGTGCGCCACACATTGACCGACACCGGCAGGGCATCCAGGCCCGCGAGCACGGTGGAGCCCGTGGTGGTGAGCCCCGACACGGCTTCGAAGTAGGCGTGGGTGAACGACAGCGGCTTACCCGTGTAGTGCCCCGCCAGCATCAACGGGAGCGCGGCCGACAGGGGCAGCAGCATCCACACCAGCGAGACCAGCATCACGCCGTGGCGCGGTTGCAGTTCTTGCCGGAACAGCCGCAACCGCCACCACAGCCACGCACCTGCCAGCATCGTGGCACCCATGGCCAGCGGGTACACAAACCAGACGCCGTCGCGCGTCCACAGCGACACTGCCAGCGGCAGGCCCATGGACAGCGAGAAGATCATCACGAGAATGCCCAGCACACGCAGAACGGGAAACATGTCCGTCATGGGGGTCTCGCGCAGCTCGATGCCAAGTCAGAAAAAGGTCGCGCTCACGCGGAAGAGCTTTTCCACGTCGCGCACCAGCCGCTTGTTGGGCAGGAAGAACACCACGTGGTCATTGCTCTCGATCACAGTCGCGCTGCGCGGAATGATGACCTCAGGCTCGCGCAGATCGGTACCCGACGAACCCGTGGCGTTCGATACATCCGGCAAACCGCGCACGATCAGGCCAATGTGCACATCACGCGGCAGCTGCAGATCGCTGACCTGACGGCCGACCACGCGCGAGCTTTTGCGATCGCCACGCGCCACGATCTCCAGCGCCTCGGCCACACCCCGGCGCAGGCTGTGCACGGCCTGTACGTCGCCCTGGCGCACATAGGCCAGCAGCTCACCCAGCATGGCCTGCGCGGGCGACAGCGCGATGTCGATCTGCGTGCCGTGCATCAGGTCGGCATAGCTGCGCCGGTTGATGAGGGCCAGCACCCGGCTGGCGCCCATGCGCTTGGCCAGCAGGCAGGACATGATGTTGTCCTCGTCATCGTCGGTGAGCGCCAGGAACAGGTCCACCTCTTCGATGCCTTCATCGCCCAGCAGGTCCTCGTCGGTGGTGTCGCCTTGCAGCACCAGCACATCGGACGGAAGCGCCGAGGCCAGCTCCACGCAGCGGTCGGCGTGGTCCTCGATGATCTTGATGTGAAAACGCCCACCCGCCTGGCTGAGCTGCCGAGCCAGTCGCAGGCCCACGCGGCCGCCGCCCGCAATCATGATGCGGCGCACAGGCTGGGGCTGCTGGGATGCGGGGCGGTGCAATGCGGCCAGCACGTTAGCGATGTGCTCGTGCGCGGCCAGCACGAACACCTCGTCACCTGGGTCGATCCGCGTGCTGCCATCGCAGGCGATGAACCGGTCGGGCTCGTCCGGAAACCGCCGGTAGATCGCCACCATGCGCATGGCCAGCTCCGGCGCACTCTCGCGCAGCGCACCGATGGTGTGCCCCACCATGGGCGCCCCCACGCGGGCCCGCACCGACACCAGGCAAGCGCGGCCCCCGGCAAATTCGCGCACCTGCATGGCCTCGGGATACTCGATGAGCTTGCCGATGTAGCGGGTCAGCGACTCTTCAGGACAAATGATGCGGTCCACCGCAAACCCCTCGGGGCCCACCAGCCGTTCATGGGCCTCAAAGCTTGTGGACCGCACCCGCGCAATGCGCCTGGGGATGTTGAACATGAGCTGCGCGATCTTGCAGCACACCAGGTTGGTCTCATCCTGCGCGGCGCAGGCGATCAGCAGGTCGGTGTCTTCGGCGCCCGCCTCGGCCAGCACGGCGGGCTCGATGCCGTTGCCCACCACGCCCCGCAGGTCAAACCGCGACTCCAGGTCGCGCAGGCGCGCGGCATCGGTGTCGATGACGGTGATGTCGTTGCGCTCGGACACCAGGCTGTCTGCCACGCTCTGGCCAACGCGGCCGGCGCCGAGGATGATGATTTTCATGTGAAATATGCCGCAAGCGCTAGT
>NZ_JADHVT010000175.1 GCF_016783915.1 Acidovorax sp.
TGGACTTGTAGGTCACCACGCGCGAACCTGCGGGCTCGATGGAGCGTGTTTGTGCCACGGTAGCGGCTTCAGCAGCCACTTCAGCGCGGGTGCGGTTCGTGTCGAACTTCAGGGCAAATTGCGAGCCATCGGCTTCGTCAGCATGGGCGCCAAAAGCGGCGAAGGCGGCAACGGCGGCGACGGAGAGGAAACGGGCGGTCTTGTTCATGATGAAAATCCTTGAAAGTTAAAAAGCGTCTCAAAAAAGCCGGGTCAAAAACCATTCCTGAACCGGGTTCGGTGAGTCGCCTTGCGGGTTCGGCTCATCGATGGGATGAACTGTACGCCGATGGTGTTCAGGGAAAAACCACTCAGTCGCGAACTAACTGTTCCAGTATTGAGAACAATCTTTCCACCCTTCCGCGCTCACGTCTGAACTTTCAGCACTCGAATTCTTTTGGAAAAAACTGTATATTCATACAGCATCAAACCACAGGAGAAGCAGCGCCATGCAAGTCATCGAATCCACTTTCGCCGTCACTCTGCGCGACTATCCCGAGGAGCTCCCGGCCAAGGAGCGCATTGCAGCAGAAATCAGGTACGCCAAGGCGCTCGAAAAGCAGCTCGGTGGGCCCGAACAGGTCGCCGCCGCCCTGGACACCACGCAGAGCCTGGAAGAGTCACCGCCCGAGGTGGTATCTCCTGGCGACCTCACCCTGCTCAAGGCTTGGGGCAAGGCCAGTGTGGCAGCCCGGCAGGCAGGGTTCCGGGATCTGGGGGAAGGGGAGGGTGCGTACTTTGAAGTGCGGCTGGTACGGGCCTGAAAGGCTGCCACAGCGGGCGAGGGCATTTGCCGAAGGGCCCGCAGGTCCGCGTTCGGCATGAGGGCTGGAGCAGCGCGGGATGAGCAGACGCCGTAACGATCGGCCGATGCCCAATGCTCTCTGTGTCGTGTTGGACAGGTCACCCTTGTGCTTGCACACCTGCGTTGCCGGCAGATACTGTGTGTACATTGCATTACCTGCACCCATCAACGCCGGAGACAAGACACCATGACCCTGCCGCTTCACCCCCTGGACGCCGACCTGTTTGCCCGCGCGTTGCCGCTGCTGGACGACGAGTGGCTGACCCGTGACCCCGAACTGGCCCCCGTGCTGCCCACCGTGCTGGCGCGCAATGTGGGGCAGGACTGGCACAAGGCTGGCACGTTTCGCCACCACCTGGTGGGTGTTACGCGCACCCTGACCGTGTGGCAGCAGCCGCGCGATGTGCGTTTGCTGGGTCTGCTGCACAGCGTGTATGGCAATGCGTTTGTGGACCTGGTGAAGTTCGACCCCGCCAAGGAGCGCGCCCGGGTGCGCGAGATTGCGGGCGAGTCGGCCGAGCACCTGGTCTACCTGTTCTGCACCCAGTCGCGCACGCAGTTTGTGCAGAAGGTGCTGGCCCACGCGCTGGAGGCCGACGGCAGCCTGGTGCTGCAAAAAGATGGGCAGGACCACGTGCTCACGCCGTATGAGGTGGCGGCCTTCATCATCGTGAGCATGGCCGACACCATCGAGCAGTGGTTCAGCTGGCAGGACGACATCTTTTCGCGCTTTCCGGACGTGCAGCACCGTAGCCAGAAAGCGCACTGGGCCGCATCGCTATGGCCCGGGCCCATGCGGCCGTCGGGGCGCATGGTGCACCAGATCAATGGGCTGGCCAAGGCGCTCCAGCACCCGGGGCTGAAGGATGTGCTGCCCATGCCGCCCGTGTTTGCGCACTGCTCGCAGTACCTGTCTGCGGCCAACGAGGCGGCGGCCACGTCACTGTACTGGTCCGTCATCCAGCAAGACCAGCCGCTGGTGGACCTGGACGTGGCCACTGGCGTACTGGAAAGCGCCGTGCGCCACAACCCCTGGGTGGGTGAGCCGCAGATGGTGCTGGCCCAGTTGTATCTGTCCGCCGGCCGCAAGGACGACGCCAAGGCCGCCGCCGAGAGCGCGCTGCACCTGTTCAGCGCCTGGGGCAATGCGTGGGACAAGCGCGTGCAGTGGGACGCCTGGGTGGCATGGACGCGCATCCTGCTGCAGGGCGCGACGGTGGAAGGCACCTGGCCCGAGCGGCTGGACAAGCTGAACAACGTGGCGCTGCGGGGCTGAGGAAACCGCTTTGCAGCTTGTTATGCGATTGGGTTGTAATGAAATGAAAACTTAGTTGTTCCAGTTTTATCGGGGAAACCCTAGTATGCGAGCCATCTCTCAACGAAAGGTTTTCCCTGTGAACAACAACATGCGCCTTCTCCTGCAATCCGCCCTGGCCCTGGCTGCTGCCGCCGCTTTCTCCACTGGCGCCATGGCCCAGGACAAGCCCATCAAGGTGGGCGTCACCGGCGGTCCCCACGCCCAGATCTTCGAGCAGGTCAAGAAGGTGGCCGAGAAGGACGGCCTCAAGATCCAGATCGTCGAGTTCAGCGACTATGTGCAGCCCAACGCCGCACTTGCCGCGGGCGACCTGGACGCCAACAGCTACCAGCACAAGCCTTACCTTGATGCGCAAGTGGCTGACCGTGGCTACAAGCTGGTGTCGGTGGGCTACACCGTCAACTTCCCCATCGGCCTGTATTCCAAGAAGGTCAAGAAGCTGGAAGACCTGAAGGAAGGCGCCAAGTTCGGCATTCCCAACGACCCCACCAACGGCGGCCGTGTGCTGCTGGTGCTGCAGGACAAGGGCCTGATCAAGCTGCGTGACGGCGCTGGCCTCAAGGCCACGCCGCTGGACGTGGTGAGCAACCCCAAGAAGCTCAAGTTTGTTGAACTCGACGCGGCCCAGCTGCCCCGTTCGCTGGACGATCTGGACGCATCGGCCATCAACACTAACTTTGCGTTGTCGGCCGGCCTGAACCCTGGCAAGGACGCCATCGCGCAAGAAAACGCCAAGAGCCCCTATGTCAACCTGATCGCCGTGCGCGACGCCGACAAGGACAAGCCCTGGGTGGCCAAGCTGGTGAAGGCCTACCACTCGGAAGAAGTGAAGAAGTTCATCCAGACCGAGTTCAAGGGCTCGGTGTTGCCAGGGTTCTAAGGCTTCACGCTGAGCGCACCCTGTAATGGGTGGGCGCTGCGGTGCCCTGGCTTGACTTTCTCCCGCGAGGGGAGCGGGCGCCCATCAGCGCTGTCGAAGAACGGCAAATATTCAGATTCCATTGGCATCCAGCGCTTGTCCAGCAGGCGCTGGATGCTATTTTTTTGGTAGCTATTGGCTGGCCCAGTGCCCCGGCTGCTTTGAGGGGAAACTGGCAGGCCACGCTTGCGTCCACAATGGGAGGGTTAACGTTCTGTAGCAATTACGCCCAGCACACCCCTTCCACCACGGCCCCCACCCATGTCCTTCGCGGAACGAATCCTCTCAGCGGTCTGGTTGAGCGCAGCCACGCTGTTGTTCGCCGCGTCGCTGTGGGTGCCGGACGTCAGCGTGCGGGTGTTTCTGGACAACGCCTCGTGGACGCTGGCGTTTGGGCTGTCGGCCTTCTGGGCCTGGCGCGGTTGGCGGCAGGCGCCCCCCACCGACCGCACGCTGCACGCCGGTCTGCTGGCCTTTGCCCTGCTGGTGGCTGTGGGGCAGATCGTGTGGAACGTGCAGGTGGCGCTGGACTGGAACCCGTTCCCGGCGCCCGCCGATCTGCTGTTTCTGGCCGGTGGGCCGCTGTGGGCCGCCACTGTCATCCGTGCCACGTTTGCCCGCCTCTCGCGTGACCGTGCCTACCCGGCGGCGCTCGACTTTGGTGGCGCCGTGTTGGCGCTGCTGGCGTTCACGCTGGTGGTCTACCTGCCCTCGGGCGGGGTGGGGTCGCTGGCGGTGAGCACGGTGCTGGTGCTGTACCCGGCGGGGTTCCTCACGGCGGCGGGTGTCACGGCGCTGGCCATTCCTACCGTGGGGGTGCGGGTGGCGCGTTCGCACCTGCTGGTGTTGATGGGCCTGCTGGGCTATGGCCTGAGCTGGATGCAGTGGAACCTGATGGTGATCAGCGGCACGGTGGAGCCGGGTGTCTGGTTCAACGCCAGCTTCAGCCTGTCGGCGCTCGCACTGGGGTGGGGCGCGCGCTGGCTGCGCTTTGATATGTCGGTGGATGCCGACTACCGCCGCCAGTGTGACCGGGCCATGAACTATGTGCCGCTGGTGTCGATGACGCTGGCCGCCATCACCCTGGTGCTGCTGTTTGTCGCGCCCGACGGGCGTGCCGGGGTGCAGGTGCTCATCCTGGTGTGCTGCCTGCTGGTGCTGCTGCTGGCCGCAATGCGCCAGACCATTGTGGTGAGCCTGCTCAACCGCCTGCGCACGGCCGAGGCCGCCGTGCTGCGCAACGAGGAGCAGCTGTACCGGGTGGCGCACTTTGATGCGCTCACCGGCCTGCCCAATCGACGCTACTTTGAAGACGCGCTGGAGCGTGCCGTGGCCGAGGCCGCGCGCGACACGCAGAGCACCAATCGCCGCGTGGCATTGCTGCTGATTGACCTGGACCACTTCAAGAGCGTGAACGAAACCTACGGCCACCGCGTGGGTGATGCGCTGCTGAGCGAGGTGGCCCAGCGCATCACCCAGCTGCTGGCAGGGCAGGGCCTGGTGTCGCGGCTGGCCAATGACCAGTTCACCGTGATGCTGCTGCGCCCCGCATCGCGTACCGATCTGGCGCAGCTGGCGGCTTCTCTGGTGGAGGGGCTGGCGCGGCCCTGGGAGCTTTCGGAGGTGGGCGCGCAGTACATGGGTGCAAGTCTGGGCATCAGCCTGTATCCGGATGACTCTGTCAACAGCGTGGAGCTGGTGCGCCATGCGCATTCGGCGCTGCATGCCACCAAGAGCGCGGGGCGGGGCTCGTACCGCTTCTACATCGAGGAGTTCACGCAGATCACGCGTGGCCGGCTGGAGCTGCGCAGACGCCTGCACAGCGCGCTGCAAGGGGGTGAATTCACACTGGTGTACCAGCCCCAGCTCAACCAGCAACGCCAGACGGTGGGCGCCGAGGCACTGCTGCGCTGGTCGATGGAGGGCAAGCCGGTGCCGCCCGACGAGTTCATCCCGCTGGCCGAGGAGAGCGGGCTGATCGTGCCCATCGGGCTGTGGGTGTTTGAGACCGCCTGTCGCCAGATGGCACAGTGGCGCGCCGAGGGCTGGCAGGTGCCGGTGGTGTCGGTCAATGTCTCCACCATCCAGCTGCGCGAGCCGGGTTTCACCCAGACCCTGTTGGGCGTGACGCAGCGCGCCGGGGTGGAGCCTGCGGGCCTGGTGCTGGAGATCACCGAGTCGCAGCTGCTGGACGAGTCCCTGTACGCCATCGCGCTCGACCTGAAGAATGCAGGTTTTGCGCTGTCGATTGATGACTTTGGCACCGGTCACTCATCACTCATCAAGCTCAAGCGCCTGCCGGTGAGCGAGCTGAAGATCGACAAGGTGTTTGTGCGCGACATTGTGGTGGACGTGAACGACCGCGAGATCTGCGCCACCGTCAATGCGCTGGCCCGCACGCTGGGCCTTTCGGTGGTGGCCGAAGGCGTGGAGACTGAGGAGCAGCTGCAGTTCCTGATCCGCATGGGCTGCGAGCGTTTTCAGGGCTGGCTGTTTGCCCCGGCCCTGCCGCCCCAGCAACTGGCCGAACAATGGTTGCAGCGGCAGGGGTTGCCCGCTGCGCAGTGACTGTGGGCGCGGTGTGGTGTAGGGGCGGCGTTGCCTGGGCGTGCTATATCAAAATTGATAGCTACTTAGGCATATTCCACTAGCGCATCCGGCCATTTTTCTTCATAAACGACAAAACCCGACGCAGGGCCGGGTTCCAGGGGCGTCGCAGGGCTTGCGCCTTGCGCGTCGTCGTTTTTGCAGCGCTTATGCGGCCTGCGACACGCGGGCCTGGTTGGCGGCCACGCTGGTGTGGGTGGTGATTTCCACATCGGCCGATGCCAGTGCGGCCGCCTTGGCGTCCGGGCCCATGGCCACGCCTTCTGCACGCACAAAGCGCACGTCGGTGATGCCGAAGAAGCCGAACACCACCTTCAGGTAGCTCTCCTGGTGCTCCATGGCCTGGCCGCCTTCGCTGGTCGAGTACACGCCGCCACGGGTGGAGGCCACGATCACCGTCTTGCCACCGGCCAGACCCACGGGGCCCTTCTCGGTGTACTTGAAGGTGCGGCCCGCTTGCGCCAGGCGGTCGATCCAGGCCTTGAGCTGGCTGGGGATGGAGAAGTTGTACAGCGGCGCGCCAATCACGATCACGTCGGCGGCCAGGAACTGGCTCACCAGTGCTTCGGACAGCGCGTTTTCAGTGCGTTCCACCTCGGTGGCTGCGGCCTGGCCGGTGCGGAACCCCAGCGACTGGGCCGACAGGTGCGAAGGGGCCTGCTGGGCGAGGTCCAGGTATTGCACGGTGGTGCCAGGGTGGGCGGCTTGCCATGCAGCCACGGTGCGGGCAGTCAGTTGGCGGGACACGGATTGATCGCCAGTGATGGCAGAGTCGACGTGAAGCAGTTGCATGAGGGAACTCCTGGGGTTCTGTGGATCGGAGCCACAGCGTGTGGCCATGGGATGAATTGTGAGGATGGATCAATTTGTTGATAAGGTAGTGAACTTGCGATAGATTGTTCCATCCATAGAACGATTGAAGTGTGTTACGGACCCCTCCATGCAAGACCTCAACGACATGCTGTATTTCGCCGAAGTGGTGGAGCGCGGCGGCTTTGCCGCTGCGGGCCGTGCCCTCGGCATCCCCAAATCGCGCCTGTCGCGCCGGGTGTCGGACCTGGAAACGCAGCTGGGCGTGCGCCTGCTGCAGCGCACCACCCGCAAGCTCTCGCTGACCGAAGTGGGCGAGGCGTATTTGCGCCATTGCCAGGCCATGCGCGAGTCGGCCCAGGCGGCGGCCGACACTGTGGCCCAGGTGCAGACCACACCGCGCGGCACCATCCGCGTGAGCTGTCCTGTGACGCTGGCACAGACCGTGGTGGCCGAGCTGATGCCCCGGTTTCTCGCCCAGTACCCCGAGGTGCGCATCGACATGCTGGTGAGCAACCGCGCGGTGAACCTGGTGGAGGAGGGCATCGACGTGGCGCTGCGCGTGCGGCCGTCGGTGGACGACAGCGGCAGCATGGTCGTCAAGCGCCTGGACCACACCACGCAGATCCTGGTGGCCAGCCCCGAGCTGCTGATCCGCCAGGGCACACCCAAGACGCTGGACGACCTGGCCAAGCTCGACAGCATTGCCATGTCGGCCCCCGAGGGGCGCTCCACCTGGAACCTGATTGGCCCGGGCGGCGTGCACCAGGTGGTGCAGCACACGCCGCGTTATGTGGCGGACGACCTGCTCACGCTCAAGTACGCCGCCGTGGCCGGCACGGGCGTGTGCTGGATGCCCGACTACATGTGCCAGGAAGAAATGCGCGAGCGCAAGCTGGTGCGGGTGCTGCCCGACTGGGCACCGGCACCCGCCATCGTGCACGCCGTGTTCCCCTCACGACGGGGCCTGTCGCCCGCGGTGCGGCGGTTTCTGGACTACCTGGGCGAGGCCATGCCCGGGCGCAGCAGCCTGAGCACGCGGCAGGCCCTGCAGGGGCTCGACGGCGCGAACATCTGAGTCGCTGAATTCAAATACTGTGCTTGTGCACTGTTTCAGTGGGCGACACGCTTTTTGGCGCCACAATGCAACGAATTGCAACTGTGCGGGCTGCGCCCATCCGTGTGGTCGGCACACGCGGCGGCCCGGGGATTTTTTGTGACCGCTCCACACCCAATCGACCAAGACATCCGGCAGGCCCGCGTGCACCCTGCCGTGCGTGCCATTGTGATCCCGCCGTGCCCCGAATCGCTGCTGCGCCTGCAGCAGATCATGGCGGAGCCCGAGCTGGACTCGGCGGCCCTGGAACAATTGGCGTCCTCCGACGTGGCCCTGGCCGCTGCCGTGATGCGGCTGGCCAACAGCCCGCTGTACGGCCTGGCCCAGCCGGTGCAGACCGTGGGCATGGCGCTGACGGTGCTGGGGCTGCAGCCGGCCGTGGAGCTGCTGTCGGCCTTCATCACGCGCAATGCGCTGCAGGTGCGCTCGCAGTTGCTGGAGCATTTCTGGGAAAGCTCGCAGCGCCGCGCCATTGCGTGCGAACACATCGGCCACCAGCTTTACAGCCTGGACCCGGGCCTGGGCTACAGCTTTGGGCTGTTTTGCCACGTGGGCATGCCGGTGCTGGTGAAGGCAGTGCGAGGCTACGCAGGCACCGTGACCGAGGCCCTGGCGCGCAAGGACCGCACCTTTACCCAGACCGAGAACGCCAGCCACCGCACCGACCACGCGGTGATGGGCGCCATCGTGGCGCGCACCTGGCACCTGCCGGGCGACGTGGCCCAGGCCATCTGGCTGCACCACGACTTTGCGTGTCTGAACGATGAGCGTTTTGACCCCACGGTGCGCCACCTGGTGGCTCTGGGCCTGCTGGCCGAGTTTCTGGTCAACCAGCACGACGGCCTGGCCCCCACGCGCGAGTGGACCCAACACGGCCAGGCCTGCATGGACCACCTGCATGTGACGCAGGACGAGCTGGACCACTGGATCGATGCGCTGCACCCCGCGTTTGAGGCGGTGCGGTTCTGATGATTCCGACGAGCAGCTGATTCGCCGCTACCGCCGAGCGGGGCAGCTACGCCCGCCCCATGCGGACATGACATAGGCACTGCGAGACCTGCCGGTGCGCCTTTCAGCGCACCGCTTCCAGCAGTTCTGCCAGGCGCGTGTGCCCCCGCTGGGCTGCGAGCTGTGACGCATTCAGACCTTCGCGGTCCACCAGCGCCGGGTTGGCGCGCAAGGCCAGCAGCCGCTGCACAGTGGCGGTGTGGCCGTTCAAGGCGGCCAGCATCAGGGCGGTTTTTCCTTCGGGGTCGCGGGCATCCACTGGCGTGCCCTGTTGCACGAGGGCTTCGACCTGCTGGGGTTGGCCCGTGCGGGCGGCCTCCCAGATGGTG
>NZ_JADHVT010000176.1 GCF_016783915.1 Acidovorax sp.
ATGCGTTCGGCTTCAACAGCCCTCCCAACCCATCTCAGATTACTTGCCCCGACCAAGCGTGCGTAGCATCTCAAGTCACGCCGTGTGAGTAGCTTCAGCGCACCGCGACGCGACGAGCAACTGATCACACAGGATCACGGCGGATCGGA
Organism: Acidovorax sp.; assembly: GCF_016783915.1. Lineage (GTDB taxonomy): Bacteria > Pseudomonadota > Gammaproteobacteria > Burkholderiales > Burkholderiaceae_C > Acidovorax. The sequence goes on from NZ_JADHVT010000176.1 coordinate 150, forward strand.
TGCGTTTATCCGCCTCCACCGTTCAGTACGTGAAATCTCTGAACCCCGGCCTGATCGAGAAAGCGCTCCAATTTCCCATCCATCCACAGATGGTGCAGATGCGCCAGCGCCTCACCCATAGCAAAAGTCATCTGATGGGTGTCCAGCTTGCGTTGAAAGAGAATTGGCAGGGTATCTGCAGCGCTCAGCGCATTGTCTTGGGCTGTCAGCAAGATATCTGCCAGCCGCTCGTGGTGGTGGTTCTGCAGCTGCGCAATGCGCGTGGCCAATCCCGTGAACGGCTTGCCATGCGATGGGAGCACCAGTGTGCTTTCCGGCAGGTCCAGGTACCGCAACAGCGAAGTCAAAAACAATTGCAGCGGATTGGCTTCGGGCTCACTGGCATGGACACTGACATTGGTCGAGATGCGCGGTAGCACCATGTCACCGCTGATCAGCGTGGTCAATTCAGCACAGAACAGCGCCATGTGCTCGGGCGCATGTCCATAACCGCTGATGCAACGCCATCCTCGGCCCCCAATGTTCAGCGTGTCTCCATCCATGATTCGGCGAAAGCGGGGCGGCAGCGCGGGCACAAGGGTCGGAAAATACGATGCCCGCCCACGTACATGGGCCAAAAAGGAAGGGTCTTGCGCACCGTGCAGGGCATAGAAGTCCGCCCCTGCTTCGCCGCCAAACCCTTGCGGGTCATAAACAGCGACCCGAGCCACGTTGTAGTCGGTGGCACTGATCCACAATTGCACCCCCCAACGCTCGCACAGCCAATGGGCGAGACCGATATGGTCTGGATGCATGTGGGTCACGATGACACGCAAGATGGGCAAGCCACCCAGACAATTCACAAAAATCTGCTCCCACTGTGCACGGGTCGCAGCGCTGTCGATGCAGCAATCCACCACTGTCCACCCGTCTAGTGTCACACCGCCAGCGCCCGGTTGTCGGTCGCGCAGCAGCCACAGATTGATGTGATCCAGTGCGAAGGGAAGACCCATGCGAATCCAGTGGACTCCCGGCGCGACCACTATGGAGCCGCCCTCGGGAGGGAGCGCGTCGCCGAGCGGGTAGTGGATCTGGTGTTCGAGTGGATTCATGGCGAAGGTCTGATGGGTTAGCATTGACGTTAACGTAAACGTCATGCATTCGATGCATTGTAGGGAGCTGCCGCCACCGGGCTGTCTCATTTGCGAAACCGATACTGCTGTGTGCAGCACCCACCATGGCCAACACTTACACCATCAGTGACCTCGCCAAAGAGTTCGATCTCACCACCCGGGCGATCCGTTTTTATGAAGACATGGGCTTACTGCAGCCTGAGCGCACTGGGTCTGCCGGACGCAATCGCGTGTACAGCGCGCGCGACCGCACCCGGCTGCGACTGACGCTGCGGGCCAAGCGCCTGGGCCTCTCACTGACGGAAGCCAAGGAGATCATCGACCTTTACGACAGCCCCCGTGACACCGGCGTTCAGCTGCGCAAATTCCTCGACGTGTTGGTGGTGCATCGCAAGCAGCTCGAAGAGCAGATGGCCGATTTACAGGCCAACCTGGAAGAGGTGCGCGAGCACGAAGAAGAGGCGCGCACGCTACTGGCTAAGGTAGAAAAGCAAAATTGATTCATAATTGACGTTTACGTAAACGTAAATCAGGAGACTGTTGTGAGCACGCCCCCCCTTGAGCCGCGTTGCACCGACTTTGCTGACCGCGTACGCGCCAGTTTTGCGCGCCAGGGAGCCATGCAGACCCTGGGTGCCTCGCTGGGCCTTGTGACGCCGGGTGCCGTGGACATCGAACTCCCTTGGGCGCTTGGGCTGACCCAGCAGCATGGATTTCTCCATGCGGGCATGGTGGCCACTGCGCTAGATTCTGCGTGTGGATATGCCGGTTTCACCTTGATGGCGGCCGACGCTGCCGTGCTCACCATCGAGTTCAAGATCAACTTGCTGGCCCCTGCCAAGGGCGAGCGATTTCGCATGGAAGGGCGGGTGCTGAAGCCCGGCCGCACCATCACCGTGTGTGAAGGCCGCGCCTTCGCCATCGACGGCAGACAAGAAAAGCTGGTCGCCACCATGGGATGCACTCTTATGGCGGTCACCGGACGCGACAGCATCCAGGGCTGAATCCGGCCCATTCCATTACCTTTTTGAGGAGACGACCCCATGAGCATCCCTGCCAACCTTCCTGGCCTCAACTTTCAACTGGGCGAAGACATCGACGCCCTGCGCGATGCCGTGCGCGACTTCGCGCAGGCGGAGATTGCCCCCCGCGCGGCAGAAATCGACCGCAACGACCAGTTCCCCATGGATCTGTGGCGCAAGATGGGTGACCTGGGCGTGCTCGGCATCACGGTGTCCGAGCAATATGGCGGCGCCGCCATGGGCTACCTCGCCCACATGGTGGCGATGGAAGAAATCTCCCGCGCCAGTGCCTCGGTGGGCTTGTCCTATGGCGCCCACAGCAACCTGTGTGTGAACCAGATCAACCGCAACGGCAACGAGGCACAAAAGGCCAAGTACCTGCCCAAGCTCATCAGCGGCGAGCACGTGGGCGCGCTGGCCATGAGTGAGCCCGGCGCGGGCTCGGACGTGATCAGCATGAAGCTCAAGGCCGAGGACAAGGGTGGCTACTACCTGCTTAATGGCAGCAAGATGTGGATCACCAACGGTCCTGATGCCGACACCCTGGTGGTCTACGCCAAGACCGAGCCTGAGTTGGGCGCGCGCGGTGTGACCGCCTTCCTGATTGAGAAGGGTATGAAGGGCTTTTCGATTGCGCAGAAGCTCGACAAGCTGGGCATGCGCGGCAGCCACACGGGCGAGCTGGTGTTCCAGGACGTCGAAGTGCCGGCTGAGAACGTGCTGGGCGGCCTGAATCAGGGCGCCAAGGTGCTGATGAGTGGTCTGGACTACGAACGTGCGGTGCTGACTGGCGGCCCGCTGGGCATCATGCAGTCCGTGATGGACAACGTGATCCCTTACATACATGACCGCAAGCAGTTCGGCCAGAGCATTGGCGAGTTCCAGCTCATCCAGGGCAAGGTGGCCGACATGTACACCGTGCTGCAAGCGGGCCGCTCGTTTGCCTACACTGTGGCCAAGAACCTCGACATGCTCGGCACCGACCACGTGCGCCAAGTCCGCAAGGACTGCGCCAGCGTGATCCTCTGGTGTGCCGAGAAAGCCACCTGGATGGCAGGCGAAGGCGTGCAGATCTATGGTGGCAACGGCTATATCAACGAGTACCCGCTGGGCCGCCTCTGGCGCGATGCCAAGCTGTACGAGATTGGTGCGGGAACCAGCGAGATTCGCCGCATGCTGATCGGCCGCGAGCTGTTTGCCGAAACCTGCTGACCTGCGAAGACTGACCGACCAACCCTCACATACCAAGGACCCCATGCCTTCTTCCATCGACGACCTGTTTGTCCACAACCGCGCCTGGGCGGCCCAGATGGAGCGGGAGCGGCCTGGCTTCTTCACCAGCTTGCTGGCGCAGCAAAAGCCCAAATACATGTGGATCGGCTGTTCCGACAGCCGGGTGCCAGCCAACCAGATCACCGGGCTGGAGCCGGGCGAAGTGTTTGTGCACCGCAATGTGGCCAACGTCGTGGTGCCTACGGACCTCAACTGCCTGTCTACCATCCAGTACGCGGTGGACCAGTTGCAGGTGGAGCACCTGATGGTGGTGGGGCACTATGGCTGCGGCGGCGTACTGGCCGCTCTGGAGGGTACGCGGGTTGGCCTAGCGGACAACTGGATCCGCCATGTGACCGATGTGCGCGACCGCCACCGTGACCTGATCGCCGCCACCGCACCCGAATGGCGCCATGACGTTTTGTGCGAGCTCAACGCCATCGAGCAGGTGGTGAACATTGCACAGACCACCGTAATGCTGGATGCCTGGGGCCGGGGCCAGAAGGTCACACTGCATGGCTGGTGCTACGGCCTTAAGGATGGGCTCATCAACAACCTGCATATGTCCGTGGACAGCACCGAAGGCCTGGAGTCGCTGTACAAGGCGGCAATCGCCGGGGTGGCCGCGACCCGGCGGCAGTAAGCCGACCGGCGCTGTGCCTGCCGAACGACGGTTGCGCTGACAAAGAAGCCAAGAAGCCTGCCACCATGTTCCCGCAACGCCTTGATGCACCCCAAGCCTACGGTATTGCCAAGGCCATGATGGATGGCTTCAACCGGCATTACCGGCTGTTCCGCACGGAGTCCGCGCGGGCCAAGCACCGCTTTGAAACCGGCGACTGGCATGGTCAGCAGCGGGCGCAGCGCGAGCGCATCGAGTTCTACGACCTGCGGGTGAAAGAGTGCGTGCGGCGCCTCGAAAAGGAGTTTGGCGCAGGTGGCCAGCCCATGGACGTATGGCACCAGGTGAAGCTGCATTACATCGGCCTGTTGGTCAATCACCATCAGCCCGAATTGGCCGAGACCTTCTTCAATTCGGTCACCACCAAGATCCTGCACCGCACGCATTTTCACAACGACTTCATCTTTGTGCGGCCCGCGGTCAGCACCGAATACATCGAGAACGACGAGCCCGCCGCGCGCCCCACCTACCGCGCCTACTACCCGTCGCGGGACACGCTGGGCGAAACGTTCCAGACCATCGTCGAGAACTTCCAGCTGCAGCGCGAATTTGCCGACTTGCAGCGTGACACCGCTTGCGTGGTGGGCGCCATGCGCAGCCGGATCGACAAGGTGCGGCTGCGCACCAACTTCCAGATCCAGGTGCTCACCAGCCTGTTCTTTCGCAACAAGGGCGCGTATGTGGTGGGCAAGATCATCAACGGCTTCAACGAGGTGCCGTTTGCGCTGCCCATCCTGCACGACGACAGCGGCAAGCTGTACATCGATGCCGCGCTGTTCGGCGAAGACGACATGCAGATGCTGTTCAGCTTTGCCCGCGCTTACTTCATGGTGGACATGGAGGTGCCCAGCGCCTACGTGCAGTTTTTGCGCAGCCTCATGCCGCGCAAGCCGCGCGCCGAGATCTACAACGCGCTGGGCCTGGCCAAGCAGGGCAAGACGCTGTTCTACCGCGACTTTCTGTACCACCTGAAGCACTCCAGCGACCAGTTCCGCATCGCGCCTGGCATCAAGGGCATGGTCATGCTGGTGTTCGACTTGCCGAGCTTCCCGTTCGTGTTCAAGCTCATCAAGGACTACTTCCCGCACCAGAAGGAAACCACACGTGAGCAGGTCAAGGCCAAGTACCTGCTGGTCAAGCAGCACGACCGCGTGGGCCGCATGGCAGACACGCTGGAGTACAGCGAAGTCGCCTTCCCGCGTGACCGCTTCGACGATGCACTCATTGCAGAGATCGAGAAGTTCGCCCCCAGCCAGCTCGAAATCAGCGACCGCGACGGCGACTGCCAGACTGAGGTGATCATCAAGCACCTCTATATCGAGCGGCGCATGATCCCGCTCAACATCTACCTGCAGGAAGCCTTCGACACCGGCCTGTCCGACCCGCGCGCGCGCCAGCAGATGGAGCACAGCGTCATCGAGTATGGCAACGCCATCAAGGACCTGGTGGCCGCCAACATCTTCCCCGGCGACATGCTCTGGAAGAACTTTGGCGTCACGCGCAACGGTAAGGTCGTGTTTTACGACTACGACGAGATCGAATACCTCACCGACTGCAACTTCCGCCGCGTGCCCACGCCGCGCAACGAGGAAGAAGAGATGAGCGGCGAGGTCTGGTACAGCGTGGGCCCGCGCGATGTGTTTCCCGAAACCTTTGGCCCCTTCCTGCTGGGCAACGACGCTGTGCGCGAGGTGTTCATGCAGCACCACGCCGACCTGCTCGATGCCGCCTTCTGGCAGTCACACCAGGAGCGCATCCGCGCGGGGCACATGTTTGACGTCTTTCCCTATGACGCAGATCGGCGCTTTGTACGGAGCGCGTCGGCCCGTTCGCCCCTCTGATTTAACCCCGTCTTTCCATTCAAACCGTTCACAGGAGACCATCACCATGTCTGCATTCACCCAAGACCCCATCGTCATCGTCGGCGCCGCGCGCACCCCCATGGGCTCGCTGCAAGGCGACTTCTCCAGCCTGGCCGCGCACGACCTGGGTGGTGCCGCCATCAAGGCCGCCATCGAGCGTGCCGGTGTCTCGCCCGACGCCGTGGGCGAAGTGCTGTTTGGCAACTGCCTGATGGCCGGCCAGGGCCAGGCGCCTGCACGCCAGGCCGCGTTCAAGGGCGGCCTGCCCAAGGGCGCTGGCGCCGTCACGCTCAGCAAGATGTGCGGCTCCGGCATGAAGGCCGCGATGATGGCGCACGACATGCTGCTGGCTGGCACGCACGACGTGATGGTGGCAGGTGGCATGGAGAGCATGACCAACGCTCCCTACCTGCTGCAAAAAGGCCGGGGCGGCTACCGCCTGGGCCATGACCGCATCTTTGATCACATGATGCTCGACGGCCTGGAGGACGCCTACGAAGCGGGTCGCAGCATGGGCACCTTTGGTGAAGACTGCGCGGCCAAATACAGCTTCACGCGCGAACAGCAGGACGCATTTGCCACCGCCAGCGTGCAGCGTGCCAAGGCCGCCACCGAGTCGGGCGCCTTCGCGGCCGAGATCGTGCCCGTCACCGTCAAGACCCGTGCGGGCGAGACCGTGGTGTCGGTGGACGAAGGCCCGGGCAAGGTCAAGCTCGAGAAGATCGCCACCTTGAAGCCCGCGTTCAAGAAGGACGGCACCATCACCGCCGCGTCCAGCTCCAGCATCAACGACGGCGCGGCCGCGCTGGTGATGATGCGCGAGTCCACCGCCAAGAAGCTGGGTGCCAAGCCCCTGGCCCGCATCGTGAGCCACGCCACCCATGCGCAGGAGCCCGAGTGGTTTGCCACAGCGCCCCTGGGCGCCACACAAAAGGCACTCGCCAAGGCCGGCTGGCAAGTGGGCGACGTGCAGCTGTGGGAGATCAACGAAGCCTTCGCCGTGGTGCCCATGGCGTTGATGAAGGAATTGGACCTGCCCCATGACAAGGTCAACGTGAACGGCGGCGCCTGCGCACTGGGCCACCCCATTGGCGCCAGCGGCGCACGCATCATGGTCACGCTGATCCATGCCCTCAAGGCACGCGGCCTGACCAAGGGCCTGGCTACGCTGTGCATCGGCGGTGGCGAGGCCACGGCCGTGGCGCTGGAACTCGTCTGAGGCAGCTGGCTGGAGATGGGATGATCCCCGACTTTGCACAAGGACCGCGATGACCACTCCCTCTCCCGCCATCGGCGCCTTCTGGCGCGCGTTTTCGGATGCCCAGGCATCGCTCCAGGACCTGCCGCTGCGCGAGCGCGTGGGGGCGGCCAATGCGCTGATAGATCAGCACCTGGAAGGCCTGGCGCTGGAGATGTCCGGCGACGATGCCGATGCCGTGGTGGACCTCATCGTCACGGCCCACGGCAGCATCGAGCGGTTTCCGTTGCTGGCGCAGGTGGTGGCGGCCGCACCCGCGCTGCCGCACTACCGCGTGCGCGCGTTTCGCGAGCGCACCACGCAGCCGGACTTTCCCATCGGCATGGAAGGCTTTGAGCTGGCCACGTCCGAAGTGCTGGTGGCGCTGGAGCAGGATGGCGGGCAGGCGGCGCTGGAGATCCGCTTTGGCCGCGAGATCCCCAGCGACTACCAGGACCACGCGCGCAACATGGCGTTCATCATGCTCGACCATGTGCTGGGCGAGTACGACTTTGCCGTGAAGGTGGGCGCGGTGGACTTTGTGGGCGAGCCCGGCGATACCCATACACCTTGGGTGCCGCTGAGCCAGCTGCCCCCGGTGTTCGACCGCTACTGGACCGACAGCCTGGGCCACACCGGCCACTTTCCCACGGGCGATGCCGAATGGGACGGGCTGGAACTGCAGTTTGACTGCCCCATCGACGAGGACGGCAACGAACTGCCCGCTGACGACATCGACAGCGAAGACGCGCCCGAGACCGGCGTGGTCATGGTCAACACCAGTGCCAACGCTGTGGCCATGCGGGCCGACCTGGCCTATGCCCTCACCGTGGACCTGGCGGTGCCCGACAGCGACACACTGACTGCCGTGCAAGACCTGCACGAGCAAGCCGCCACGCTGCTCCAAGTGCCGCAGCTGGGCATTCTGGTGCTGACGCTGATGCGCGCGGGCCGCCGGCAGGCGCTGTACTACGTGAGTGACGAGCAACTCGCCAAACAGACGCTGGCGCCCCTGCTGCTGCGCGACGAGGCGGCATCGCTGGAGCTGAAGGTGGCGTACGACCCCGCGTGGTCTGGCTATTTCGAGTACGCCGGCTACCTGTCTGCCTGAGTTGGTGCTGTTGTTTTTTTACTCCTGAATTGATAGCTTCTGGTGCATGATCCACTAGCGCTTGCGGCATATTGGGCTTGAAAATGAACTCCATACTCGTGATGGGCGCGTCCCGGGGCATCGGCCTGGAGCTGGTGCGCCAGTACACCAGCGCAGGCCGCCGCGTGATCGCCACCGTGCGCGACGATGCCGGCCGCGAGCGCGTGCTGGCGCTGGGCGCCGAGGCGCTCACCGTCGATGTGGCCAACCCCGCCAGCATCAGTGGCCTGGCCTGGCAGCTCGACGGCGAAAAGCTGGACCTGGCGCTCTATGTGGCCGGCGTCATCCGCCGCCCCAACGCGCTCACCCCGCCCACACAGCAAGACTTTGATGCCGTCATGCACACCAACGTGCTGGGCGCCATGCAGGCCATTCCGCAGGTGGCGCCCCTGGTGGCGGAGGCGGGCGGCGTGTTTGCGTTTCTGTCGTCCTCGATGTCACAGATT
>NZ_JADHVT010000177.1 GCF_016783915.1 Acidovorax sp.
TGACGCTGTCGCGCTGGAAGGACGGCGAGGCCGCCACCGACAACGTACAGCAGATCACCGGCGTGGCCAGCCCGCTGCGCCTGTCGGCCACGCCACCGGTGCTGCGCAACGCCCCGCCTGCACTGGGCCAGCACACCGACGAAGTGCTGCGCGAGATGGGGCTGGACCCAGCGCGCATTGCGGCGCTGCGGGCCAGCGGGGTTTTGTAGCCAGACCCACACGGCATCGGCCTGCGCGACGCCCCGCCATGGAACGGCCTTGCCCTGACCGGCAAGGCCGTTTTGTTTTCGCTGCCTGAATCCAATCAGGCTCTGGCGCTTATCCATCAAACTCCAATAGCTATCAATTTGAGAACAACGCAAGAGGCTCGCGGCGCCCGCCAGTGCTTGCCCCTCGGCAAAAAAGGCATATACAAAAAATTACACAGCTCTCCATAATGGCAGCGGGAATCTCTCCGGCGCGGCGCACAGCACGCGCTGGTTGACCGAGACGAAAGGCACAGTAGGACAGCCGCCGCAACCTACGGAGGATGTCAGGCTGGGCCGCATGCACCTTGCACCGCCCCAGCGGCGAATCGTGGACCCCACAGGAGTTCTCCATGAAGCTCAGCCTCAAGCTCCCCCTTGCCTTCACCGTGTCGCTGCTTTTGCTGTTTGCGGCGGCGCTGTTTGGCATCAGCCGCCTGAACCAGGCGCTCGACACCTACCAGACCACCGTGGCCCAGAGCTTCGAGCACGAGCGCATGGCGGCGGGCATGCTCAACAACTTCAAGGTGCAGGTGCAGGAGTGGAAGAACGTGCTGCTGCGCGGCAAGGACCCGGCCCAGCTCACGCGCTACTGGGCCGCGTTTGAAAAACAGGAAAAGGCCATCAGGGACGAGGCGCAAAAGCTCATCGCCGCCCTGCCCGCCGGCGAAGGCCGAGAGCGCGTGAGCCAGTTTGCGCAAGCGCACGAGCGCATGGGCGCCGCCTACCGCAAAGGGTTTGAGGCCTTCAAGGCGGCCGACCACGACCCGCAGGCCGGCGACAAGGCCGTGGCAGGCATGGACCGCGAGCCCTCGCAGCTGCTGGACCAGGCAGGCGACCTGATCGCCCAGGCCAGCAGCGCCGTGGCAGAGCGCGCTGCAGGTGCCGCGCAGCGCGCCACCACCATCAGCCTGGTGGTGATGCTGGTGGTGTGCGCTCTGGGCATTGCAGGCGCCATTGCCTTCAGCCGCACCGTGGTGAATCCGCTGGACAACGCGGTGCGCGTGTCGCAGGCCGTGGCCAGCGGAGACCTCACGGTGGCGCGGCAGGTGCAGGGCAAGGACGAAATCGCTCTGCTGCTGAACGCTCTGCACGACATGCAGTTGAGCCTGTCGCAGGTAGTAAGCAATGTGCGCAACAACGCCGACAGCGTGGCCGCCGCCAGTACCGAAATCGCACAGGGCAACAACGACCTGTCAGCCCGCACCGAGCAGCAGGCCAGTGCGCTGGAAGAGACCTCGGCATCGATGGAAGAGCTGAGTTCCACCGTGCAGGCCAATGCCGAAAACGCGCGCACCGCCAATCAGCTGGCCGTGAACGCCAGCACCGTGGCCGTGCAGGGCGGCGATGTGGTGGCCGAGGTGGTGACCACCATGAAGGGCATCAACGACAGCAGCAAGAAGATTGCCGACATCATCAGCGTGATCGATGGCATTGCCTTCCAGACCAACATCCTCGCGCTGAACGCTGCCGTGGAGGCAGCCCGCGCTGGCGAGCAGGGCCGGGGCTTTGCAGTGGTGGCCAGCGAGGTGCGCAGCCTGGCCCAGCGCAGCGCGGACGCCGCCAAGGAGATCAAGACCCTGATCCACGCCAGCGTGGAGCGCGTGGAACTGGGCACCACGCTGGTGGACAAGGCGGGCGCAACGATGAACGAGGTGGTCAGCGCCATCCGCCGCGTGACCGACATCGTGGGCGAGATCAGCGCCGCGAGCAGCGAGCAAAGCGCAGGCGTGGCGCAGATAGGGGACGCCATCACCGAAATGGACCAGGCCACGCAGCAAAACGCAGCGCTGGTCGAACAAAGCGCGGCGGCCGCCGACAGCCTCAAGGTGCAGGCACAGCAGCTGGTGCAGGCAGTGGCGGTGTTCCGGCTGGCAGACACCGACGCCAACACCCCCAGGCAGGCCAGCATGCCCGCACCGGGCCACCGCCAGCCCATGTTGACCGCAGGCTGAAGCGGCGCAGCAGTTTCAAGCCAAATCGGCCAGATTCGCTAGTGGATCATGCGCCAACAGCTACACAAATAGTAGCAACTGACGCCTTCTCAGGCCTCAGCCAGCGCAGGGGTTGCCTGCTGCACGGTGGCCAGCGTGGGCGAGGCCAGCTTGCGCAGGTAGGCCATGGTCTGCAGGCAGGCCTGGGCCACCTCGGTGCCCTTCTTCACGAAATGCTCGCGGAAGAAGCGCACATGGTCCTCGTGGTCATGGAAGTCGCGCGGCGTGAGCACGGCCGACATCACCGGCACCTCGGTGTCGAGCTGCACGCGCATCAGGCCGTCAATGACGGCGGTGGTCACAAACTCGTGGCGGTAGATGCCGCCGTTGACCACCAGCGCACAGGCCACGATGGCGTCGTAGCGCCCGCTGCGCGCCAGCTTGCGGGCCAGCAGCGGAATTTCGAACGCGCCGGGCACGTCAAACAGCGCCACCTGCGCGGGCGGCAGGCCGTGGCGGTCGAACTCGGCCAGGGCCGCGTCGCGGGCCTGGTGCACGATGTCCTGGTGCCAGCTGGCACTGATGATGGCCACGCGGGCGCCACGGTGTGCGGCGACGGGGGCCAGGGGGGAAACGGAAGATGCAGAAGACTGATTCATGGGTTCCTCAAAACAGGTATGGCCAGAATCAGGGCGCGCGCGAACACTGCGCCTGCACAGGGCGGCAAAGGCCTCCCAGCGCTTGCGAGCGGGCTTAAAAAGCACGCAGGCAGACGCCCATGGCCCAGCCACCCATGGCGGGTGCTCTAGGGATGTCCTGCATAACTCCCTGCGGTTCGCGGTAGCGCGGTCTCGGGCGGTCCGCTGCGTTGCTTTTCTTGCCAATAGCCGCGCTATTGGCAAGAAAAGCCGCCTTGCGGCCCATCCCGATCCGCACTACCACGGACTCGCGAGGGATATGCAGGACACCCCTGGTTTCGCGATCTCTTTCATCCGGACTATGACCGTCGGCCCTGGTTTCACACCAGATCTGCTGACCCTGAGGGCATGTTCCTAAGAACAGCACCGCAGGCGCTCGCGGGCTCCTGCTGCCTTTTCAGGCCACAGATACCGCCGGTGGGGAATTTCGCCCCGCCCTGAGAACGCTGTCGGCCCCGAAGGTCATTCGGGGCCGACGACCGGGATTTTAGGTGGCGGGCGCACGGCACGCCGTCGCGAACGCGATTGCCTGCACTGGCAGTGGCGGCTTGTGCGACCTGCACACGGCCGTTTTTTGACGCGGTCTGCTCAACGCACGCGCTGAAACCCGCCTTCGGCCCAGGCCGCAGCACTGGCGGGCGTGAGCTTGAAGCTGGGCGGCGCGGACGCACGCGCCACCTCCTCACCCAGCTCGTCCTGCGCGCTCAGCGTGGCCGTGGCGCCTTCCTCGTCCGGCACGATGGCCAGCGCCACGCGCAGACGCTGCCCGTCAGCGGTAGTGATGTGCACGCTCTTGTTCAGCTGCGCGTGCAGTTGCTGCTCATGGCGGCGCACCACCTCGCTCGCGGTCTTGACCAGGGTGTGGAAGGCCGACACATCCAGCGGTTTGGGGTTCTTCTTGTCACGCCCCATGGTCCAGGGGCCCACCAGCGCGGGCTCGGCCTCGCCCTTCAGCGTCATGGACACGGCCCAGCCGTCGTCATCCTCGTTCTTGATGACCTGTGCCGTCCAGCGCCCATCGCTCCAGCAGCGGGGTTCCTGGATGGTGTCGGGCGTGTCGGGTGCGTCGGTCATGGAGAAAAAGGCCTGGGTTGCGGGAAAGGGCGCAGAGCATAACGGCAGGGCTTGGCCGCCTCAATTTCCAATAACCATTGGTTATCGAAAAGGGCCGTGCATAGCGCGGACCTTGTCACTCTGCCGAAGGGTCCGGCGCCACGCCCGCCGTCTCGCGCAGCACGTCGATGAAAGCCTGCGCCGGAGGGGTGGGCGGCTCGCCCAGCCGGGTGATGAGGCCATAGCTGGGCATGCGGTCAGGCAGCTCGACGGGGATACGCGAAAGCAGCCCCCGGTCCACGTATTTCTGGATCAGCGCAGCGGGCTGCAGCGACATCATGTGGGTGGTGTTCATCAGCTCCAGCGCAAACAAAAAGGACGGCGTCTCCACCACCCCCGCCGTGAGCGCCAGGCCCGCGCCGCCAAACAGGTCGTCCGACACCTTGCGCACCGCCGTGGAGGCGGGGTACAGAATCCACGGCCAGTGCGCCAGCTCGGTGAGCGACAGGTCGGTGGCACCGCGCAGCGGGTGGTGCTGCCCGCCCACCACATGGAGCGGCTCGGCGGACAGGTGCTCATAGTGGAACTGGCTGCGCTGGTCCTCGGTGGTGAAGCGGCCAATCATCAGGTCGATCTTGCGTTCGGCCAGCCAGGCGATGAGCTGGTCGCTGCTCTGCTCCAGGATCTTGATCACCAGCAGGGGCCGCAGGCGCTGTATCTCCACCACCGACGCCACCAGCACATGCGCGGCCGACCCGGTGATGGCGCCCACCGTCACATGGCCATGGCCGCCCTGCTTGAGGGCGTTGAACTCGTCCACAAACTTGCGCTGCCCATCGAGCGCCGCGCTGGCGTAGCGCAGCGTGAAAAGCCCCAGCTCGTTGGGCCGCATGCCACGCGAGAGGCGGTCGAACAAGCGCGCCTCCAGTATCTCCTCGATGTCCATCAGGATCTTGGTGGCCGCAGGCTGCGTGACGTGCATCTGTTCGGCCGTCAGGCGGAGGTTGCGCGTGCGGCCCAGGATGTCCAGAAACTGCAAATGCCGAAAGCGCAGCCGCGCGCAGGCCTGCGCCAAAGACAAGGGTTTACCCGGAAATTCGTCTGGACTCATAAGCGTTTGGAATGGATTGTCGCAAAACATTCAGTGGACCCGCAGAAGCGCGAAACCTAACCTTCGCCTTGCGTTCATGACGGCTTGCCCAAAAAAGCTGCATACGCCAACGGCCTCGCCAGCGGGGTCCCGCCATTCCAACGGAGACAAGACACCATGCAATTCAAGACCCTCGCCAAAACCTTGGCGCTTGCCACCACGCTGCTGGCCGCCCTTTCCCCCCCCGTCGCGGCCCAAGTCAAGGAACACACCTTCAAGGTCGGCATCGGCCTGAGCGACGACCACCCGCAGGCCCAGGCCGTGCGCCACTTTGCCGAGCGCCTGCAGGCCAAGAGCGGCGGCAAGATGAACGCCAAGCTGTTCGCCAGCGGCGCCCTGGGCAACGACGTGAGCATGACCTCGGCCCTGCGCGGCGGCACGCTGGAGATGACGATTCCGGATTCATCCACGCTGATGTCGCTGATCAAGCCCTTTGGCGTGCTGAACCTGCCACTCACCTTCAACACCGAGGCCGAAGCCGACGCCTTGCTCGACGGCCCCTTCGGCCAGAAGCTGCTGGCCATGCTGCCCGACAAGGGCCTGATCGGACTGGGTTTCTGGGAGAACGGCTTTCGCCACGTGACCAACTCGCGCCGCCCCATCAACAAGGCGGACGACCTGGCGGGCCTGAAGCTGCGTGTGATCCAGAGCCCCCTGTTCCTGGACACCTTCAACGCGCTGGGCACCAACGCCACGCCCATGCCGTTTACCGAGCTGTACACGGCCATGGAGCAGTCTGCCGTGGACGGGCAGGAAAACCCGCCCGCCACCATCCTGGCCAGCAAGTTCTATGAGGTGCAAAAGCACCTGGTGCTGTCGCGCCACATGTACAGCGCCTGGGTGCTGCTGATGTCCAAGAAGACCTGGGATAGCCTCTCGGCAGACGAGCGCAAGATCGTGCAGGAGGCCGCCCGCGAGGCTACGCTGTTTGAACGCAAGACCATCCGCGCCTTCAGCGAAACCGCCCTGGGCGAGCTGAAAAAGGCCGGCATGCAGATCACCGAACTGCCCGCCGCTGAGCAGGCCAAGCTGCGCACCAAGCTGCAGCCTGTGCTGGCCAAGTACGGCAAGGAGTTTGGTGAAGAGACCACCAGCGAAATGATGGGTGAGCTGACCAAGGCGCGGGGCGGCAAGTAAGCCACTGGTTCGCTCCCCAGGGCGCAGCTTCCGGCTGCGTCCAGCCCCTCTTTTGCGACGTCTCGATCCCATGACAAAAACACCCCGCCGCCCCTTCCGCTCCCGCGAATGGTTTGCCGCGCCCGAGCGCTCGGACATGACCGCGCTGTACCTGGAGCGGTTCATGAACTACGGGCTCACACCCGAAGAGCTGCGCTCGGGCCGGCCCATCATCGGCATTGCGCAGACGGGCAGCGACCTGTCGCCCTGCAATCGCATCCACCTGGACCTGGCGCGCCGCGTGCGCGACGGCATCCGCGATGCGGGCGGCATTCCGATGGAGTTCCCCGTCCATCCCATCTTTGAAAACTGCCGCCGCCCCACGGCCGCGCTGGACCGCAACCTGGCCTACCTGGGGCTGGTGGAGATCCTGTATGGCTACCCCATCGACGCGGTGGTGCTGACCACCGGCTGTGACAAGACCACGCCCGCGGGCATCATGGCCGCGTCCACGGTGGACATCCCGGCCATCGTGCTCTCGGGCGGACCGATGCTGGACGGCTGGCACGAAGGGCAGCTGGTGGGCTCGGGCACCGTCATCTGGCGCAGCCGCCGCCAGCTCGCGGCGGGCGAGATTGATGAAGAAGAGTTCCTGCAGCGCGCCTGCAGCAGCGCACCGTCGGCGGGCCACTGCAACACCATGGGAACGGCCTCCACCATGAACGCCGTGGCAGAAGCCCTGGGCCTGTCGCTGCCGGGCTGCGCGGCCATCCCGGCGCCCTACCGCGAACGCGGCCAGATGGCGTACGAGACCGGGCGGCGCATCGTGGAGATGGCGTATGAAGACCTGCGCCCCTCGCGCATCCTGACGCGGGAGAGTTTTTTGAACGCGCTATCTATCGTCAGCGTGGCGGGCGGTAGCAGCAACGCGCAGGTGCACATCATGGCCATGGCGCGGCACGCGGGCGTGCAGCTGGACGCGCAAGACTGGACCGACCACGCCTACGACCTGCCCCTGCTACTGAACATGCAGCCTGCGGGCCAGTTCCTCGGCGAGCGCTTCTTCCGCGCAGGCGGCGTGCCCGCGCTGATGTGGGAGCTGCAGCAAGCGGGCAAGCTGCATACCGATTGCGCCAGCGTGACAGGCAAGACGGTGGGCGAGAACCTGCAGGGCCGCGAAACCCATGACCGCGAGGTGATCCGCCCCTTCGCCAACCCGCTCATGCAGAAGGCGGGGTTCATGGTGCTCAGCGGCAACCTGTTCGACTTCGGGATCATGAAGACATCGGTCATCTCCGAAGCCTTTCGCCAACGCTACCTCAGCCAGCCGGGCGCTGAAGGCATCTTTGAAGCCCGTGCCGTGGTGTTTGAAGGCGCGGACGACTACCACGCGCGCATCAACGACCCCGCACTGAACATTCACGAAGGCTGCATCCTGGTGATGCGCGGCGCGGGCCCCATCGGCTGGCCCGGTTCGGCCGAGGTGGTCAACATGCAGCCGCCCGATGCGCTGATCAAGCGTGGCATCAACACCCTGCCGACGCTGGGCGACGGGCGCCAGTCAGGCACGGCGGACAGCCCGTCCATCCTGAATGCATCGCCCGAGAGCGCCGTGGGCGGAGGCCTCTCCTGGCTGCAAAGCGGCGACATGATCCGCATCGACCTGAACACTGGGCGCTGCGATGCCCTCGTGGCGCCTGAGGAGATCGCACGCCGACAACGTGACCTCCCCGCCCCGCCCGTGCCTGCGAGCCAGTCGCCCTGGGAGGCGCTGTACCGCGAAAAGACGGGGCAACTGGCCGACGGCGCCACGCTGGACTTTGCGCTGGGCTTCCAGCGCATTTCCGAAAAGACGCCACGCCACAACCACTGACAACCAACGGGTGGGCCACCGGCGCCTACGCGGACTTTTCTGAAGGACTCTCCATGAACAACATGACGGCAGCGGCAGTTGCCGAACGGGCCCGTGCGCCCCAGACCGCATTGCAAGTACTCCCCGACGATGGTCTGCAGGGCACACTGGTAGGCCGCGTGTGGGCGCCCCATGGCGCCGTTCCCGGCCCGGCGGTGGTGGCACTGCGGCCTGAGGGTGTGTTCGACCTGAGCGCGCACTACCCCACCATGAGCACGCTGCTCGACACCCTGGCGCCCGCCGAGGCGGTGCGTGCGGCCACCGGCCAGTACCTGTGCAGCGTGGAAGACCTGCTGGCCAACAGCCTGCCCGGCACGCGCGACACCAGCCGCCCCTGGCTGCTGGCCCCGTGCGACTTGCAGGTGGTGAAGGCTGCGGGCGTGACGTTTGCCGCCAGCCTGATCGAACGCGTGATCGAAGAGCAGGCGCGCGGCGATGCCACCCGCGCGCAGGGACTGCGCAGCCAGGTCATCGGCCTCATCGGCCAGAACCTGGCGGACATTCGCCCGGGCTCGCCCGAGGCCATGCGCCTGAAAGCGCTGCTGCAAGACAAAGGCCTGTGGTCGCAATACTTGGAAGTGGGCATCGGCCCCGATGCGGAGGTGTTCACCAAGGCGCCGGTGCTGGCCTCGGTGGGCTGCGGCGACGACATCGGCATCCGCTCCGATTCGGCCTGGAACAACCCCGAGCCCGAGGTGGTGCTAGCGGTGAACAGCCGGGGCCAGATCGTGGGCGCCACGCTGGGCAACGATGTCAACCTGCGCGATATCGAGGGCCGCAGCGCCCTGCTGCTGGGCAAGGCCAAGGACAACAACGC
>NZ_JADHVT010000042.1 GCF_016783915.1 Acidovorax sp.
GCATCCTGGACGTGCTGATCCCCCCAGCCCGCGCAGCGGCAGGCAGCGAACCCGCCGCTGACAACACGGCCCGCCAGGTCTTTCGCAAGAAGCTGCGCGAAGGTGCACTGGATGACAAGGAGATCGAGATCGACGTGGCCGAAGGCCGCCCCCAGCTCGAAATCATGGGCCCCCAGGGCATGGAAGAGATGACCGAGCAGCTGCGTGGCATGTTCAGCCAGCTGGGGCAGGACAAGCGCAAGACCCGCAAGCTCAAGATCGCTGAGGCCCTGAAGCTCATTGCCGATGAAGAGGCGGCCAAGCTGGTCAACGAAGAGGACATCAAGACCCGCGCGGTGGCCAGCGCCGAGCAAAACGGTATCGTCTTCATCGATGAGATCGACAAGGTGGCCGCGCGGCAGGAAAGCAGTGGCGCCGACGTATCGCGCCAGGGCGTGCAGCGCGACCTGCTGCCGCTGGTGGAGGGCACCACGGTGTCCACCAAGTACGGCATGATCAAGACGGACCACATCCTGTTCATCGCCTCGGGGGCGTTTCACCTGTCCAAGCCCAGCGACCTGATCCCGGAGCTGCAGGGGCGTTTTCCCATCCGGGTGGAGCTGGAGTCGCTGTCGGTCAAGGACTTTGAAGCCATCCTCACGCAGACCCATGCGTCGCTGGTCAAGCAGTACCAGGCGCTACTGGCGACTGAGGGTGTCGCGCTGGAATTCGCGCCTGACGGCATCACACGCCTCGCGCACATCGCCTTCGAGGTGAACGAGCGCACCGAGAATATCGGGGCGCGCCGCCTGTCCACGGTGATGGAGCGCTTGCTGGACGAGGTGAGTTTTGACGCCACGCGTCTTTCGGGCCAGACCATCACCATCGACGCGGCCTACGTCGATGCCCGCCTGCAGACCCTGAGCCAGGACGAGGACCTGTCGCGCTACATCCTGTGACCACTCGGTCAAGCCTTGAGAGGTCACTTTCATAGGCCTCTCTAAGTGCTTCTTTTTCAACGACTTTTGGCGTTCTGGTGTCTGAAAAAACGCATCTAAGTCGTTGATTTCATTGAAAAGTTTGTGGGACAACCCCCTTGTTCGGTGTGCTTTTCCTGCTACAGTGCAAAAAAGTGCAATTAAGTGGTGAAAAGTGCCCTCAAAGTCCGTTTCTGGACTTGCGAGGCGCAAAACCGAACTGGGAATCTGTCCGTGTTTCAAGGTGCCTCGTCGCTGAGTCTCGATGCGAAGGGTCGGCTGTCCGTGCCGACCCGGCATCGTGACGTCCTCGCGGCCACGGCATCCGGTCAGCTCACTATCACCAAGCACCCGCACGGCTGCCTCATGGTCTTTCCCCGTCCTGAATGGGAGAAGTTCCGCGAGCGCATTGCCCAGCTGCCCATGTCCGCCCAGTGGTGGAAGCGCATCTTCCTGGGCAATGCCATGGATGTGGACATGGACGCCACCGGCCGTGTGCTGATCTCCCCCGAGCTGCGCGAAGCCGCCGGTATTTCCAAAGACACCATGCTGCTGGGCATGGGCAACCATTTCGAACTCTGGGACAAGGCCACCTACGACGAGCAGGAAGCCAAGGCCATGCAGGGCGAGATGCCGGATGTCTTCAAGGACTTCTCCTTCTGAGGCGCGCTGTGACATCCCCCTTGCAACACACCACCGTCCTGCTGAACGAGGCCGTGGACTCTCTCCTCGGTGGCGCAGGCCCGGAGCCTTCCGGCACCTGGATCGATGCGACCTTCGGGCGCGGTGGGCACTCCCGCCTCATCCTGCTCCGGCTGGGCCCCCAGGGGCGCCTGGTGGCCTTTGACAAGGACCCCGAAGCCATCGCCGAAGCAACGCGCATCACCGATGCGCGTTTTTCCATTCGGCACGAAGGTTTTCGCCATCTGGCCGAGCTGCCGCCCGCCAGCGCTGCGGGCGTGTTGATGGACCTGGGCGTGAGCTCGCCCCAGATCGACAGCCCCGAGCGGGGCTTCAGTTTCCGTTTTGACGGTCCGCTGGACATGCGCATGGATACCACGCGCGGCGAAAGCGTGGCCGATTGGTTGGCCACGGCCGAAGTCGGTCAGATTGCGGAGGTGATACGTGACTACGGTGAAGAACGGTTTGCTGGCCCCATTGCAAAGGCGATTGTTGCTCGGCGCGAAGAACGGGGTCCTCTTGCAACCACCGCAGAATTGGCCGACCTCGTGGCTGGCGCGGTCAAAACCCGCGAGCCGGGCCAGAACCCTGCAACGCGCACATTTCAAGCTCTTCGGATTTTCATCAACGCCGAGCTTGAAGAGCTGCAACAGGCGCTAGAGGCCAGCCTCTCGGTGCTGCAGCCCGGTGGGCGGCTGGTGGTCATCAGCTTCCATTCGCTCGAAGACCGCATCGTCAAGCAGTTCATCGCCAAACACTCCAAGGAGGTGTACGACCGCCGCGCACCGTTTGCCGCGCCGCAGGCCATGAGACTCGTTGCGCTCGACCGCATCAAGCCCAGTGCGGCCGAGGTCGAGGCCAACCCGCGCTCGCGCAGCGCCATCATGCGCGTGGCCGAGCGCACGGCGGTCGTCTGACATGACTCGGCTCAACGTGGTCCTGTTGCTGGCAGTGCTGGCCAGCGCGATCTATCTGGTGCACACCCAGTACGAATCGCGCCGCCTGTTCACCGAGCTGGACCGCGCCGTGGCCGAGGCCCGCCGCCTGGAAACGGAGCACCAGCGACTGCAGGTAGAAAAGCGCGCCCAGGCCACGCCGCTGCGTGTGGAGAAGATTGCGCGGGCGCAGCTGAACATGCGCACTGCCACGCCAGCCATCACGCAGTATGTGTCCGACCCACGGGGCGTCGCTGCTGCGGCGACCGCGGCTGCGACTGCGTCGCAACCGGCAGGGGAGCAGCCATGAGCCGCAGCGTGCTCTACACCTCCAGCCCTCTGCTAGCCAGCAAGACGCCGGTCTGGCGCAGCAAGTTCATCGTGGCGGTGATTGGGCTGGGCTTCCTGGGGCTGGTCGGGCGTGCTGCCTATGTGCAGGTGTTTGGCAATGCGTTCTTCCAGCGTCAGGGCGAGGTGCGGTTTGCGCGCACGCTGGAGCTGCCCGCCAACCGCGGCAAGATCGTGGACCGCAACGGACTGATCCTCGCGTCCAGCGTGCCGGCTGCGAGCATCTGGGCCATCCCTGAGGACGTGGACCAGGACAAGCCCGAAGTGCGTGCCAAGCTCAAGCAACTGGCCAAACTGCTGGACATGCCGCAGGCCGACCTGCTGAAGAAGCTGGCGGATGAGGACAAGACCTTTGTCTGGATCAAGCGCCAGCTGGACTGGGATGTGGGCCAGCAGATTGCGGCCCTGGACATCAAGGGCATCTACCAGCGCAAGGAATACAAGCGCCAGTACCCCGAGGGCGAGGCCGCAGCACACGTGGTGGGCTTTACCAATGTGGAAGACCATGGCCAGGAAGGCATGGAGCTGGCGTTCGACAAGGAGCTGGCGGGCAAACCTGGATCGCGCCGCGTGATCAAGGACCGGCTGGGCCGCGTGGTGGAAAGCGTGGGCGAAACCGTGCCCCCGGTCGATGGCAAGGACATGCAGTTGTCCATCGACAGCAAGGTGCAGTTTTTTGCCTACCAGAAGCTGCGCGACCAGGTCGCCGCGCACAAGGCCAAGGCAGGCAGTGTGGTGGTGCTCGATGCCCACACGGGTGAACTGCTGGCGCTGGCCAACTACCCGAGCTACGTGCCCGACAAGCGCCAGAACCTGACTGGCGAGCAACTGCGCAACCGCGCGCTCACCGACGTTTTCGAGCCCGGCTCGACCATGAAGCCGTTCACCATTGGCCTGGCGCTGGAGACGGGCCGTGTGCGCCCCGAGACCGTGGTGGATACCAACCCCGGACGCATCACCATCACCGGCTCCACAATCTCGGACACGCACAACTACGGCGTGCTCACTGTCGAAGGCGTGATCCAGAAGTCCAGCAACGTGGGCACCACCAAGCTGGCCATGCAGATGCCCGCGCGCGAGATGTGGGAGACCTTCTCGGCCGCCGGTTTTGGTCAGAAGCCCCAATTGCACTTCCCGGGCGTGGTGACGGGCCGCCTGCGCCCCTACAAGAGCTGGCGCCCGGTGGAGCAGGCCACCATGTCGTATGGCTACGGCCTGTCGGCCAGCCTGTTCCAGATGGCGCGCTCGTACACGGTGTTTGCCAATGGCGGCCGGGTGATTCCCGCCACCATGCTCAAGACGGCCGAGCCCGCCGTGGGCGTGCCCGTGTTTTCGGAGCGCACGGCCGACCAGGTGCGCAAGATGCTGCAGATGGCTGCAGGCCCTGGCGGCACGGGCCAGAAGGCGCAGACCGTGGGTTACTCGGTGGGTGGCAAGTCGGGCACGGCGCGCAAGCAGGTGGGAAAGAACTACGCTTCGGGCAAGTACCGCGCGTGGTTCACTGGCATGGCACCCATCGACAAGCCCCGCATCATCGTGGCCGTGATGATCGACGAGCCCAGCAACGGCGTGTTCTACGGCGGTGCCGTGGCCGCACCCGTGTTCAGCGAGGTGGTGCAGCAGACGCTGCGCATGATGGGCGTGCAGCCCGACATGGCCGTCAAGCCGCAAATCGTGGCCAATGCGGTGGAGGAGTCGCTGTGACGCATTCGCCCCTCCACACCCTGCAGTCCGCCAGCGACGCGGTGCAATGGCTGCGCTCACGTGTGACCGGCGCCCTGCGCACCGACAGCCGCCAGATCACGCCCGGCGATGGCTTCATCGCCTGGCCCGGTGCTGCCACTGACGGCCGCGCACATGTGGCCGACGCCATGGTGCGCGGCGCCACGGCCTGCCTTGTGGAGCAGGCGGGGGTCGAGGCCTTCGCTTTTGCGGGCGACCACATGGCCGCGCTGCAGGGCCTCAAGGCAGCCACCGGGCCCATCGCGGCGGAATGGTTTGCGCAGCCCACGCAGCAGCTGAAGGTGCTGGCGGTGACGGGAACCAATGGCAAGACCAGCACGGCATGGTGGCTCGCAGGCGCTCTGAATGTGCTATCGAATGAGGAGCAATTTGGGCAAGATCGATGTGCGCTGGTGGGTACTTTGGGCATGGGACTGCCACCCGCGCTCACCTCCACCGGCATGACTACGCCCGACCCGGTGCGCCTGCAGCGCGCGTTTGCCCAGTTTGCGGCGCAGGGCCTCGGTGCCTGCGCCATCGAGGCCTCGTCGATTGGATTGGCCGAGGCCCGGCTCGACGGCACGCACATCCACGCGGCCATCTTCACCAACTTCACGCAAGACCACCTGGACTACCACGGCAGCATGGCCGATTACTGGCTGGCCAAGCGGGCGCTGTTCGACTGGCCGGGCCTGCAGGCTGCCATCATCAATGTGGACGACCCTGCAGGCGCCCAATTGCATGGCGAGCTGAAGGGCGGTGCGCTGGATCTGTGGAGCGTCTCGGCCCAGGGGCCTGCGCGCCTGGCTGCACAGGACATCGCCCTGGGTGACCAGGGCCTGCGTTTCACGGTGGTCGAGGGCGCTGATCGCCATCTGCTGCAAACCCGCGTGATCGGCCAGTACAACGTGCTGAACCTGCTGGGGGTGCTGGCCACGCTGCGCAGCCTGGGCGTGCCGCTGGACCGCGCCGTGCGCGCTTGCGCCAGCCTGCAGCCCGTGCCGGGCCGCATGCAGCGGTTGGTGTCGGCGGGTCAACCCCTGGTGGCCGTGGACTACGCCCACACCCCCGACGCTTTGGACAAGGCCCTGCAAGCCCTGCGCCCCCTGGCTGCCGAGCGCGGCGGGCGGCTGTGGTGCGTGTTTGGCTGCGGCGGCGACCGCGACGCGGGCAAGCGCCCGCTGATGGGCGCGGTGGCCCAGCAGCAGGCCGACCAGGTGCTGGTGACCAGCGACAACCCCCGCAGCGAAGACCCCGCAGCCATCCTGCACCAGATCCTGCAGGGCACGATTGCCGGCGGCACGGTGCGCGCCGAGCCCGACCGCGCGGCCGCCATCGCCCAGGCCATTTCCGAAGCAGCGCCCGCCGACGTGGTGCTGATTGCGGGCAAGGGCCACGAAGACACCCAGGAGACGGCAGGCGTGCGCGTGCCGTTCTCCGACATGGCCCACGCGCAAGCTGCGCTGCAGGCACGAGGAGCCCACACATGGGCATGAACACCATTGCACCCGTCATGACGCTGCAGCAAGCCTGGGCGCTTCTGCAGCCGCGTATTCCCGCCGCCCGCCTGGTGGGTGATGGCGTCACCCCGCTGGCGCGTGTGCACACCGACACGCGCACCCTGCAGCCGGGCGATCTGTTTGTGGCGCTCAAAGGCGAGCGTTTTGACGCCAATGCCTTCCTTGCGGACGCCCGCGCAGGCGGAGCTGCGGCGGCCATTGCACACGGTGGCCTGGAGGCAGCCGGTTTGCCCGGCATCGAAGTGCCTGACAGTCTGGCTGCGCTGGGCGCACTGGCCACCGGCTGGCGTACGCAGTTCCACCTGCCGCTGATCGGCGTGACGGGCAGCAATGGCAAGACCACAGTGACGCAGATGATCGCGTCCATCCTGCGTGCCTGGCAGGGTGAAGCTGCGTTTGCCACGCAGGGCAACTTCAACAACGACATCGGTGTGCCGCTGATGCTGATGCGCCTGCGCGCCAGCCACCGCGCCGCCGTGATCGAGATGGGCATGAATCACCCCGGCGAGATCGCCACGCTGGCTGCCATGGCCCAGCCCACGGTGGCCTTGGTCAACAACGCGCAGCGCGAGCATCTGGAGTTCATGCACACCGTCGAGGCTGTTGCCCGCGAGAACGGTTCGGTGTTTGACAGCTTGCCCGCCGATGGCGTGGCCGTGTTTCCGGCAGGGGATACCTATACGGGCCTGTGGCAGTCGCTGGCCATGGAGCGGCCCGACCGCCGCACGGTGACCTTTGGTGATGGCGGCGATGTTCGCTGTGCGCAGGCCACGTGGGAGCGCGGCGCCTGGGCGGTCACCCTGGCCACACCACGCGGCAAGATCACGACCCGCCTGCACATCGCAGGCCGCCACAACGTCACCAACGCACTGGCGGCCACGGCCTGCACCCTGGCAGCGGGTGCGCCTCTGGCCGCCATTGCCCAGGGCCTGCGCGATTTCATGCCGGTCAAGGGGCGCTCGCGTGCGTTCAGCGTGTCGGTGGCAGGCCGCGAGGTCACGGTGGTGGACGATACGTACAACGCCAACCCTGACTCCATGCATGCCGCCATACAGGTTCTGGCCGAGTTGCCGGGGCCGCAGTTGCTGGTCATGGGCGATATGGGCGAGGTCGGTGATCAAGGGCCTCAGTTCCACGCTGAAGCCGGTGCGCTGGCGCGTGCTGCCGGTATCCCCAGGCTGTTTGCGCTCGGAGCGCAGTCGGTGCACGCCGCGTCGGCCTATGGCGAAGGGGCCCTGCATTTCAACGAGATGGCAGCGCTGCTGGATGCTGTGCGCAGCGCATTGCCCACGATGGGCAGCGTGCTGGTCAAGGGATCGCGATTCATGAAGACGGAACAGGTGGTCGAGGCCATTGCGGCCGCCGCACTGCCCCCAGAACAACAACAAAAGCCGATCAATCCACGGGAGGGACACCATGGCGCAACGCATTGAAATCGACCGCGCGGTGCCTGCCCACGCCGGAGGTGCCACATGCTGCTGATGCTGTCGCAATGGCTGCAGGGCCTGTCGCCCGAGTTCGGCTTCTTTCGGGTGTTCCAGTACCTCACGTTCCGCGCGGTGATGGCCGCCATGACGGCGCTGCTCATCGGACTGGTGGCCGGCCCCAAGGTGATCCGCGTGCTCACCTCGCTCAAGATCGGCCAGCCCATCCGGGGCTATGCGATGCAGTCGCACCTGTCCAAGAGTGGCACGCCCACCATGGGCGGTGTGTTGATCCTGTTGTCGATCGCCATTTCCACATTGCTGTGGTTCGACCTGTCCAACCGCTTTGTGTGGATCGTGTTGATCGTCACGCTGGGCTTTGGCGCCATCGGCTGGGTGGATGACTGGCGCAAGGTGGTCCATAAGGACCCCGAGGGCATGCGCTCGCGCGAGAAGTATTTCTGGCAGTCGGTGATCGGCCTCATGGCCGCGCTGTACCTGGTGTTCAGCATTTCCGAAAGCTCCAACGCCAAGGTGTGGGAGCTGTTTGTGGGCTGGGTCCAGTCGGGCTTCTCGCTCGACCTGCCACCCAAGGCGGGGTTGCAGTTGCCCTTCTTCAAGGAAGTGAGCTACCCGCTGGGTGTCCTGGGCTTCGTGATCCTGACTTATCTGGTGATCGTGGGCTCCAGCAATGCGGTGAACCTGACCGATGGCCTGGACGGCCTGGCCATCATGCCCGTGGTGATGGTGGGCTCGGCCCTGGGCGTGTTTGCCTACGTCACCGGCAGCTCGGTGTATTCCAAGTACCTGTTCTTCCCGCACATTCCGGGCTCGGGCGAGTTGCTGATCTTCTGCGCAGCCATGGCGGGCGCGGGCCTGGCTTTCCTCTGGTTCAACGCGCACCCCGCCCAGGTCTTCATGGGCGACGTGGGCGCGCTCGCGCTGGGCGGAGCCCTGGGCACCATCGCCATCATCGTGCGCCAGGAGATTGTGTTGGCCATCATGGGCGGCATCTTTGTGGTCGAGGCTCTGTCGGTGATGCTGCAGGTCACCTGGTTCAAGTACACCAAGAAGCGCTACGGAGAAGGCCGTCGCCTGCTCAAGATGGCGCCCCTGCACCACCACTTTGAAAAGAGCGGCTGGAAAGAAACGCAGGTGGTTGTCCGCTTCTGGATCATCACCATGCTGCTGTGCCTGATTGGCCTGTCCACGCTGAAACTGCGATGAACCCGAACGATCCTCTTGTCCCTGACCCCCTCGGTACGCCCGAGGTCATGCCCCCGTTGGCAGGGGCTGGGGTGGATGCTGACGGTGCTCCAGAGGTCCCTCCTGAAGCGCAGGATGCTGCGCCTCTGGCGCCTGAAGTGAATCCGGCGCAAGACGTTGCGGCATCAGGCAGCGAAGTGCCAGAAGTCATGTCGGCAGCGGAGGGCACTGAGGGAGCACCAGGCGCGCCTGCAGCTAAAAGCACCAGTACCGCCTGGAACCCCGAGGCGGTGCCCGCCGTCTCCGCCGCCAAGGCTGCGGCAGACTTTGTGGCGCAGATCTTTGCCGAGGTGGCCGCACCCGATTCAGGACCTGCTGACAGTGCGGACATTACTGACACCGCAGAGGCCGACGAGTCCGTGACCCCCGACGTACCTGCAGGTCCGGCGCGCGACGGCGTCGTGAACCTGCTGCAAGACCAGAACATCCTGATCCTGGGCCTGGGTGCCTCAGGCATGGCGATGGCACGCTGGTGCGTGCGCTGCGGCGCGCAGGTCACCGTGGCCGATACACGCGCCGCGCCGCCGCAACTGCCCGCATTGCAGCAGGAGCTGCCCCAGGTGCGGTTTGTGTCGGGCGCATTCGATGCCAGCCTGGTGCAAGGGCAGAACCTGCAGGCGGTCTATCGTTCGCCAGGACTGAGCCCCGAGGCAGTTGCTCCTGTTTTGGTAGCGGCTCGTGCAAACAACATTTGCGCTGGTGGCGAGTTGAGCCTGTATGCCATAGCCCTGGCAGCGTTGCGCAGTTCGCACGCGTATGCCCCGGCCGTGCTGGCCATCACCGGGACCAACGGCAAGACCACCGTGACCTCGCTCACTGGCCAGCTGGTGGAGCGCTCAGGCAAACGCGTGGCCGTGGCCGGCAACATCGGTCCGACCCTGCTCGACACGCTGGCAGAACACCTGGATGCAGACACCTTGCCCGACGTGTGGGTGCTGGAGCTGTCGAGCTTTCAGCTCGATGGCGTCATGGGCTTTGAGCCCACGGCCGCCACGGTGCTCAACATCACGCAGGACCATCTGGACTGGCACGGCAGCATCGAAGCCTACGCCGCTGCCAAGGCGCACATCTTCGGGCAGGCGGGCTTGATGATCCTGAACCGCGAAGACCCGGGCGTGATGGCGATGCTTCCGCCACCCGTCAAGGTCAAGCTGCAAAAGCCGCAAGTGCGCACTCACCTCACGTTTGGTGGCGATATGCCCCGGCGTCCGGGCGACTTTGGCATTGAGGTGGTGAGCGGCATGCCCTGGCTGGTGCGCGCCATGGACGCGGACGAAACCCGCAAGCGCGGCCGTAACGAGGTGGAAGAGGATCTGCACATCCAGCGGCTCATGCCGGCGGATGCACTGCGCATCCGGGGGCGCCACAACGCCACCAATGCATTGGCGGCGTTGGCGCTGGCCACAGCGGCGGGTTGCCCGCTGGCGCCCATGCTTTACGGCTTGCGCGAGTACCGGGGCGAGCCGCACCGCGTGGAGCCCGTGGCCATCATCCACGGCGTGGAATATTTTGACGACAGCAAGGGCACCAACGTGGGCGCCACGGCGGCTGCGCTGGTGGGGCTGGGCACGGAGCGGCGTTTGGTGGTCATTCTGGGCGGAGAAGGCAAGGGGCAGGACTTTGCGCCCCTGGCAGCCCCCGTCGCACGTTGTGCACGTGCGGTGGTGCTGATTGGCCGCGACGCACCGCTGATCCGCGCTGCGCTCCAGGACGCTGGCGTGCCGTTGCTCGATGCGGACACTTTGCCTGAGGCCGTTGCACTGGCCGCGCAGCGCGCCCATTCTGGCGATGCGGTGCTGATGTCGCCCGCCTGCGCCAGTTTCGACATGTTCAAGGACTATGAGCACCGCGCCCAGGTCTTTTGCGAGACCGTGCGGGCGATGGCCGACGATGCGGGCCAGTCGGCGGAGGGCATGCAATGACGGCACCCGCCAGCACCCTGTTGCAACGTGTGACCGGCTGGTTCGGTGGCCTGCCTGGCAAGGCGGCCGACGTGTTGCCCGTGCGCGTGGGCGGCACCGAGTACCGGCAGTCGTCCAGCACGCCCGCGAGCGTGCTGGGCTTTGACCAGGCCTTGCTCTGGGTGGTGGTGGCACTGCTGGCGTGGGGGTTGGTGATGGTGTATTCGGCGTCGATTGCCATGCCGGACAACCCGCGCTTTGCCAACTATGCGTCCACCCATTTCCTGACCCGCCACATGATGTACCTGGTGGTGGGCTTTGTGGCGGCGCTGCTGGCTTTTCAGGTGCCCATGGCGCTGTGGGAGCGGGTGGCACCCTGGTTGTTCATCGTGGCGCTGCTCATGCTGGTGGCGGTGTTGATCCCCGGCGTGGGCAAGGTCGTCAATGGCGCACGCCGCTGGCTGTCCATCGGGCCGGTGGGCTTTCAGCCGTCCGAGGTCGCGAAGTTTGCGGTGCTGATCTATGCCGCCGACTACATGGTGCGCAAGATGGAGGTGAAGGAACGCTTCTTCCGCGCCGTGCTGCCCATGGGCGCTGCGGTGGCCATCGTCGGTGTGCTGCTGCTGGCCGAGCCCGACATGGGCGCCTTCATGGTGGTGGCCGTGATCGCCATGGGCATCCTGTTCCTGGGCGGCGTGAACGCCCGCATGTTCTTCCTGATCGCCGGGGTGCTGGTGGGAGCCTTCGCACTGATGATTGCCAGTTCGCCCTGGCGCCGCGAGCGGGTGTTTGCGTACCTTGACCCTTTCAGCGAACAGCACGCGCTGGGCAAGGGCTATCAGCTCTCGCACTCGCTGATCGCCATCGGCCGCGGCGAGGTGTTTGGCGTGGGGCTGGGTGGCAGTGTGGAGAAGCTGCACTGGCTGCCCGAGGCGCACACCGACTTTTTGCTCGCCGTAATCGGCGAGGAGTTTGGCCTGGTGGGCGTGGTCACGCTCATCGTGCTGTTCTTGTGGATGACCCGCCGCATCATGCACATCGGCCGCCAGGCCATTGCGCTGGACCGCGTGTTCGCGGGGCTGGTGGCGCAAGGTGTGGCGATCTGGATCGGTTTTCAGGCCTTCATCAACATGGGTGTGAACCTGGGCGCGCTGCCAACCAAGGGGCTCACGCTGCCGTTGATGAGCTTTGGGGGGTCGGCGATCTTGATGAACCTGGTGGCGCTGGCCGTGGTGCTCAGGGTGGATTACGAAAACAAGCTGCTCATGCGCGGAGGCCGCGTATGAGAAGTTTGTTTTACCAAAACAAGCTGTGCATTGCGCAAGCAATGCCAGGCACGCAGTGCCTGATGCGCGGAGGCCGCACATGACGCAGAAGACGGCCCTCATCATGGCGGGTGGTACCGGCGGCCATATCTTTCCGGGCCTGGCCGTGGCCGAGGAGCTGCGCACGCGCGGCTGGCGTGTGCACTGGCTGGGCGCGCCCGGCAGCATGGAGTCGCGCATCGTGCCGCAGCACGGCTTTGCGCTGGAGTTGATCGACTTCTCGGGCGTGCGTGGCAAGGGGCTGGTCACACTGGCCTTGCTGCCGCTGCGTTTGCTGCGCGCGTTCTGGCAGGCCCTGCAGGTGGTGCGGCGCGTCAAGCCCGATGTGGTGGTGGGCCTTGGAGGCTACATCACCTTTCCGGGCGGCATGATGGGCGTGCTGGCAGGCAAACCCCTGGTGCTGCACGAGCAGAACTCGGTGGCGGGCATGGCCAATAAGGTGCTGGCCGGTGTGGCCGACCGGGTGTTCACCGCCTTCCCCAGCGTGTTCAAGAAGGGCCAGTGGGTGGGCAATCCGCTGCGCACCGCCTTCACGCAGCAGCCCGGTCCGACTGAGCGGTTTGCGGGCCGCAGCGGTCCGCTGCGTCTGCTGGTGGTGGGCGGCAGCTTGGGCGCGCGTGCCCTCAACGAAATCGTGCCTCAGGCCATTGCCCTGATGCCAGCTGTACAACGCCCCACTGTGGTCCACCAGAGCGGAGCGACGCAGATCGATGCACTGCGCGCCAACTATGCTGCCGCTGGGGTCGAGGCAGAGCTGACGCCTTTCATCGACGACACCGCCAGCGCTTTTGCGGCGGCCGACGTCATCGTCTGCCGTGCGGGGGCCAGCACCGTCACGGAGATCGCCGCGGTGGGCGCCGCGTCCATCTTTGTGCCCTTCCCGTCGGCGGTGGATGACCACCAGACCACCAACGCGCAGTTCCTCGTGAATGCAGGGGGCGGCTGGCTGGTGCAGCAGCGCGACCTGACGGCCGAGGGGTTGTCAAAAATGCTATTAAATTTAGAGCGTTCCACGCTTGTGGATGTAGCGCTCAAGGCCAAAAACATGCAAAAGATTAACGCCACCCGCGAAGTGGTGACTGCCTGCGAGGAGTTGGCCCAATCATGAAACACGCGATTCGCCATATCCATTTTGTGGGCCTGGGCGGCGCCGGCATGAGCGGCATCGCTGAGGTACTGTTCAATCTGGGCTACCGCATCACGGGCTCGGACCTGGCCGACAGCGCCACGCTGCGCCGCCTGCAGGGGCTGGGTATCAAGACCTGCCTGGGCCACGCCGCTGCGCACATCGACGGCGCAGACGCCGTGGTCACGTCCACCGCCGTCACGGCCGACAACCCCGAGGTGTTGGCCGCGCGGGAGAAGAAGATCCCCGTGGTGCCCCGCGCGCTCATGCTGGCCGAGCTGATGCGCCTCAAGCAGGGCATTGCCATTGCCGGCACGCACGGCAAGACCACCACCACCAGCCTGGTGACCAGCGTGCTGGCCGAGGCGGGGCTGGATCCGACCTTCGTCATCGGCGGCAAGCTCAACAGCGCCGGTGCCAATGCCAAGCTGGGCAGCGGCGACTACATCGTGGTCGAGGCCGACGAGTCCGACGCGTCCTTCCTGAACCTGCTGCCCGTGATGGCCGTCGTGACCAACATCGACGCCGACCACATGGAGACCTACGGACACGACTTTGGCCGGCTCAAGGGCGCATTTGTCGATTTTCTGCACCGCATGCCCTTCTACGGCACGGCCATCCTGTGTGTGGACAGCCCGGCCGTGCGCGACATCCTGCAAAGCGTGACCTGCCCCATCACCAGCTACGGCTTCTCGGAAGACGCGCAGGTGCGCGCCATCAACGTGCAGGCCGAGGCTGGCCAGATGCGCTTCACCGTGCAGCGGCGCAACGGCGTCACGCTGCCTGACATGGAGGTCGTGCTCAACCTCGCGGGCGAGCACAACGTGCTCAACGCGCTGTCTGCGATTGCCGTGGCCGTGGAGCTCAACATCCCGGACGAAGCCGTGCAGCGTGCGCTCGCAGGCTTCAAGGGCGTGGGCCGGCGCTTCCAGCGCTATGGCGACCTGCCCGCGAAAGATGGCGGTTTGTTCACTGTCATCGATGACTACGGCCACCACCCTGTGGAGATGGCCGCCACGCTGGCAGCCGCGCGTGGCGCATTCCCCGGCCGCCGTCTGGTGCTGGCCTTCCAGCCGCACCGCTACAGCCGCACGCGCGATTGCTTTGAGGATTTCGTCAAGGTCATTGGCAACGCCGACGCAGTGCTGCTCACCGAGGTGTACGCCGCTGGTGAAGCGCCGGTCGTGGCCGCCGATGGCCGCTCGCTGGCCCGTGCCTTGCGTGTGGCCGGCCGTGTGGAGCCGGTGTTTGTGGACAACGTGGCTGATCTGCCCCAAGCCATTGCCGACAACGCACGCGCTGGTGATGTGGTGATGTGCATGGGTGCAGGCTCCATTGGCGCTGTGCCCGGCAAGGTGGTTGAGATGCTACAAAATAATGAGCTTAAAGCGCATGAAGGGAGCGCACTATGACCCTTCCAGAATCCCTTATCGATGTGAAATCGCTGGGCAAGGTCGCCGTCTTGATGGGTGGGGACTCGGCCGAGCGCGAAGTGTCGCTGATGTCCGGCAGCGGCGTGCTGCAGGCCTTGCGGGCGCGCGGCGTGGACGCGCATGCGTTCGACCCTGCACACAACCCGCTGAGCGATCTGCAGCGCGACGGCTACGCGCGCTGCTTTATCGCGCTGCACGGCCGACATGGCGAGGACGGCACGGTGCAGGGTGCGCTGGAGCTGCTGCGCATCCCGTACACCGGCCCCGGCGTGATGGCTTCGGCCATTGCGATGGACAAGGTCATGACCAAGCGCGTGTGGCTGGCTGAAGGCCTGCCTACGCCACGCTACGTCTGGCTGGCACCCGACCGCCAGCAGCGCGAGGTGGTGCGCACCGTGCCCGACGAGCTGGGCCTGCCCCTCATCGTCAAGCCTCCGCGCGAAGGCTCGTCCATCGGCGTGACCAAGGTGCGCGGCTATACGGACATGCAGGAGGCTGTGCAGCTGTCTGCCCAGTACGACCCCGATGTGCTGTGCGAAGAGTTCATCGAGGGCGAGGAGGTGACCTGCCCCGTGCTGGGCCAGGGCGCCAGCGCCCGTGCACTGCCGGTGATCCGCATCGTGGCCCCCGATGGTGCTTACGACTACCAGAACAAGTATTTCACCGACGACGTGAAGTACCAGTGCCCGAGCGGCCTGCCCGAGGCCGAAGAGCGCGAGATACAGCGCATCGTGCTGGAGGCCTACCGCACCCTGGGCTGCCGTGGCTGGGGCCGTGCCGACCTGATGATCCGCGCGAGCGACCGCAAGCCCTTCTTGCTGGAGATGAATACATCCCCCGGCATGACGGGGCATTCGCTGGTGCCCATGTCGGCCCGGGCCTCGGGCATCAGCTACGAGGAGCTGTGTCTGCGCATCCTCGCGGATGCGGCACTGGACACGCCCGCAAAGCCAAAGGCTGACTGATGACCCAGACGCTGCCCGCACCCCTGGACGTCAAGCTCATGAACCTGACCGCTTCGGTCCTGTTCGTGGGCTGCGCCATGGCTGTGCTGGCGGCGGGAGCTTGGTGGGCCCTTCGCTACCCCGGCTTTGCCATCGCACGCATCGTGGTCCAGGGCGAGCTGGTGCACAACAACGCGGTGACCCTGCGGGCCAATGTGGCGCCGCACCTAGTGGGCAACTTCTTCACCGTGGACCTGCGTGCCGCCCGCGAGGCCTTCGAGCAGGTGCCCTGGGTGCGCCGCGCGCAAGTGCGGCGGGTGTACCCCGGCAGCCTGCGTGTGGAGTTGCAGGAGCATGACGCGGTGGCTTACTGGGGGCCGGACACCGGCTCAGCGCTGGTCAACAGCCAGGGCGAAGTCTTCGAGGCCAATGTGGGCGATGTGGAGCAGGAGGGCCTGCCGCGCCTGCAGGGGCCCACCGGCAGTTCGGCCGAAGTGCTGCAGATGTATGGGCTGCTGGAGCCGGTGTTCCAGCCGCTGGGTCTGGACGTGGAAGAGCTCCAGCTGACCGGGCGAGGCGGCTGGCGCGCCACCCTCGACAGCGAGGCCGTGGTGGAGCTGGGAGGCGGCACGCCGCAGGAAGTGGTGCAGCGCACGCAGCGTTTTGTACGCACCCTGACCCAGGTGGCCGCGCAGTATGGCCGCCGTGTGGACGCGCTGGAGTCCGCGGACCTGCGCCATGCCGGGGGCTACGCCCTGCGCTTGCGGGGTGTGACCACAGTGACTGCAGACGCAACCGGCGCGACGGCCGTGCGCAAGAGGTAGTGGCATGAGGCAAGACAGGACAGGACGCAGCGTGCTACGGGCCCCAAGAGGGCGGTGCGAGGGGTTGGTGGGACAGCGGGACAGAACCGAGAAGGGCAGAGACTGATATGGCAAGAGAATACAAAGACGTCGTCGTGGGGCTGGACATTGGCACCGCCAAGGTCATGGCCGTGGTGGCCGAGGTTCTGCCCAATGGCGAGCTCAAGCTCGCAGGCCTGGGCGTGGCCCCGAGCAACGGTCTGAAGCGCGGGGTGGTGGTCAATATCGACGCCACCGTGCAGAGCATTCAGCAAGCCTTGAAAGAGGCCGAGCTGATGGCCGACTGCAAGATCCAGCGCGTGTACACCGGCATCACGGGCAGCCACATTCGCGGTCTCAACTCCAGCGGCATGGTGGCCGTGAAGGACAAGGAAGTCACCTCTGCCGACGTGGCGCGCGTGGTCGAGACGGCCAAGGCCATCAACATCAGCAGCGACCAGCGCCTGCTTCTGGTGGAGCCACAAGAGTTTGTGATCGACGGGCAGGATGTGAAAGAGCCCATCGGCATGAGCGGCATCCGCCTGGAGGCCAAGATCCACATAGTGACCGGTGCGCAAAGCGCCGCAGAAAACATCATCAAATGCGTGCGCCGCTGCGGCCTGGAAGTGGAGCAGCTCATGCTGAACCCGCTGGCCAGCAGCCAGGCCGTGCTCACCGACGACGAGCGCGAACTGGGTGTGGTGGTGGTGGACATTGGTGCGGGCACGACCGATGTCGCCATCTTCACTGGCGGCGCGATCCGCCACACGGCAGTGATTCCGATTGCGGGCGATCTCATCACCAGCGACATTGCGATGGCGCTGCGCACGCCCACGAAGGACGCCGAGGACATCAAGGTCGAAAGCGGCTACGCCAAGCAACTGTTGGCCGACCCCGAGGCGCAGGTCGAAGTCCCCGGCTTGGGCGACCGCAGCCCGCGCATGCTGAGCAAGCAGGCGCTGGCCGGTGTGATCGAGCCGCGCGTCGAGGAGATCTTCTCGCTCGTGCAGCAGGTGGTGCGAGAGTCGGGCTACGAAGAAGTGCTGTCCTCGGGCATCGTGCTCACGGGCGGCAGTTCAGTCATGCCCGGCATGATCGAGTTGGGCGAAGACATCTTCCTCAAGCCCGTGCGGCGCGGTATCCCGAAGTATTCCAGCGCCCTGGCAGACATGGTGGCCCAGCCCCGTGCCGCCACCGTGATGGGGCTGCTGGAAGAAGCGCGCCTGGCACGCCTGCGCGGCTTCAAGGTGGCTCAGAAGAGCGGGTCCATGAAGACCGCATTCGGGCGCTTCAAAGATTTCATCGTGGGGAATTTCTGACCATGAAATATCCCCTCTGGCTCGCGCGTGGTAGTCCACACCGAAGACCGCGAGAGCGATGGCGATGCACAGGCCCGCCACGCCCTCCAGTTACCAGTACCCCATTTCCCATTTGGCAATTGCATACGAATTTAGAACCAGGAGCTCCAAGATGACCATCGAAATGATCGAAGCCGAAGAATTCAACCAGGGCACCCAGATCAAGGTGATCGGTGTGGGCGGCGGCGGCAGCAATGCCGTCGAGCACATGATTGCCCGTAGCGTGCAGGGCGTGGAGTTTGTCAGCGCCAACACCGACGCACAGGCGCTCACGCGCAGCTCGGCGCACCGCGTCATCCAGCTGGGCAACAGCGGGCTGGGTGCTGGCGGCAAGCCTGAGAAGGCCCGCGATGCGGCTGAGGCGGCGGTGGCGGATATCCGTGAAGCCATTTCTGGCGCCCACATGCTGTTCATCACGGCGGGCATGGGCGGCGGTACGGGCACGGGCGCAGCACCTGTGATCGCGCGCGTGGCCAAGGAGATGGGCATCCTGACGGTGGGCGTGGTCACCAAGCCCTTCGACTGGGAAGGCGGTCGCCGCATGAAGAACGCCGACGATGGCCTGGCCGAGCTGGAAGCCAACGTGGATTCGCTGATCGTGGTGCTCAACGAAAAGCTGCTGGATGTGCTGGGCGACGACATCACCCAGGACGAAGCCTTCGCACACGCCAACGATGTGCTCAAGAACGCCGTGGGCGGTATCGCTGAAATCATCAACGAGTACGGCCAGGTGAACGTGGACTTTGAAGACGTGCGCACCGTGATGGGCGAGCCCGGCAAGGCCATGATGGGCACTGCGACGGCCAGCGGGCCAGACCGCGCACGCATTGCTGCCGAGCAGGCCATCGCCTGCCCGCTGCTCGAAGGTATCGACCTGTCGGGCGCCAAGGGCGTGCTGGTGTTGGTCACGGCCAGCAAGGGCAGCCTCAAGCTGTCCGAGTCACGCCAGGCCATGAACACCATCAACGCCTACGCATCGACCGACGCGCACGTGATCTTCGGCGCTGCCTATGACGAAACCCTGGGCGACGAGATCCGCGTGACCGTGGTCGCCACGGGCCTGTCGCGTGCCAACGCACGCCGCCAGCCCATCTCGGTGGTTCAGGGTGGCCTGCGCACCGGCACGGACAACATGGCCTACCAGATGCCCGTCGCCGGTGTGGGTACGCTGGGTGGTGCCGTGGGCGTGCAAGGCGGCCACGCAGGCAGCGCGCAGGCCGACTACGGCAGCATGTCGGTGCCCAGCGTCTGGCGCACCAACCGCACACAGGCCGCAGCCCGCGTGGATGCGCTGTCGTCCGGTGGCATGGATGACCTGGAGATCCCCGCCTTCCTGCGCAAGCAAGCCGACTGACAGGCCGGTTGTTCACACGGTGCTGGCCCCTCACCGGGGCCGCAACACAAAAAGCCCTGCCAGCGCAAGCTGGCAGGGCTTTTTGACTGGGGCCGCGCGACCCTGCGCGCGCTCAGGCCTGTGTGGCCAAAGGCATCTCAGCGATCAGAAGGACTCCCAATCATCGTTGTTGTCTGCCGCAGGCTTGGGGCTGCTGGCTTTGGTTGGCAATGCCGCCGCAGGCGAAGGTGAAGGCGCGGGTTTGCGAGGGGCCGTGGGCGCCTTGGCAAGGGCAGGGCGAGGCGCTGTAGCGCGCACTGCAGGGGCCACGGCGCGAGGGGCAGGCGCGGGTCGGCTGGCCGGGGCGGGGGCCGAGGTGCTACCGTTCACACGGAACAGCGCCACCACCTGGGTGAGCTTCATGGCCTGCTCGCGCAGACTGTCTGCTGCTGCGGCCGACTGCTCCACCAGCGCTGAGTTCTGCTGGGTCATCTGGTCCAGCTGGTTCACGGCGGTGTTGACCTGGGCAATGCCCTGGCTCTGCTCCGAGGTGGCCGAGCGGATTTCTCCAATGATGTCTGTCACGCGTTGAACGCTGTCCACGATCTCGGTCATGGTGGCTCCTGCATTGCCCACCAGTTGCGTGCCCGATGCCACCTTCTCCACGGAAGCGTCGATCAGTGTCTTGATTTCCTTGGCGGCTGCTGCGCTGCGCTGTGCCAGACTGCGCACTTCGCTGGCGACCACCGCAAAACCGCGACCCTGTTCACCTGCGCGCGCTGCCTCGACGGCGGCGTTGAGCGCCAGGATGTTGGTCTGGAACGCAATGCCGTCGATCACGCCGATGATGTCGCTGATCTTGTTGCTGCTGGCGTTGATGTCCTGCATGGTGGATACCACGCGGGACACCACTTCCCCTCCGCGCGCCGCCACGGCAGCCGCTGAAGTTGCCATCTGGTTGGCGGTTTGCGCGGAGTCCGATGTCTGCTTGACGGTGCTGGTCAGCTCTTCCATGCTGCTGGCGGTGGTTTGCAGGTTGCTGGCCGTGTCTTCAGTGCGATGGGCCAGGTCGTTGTTGCCCTGGGCAATTTCCCCCGACGCCGTAGCAATGCTGTCCGTGGCCGACCGTACCTCGGTCACCAGCTTGCGCAGCGAGGCCACCATGTGTGCCAGGCCATCGAGCATGGAGCCGGGTGGGGCCGCCGGAATCTGGGCATCCAGGTTGCCTTCGGCCACCTCGGACATGATCGCAATGGCATGGGTGGGTTCGCCACCAATCTGGCGCAGCACCGAGCGCGACACGAGCAGGCCGATCACCCCCACCACCACAAACACCGCCACCACCAGCGCCAGGCTTGACCACAGGGCCTTGCGCAGCATGGCATCCACGTCATCGGTATACAACCCGGAGCCGACCATCCAGTTCCAGCCATCCACCTTGACGATGTACTGCAGCTTGGGCACGGGTGTCTGCTGGCCGGGGCGCGCAAACATGGTGGGTACAAAGGCCTTGCCGTCCTTGCTGCTGCGCATGCCGTTGACCAGCAGGCCGATGATGTCCACGCCCGAACCATCCTTGACCTTGCCGAGCATGTCCTGCCCGTCCCACTCGGTCTTGAAGGGGTGCATCACGCCCACGCCCTCGGTGGTCCAGATGTAGAAATATTCGGTCTTGCCCTCGGGGCCGCCGTAGCGGGCAATGCGCAGGGCATCCTTGGCGGCCTTCTGCGCGTCTTCCACCGACATGGCACCGCTCGCGGCCTTGGCCTGGTACCCGACCACGATGCTGTGGGCGGACTGTACGGCGGTGGTCAGCAGGTCCTTGCGGGACTCGGTGATCAGCCGCCGCTCCTGGAGGAGTGACAGGATGGCCATGATCAACAGCGCCATGAGCGCGGTGCCGATCATGAGCATGACTTTCATCTTGAAACTGAGCTTGCTCATGGGAGTCTCCTGTGGGGCGGGTGCGGTTTGTTCATGTTGTGTGTTCTCAAAGCCCTCTGATGCCAAATTGTGCGGCGAACCGTGGGGTCAGTGCAGTAGGTGAAAACGCGGCGGTAGCTCTACCTATGGGCCGCCAACGTTCCCAGTGTGGCGCCCCGTCTGTGGTGCAGGCAAAACCTCTGCCGGTGCGGGGCGGTGTGCCAGAACCTAAAATACGCGGATGCTCCAGCAACGCACCCTCAAGACCCTGACCCGCGCCGTAGGCGTGGGTCTGCACAGCGGCCAGCGGGTCGAGTTGACTCTGCGGCCCGCACAGCCGGACACAGGCATCGTGTTCCGGCGGGTGGATCTGCCACAGCCGGTGGACATTCCCATCCGTGCCGAGGCCGTGACGGATACGCGGCTGGCATCCACCATTGCGGTGGGTAATGCCAAGGTGCACACGGTGGAGCACCTGATGTCGGCCTGTGCCGGACTGGGCATCGACAATCTCTATGTGGACATCACGGCCGAAGAGGTCCCCATTCTCGATGGGTCTTCGGCTTCGTTCGTGTTCCTGCTGCAAAGCGCTGGGGTGGAACTGCAGAACGCACCAAAGCGCTTCATCCGCGTCACCCGGCCGGTGGAGGTGCGCGAGGGCGAAGGCGCCAATGCCAAGTGGGCGCGCCTTACGCCTTACCACGGCTACAAGCTCAGTTTTGAAATCGACTTTGACCACCCGGCCGTGGACTCCACCGGTCAGCGCGTGGAGTTTGACCTGGGGCAAGGCAACTACAGCCGCGACATTGCCCGCGCCCGCACCTTCGGTTTCACCCGCGATGTGGAAATGATGCGCTCCAACGGCCTGGCGCTGGGTGGCGGCCTGGACAACGCCATCGTGATGGACGACTACAAGGTGCTCAACAGCGACGGTCTGCGCTATGACGACGAGTTCGTGAAGCACAAGATCCTCGATGCGATGGGGGACCTGTACCTCATCGGCAAACCGCTGCTGGCCGCGTACAGCGCGTTCCGTTCGGGCCACGCCATGAACAACCTGTTGCTGCGCGAGCTGCTGGCCCAGCGCGACGCCTGGGAGGTGGTCACGTTCGAGGACGAGCGCCAGGCACCCACCGGTTTTGCGCAGCCTGCGCGCGCCTGGTAGGGCCCGCCCGCCATGTTGATCTTTCGCTGGCTGGCCATGCTGCTGCTCCTGGCGGCTGCCGTGTCGTTTGCGTTTTATGCAGGCACGGGCCAGCCGCGCTACAAGCGCTTGGGGCTCGTCATCCTCAAGTGGACGGTGATTGCTGCTGTGTTCTTCTTCGCGGTGCTCCTCATCGGCCGACTGGCCTGAGAAGGTGTGAGCGAACCCGCCATGCCCGCTCATCCCGCCAAAACACACCCGTTCGTCGTTACAAATGCTCGCCATAGCCCGAGCTATGGCTGCGCTTTGCGCCTAGATCGGGCGCGTTTTGGCGGCCTGCTCGGGCACGCCGGATTCATTCACACCTTCTGACCGCACGGGCTCTGCCGCCCCGTTTTTTCTCTGGCCTATACTCGCGCCTGCTCCGGGGTGTGCTGATGCGCTGAGATGCAAGAGTCCTGAAGGAATTCAGGCAAGCTTGCGAACCCGACGAACTTGATCCGGTTCATACCGGCGGAAGAAGAGCCGACCTCCTTGTCCCCGTGCCCGCAGTCCCTGTGGGCACGCCTTGCCTCAGGCGCTGCCGCACCTGAGGGGCGCACAGGTCCATTCCGGAGCAGAACCCACCGCCCCGGAACCAGGAGACCTGCCCCATGAACGCCCCCGACCCCCTTGCCAAGCTGGCCACACCCGAGAAGTTCGCCGAGCTGCTCGCGAGCACGCGCGAGCCCTTCCCCGCATCGCACAAGGCCTATATCCCCGGCCAACTGCACACCGACCTGCGCGTACCGGTGCGCGACATTGCGCTGACCAACGGCGAACTGGTCAGCGTGTACGACACCTCCGGCCCCTACACCGACCCGAATGCGACCATTGATGTGCGCAAAGGCTTGGCCAGCGTGCGCGGTGGCTGGATCACCGGCCGGGGCGATGTGGAGCACTACGAAGGCCGCGCGCCCTTGGCGCTGGACGACGGCCAAAAGAGCGAAGACGCCACCCGCCTCGCCCAGCTGCGCGCCGAGGCCGCCGCCCTGCAGCGCAAGCCCCTGCGCGCCAAGGCCGGTGCCAACGTCACGCAGATGCACTACGCCAAGAAGGGCATCGTCACGCCCGAGATGGAGTACGTGGCCATCCGTGAAAACGGCAAGCGTGAGTGGATGGAGCAGTACATGGCCGATGCAGGCCGCGAGAAGCGCCTGATGGGCAACCCCATGGGCGCCAGCATCCCGCGCATCATCACGCCTGAGTTTGTGCGCGACGAGGTGGCCCGGGGCCGCGCCATCATCCCCGCCAACATCAACCACCCCGAGGTGGAGCCGATGGCGATTGGCCGCAACTTCCTGGTCAAGATCAACGCCAACATCGGTAACTCGGCCGTCACGTCGAGCATCGAAGAAGAAGTGGAAAAGCTGGTGTGGGCCATCCGCTGGGGCGCCGACAACGTGATGGACCTCTCCACCGGGAAGAATATCCACACCACACGCGACTGGATCGTGCGCAACTCGCCCGTGCCGATTGGCACCGTGCCGATCTACCAGGCGCTGGAGAAGGTGGGCGGCGTGGCCGAAGACCTGACCTGGGCGATCTTCCGCGACACGCTGATCGAGCAGGCCGAGCAGGGCGTGGACTACTTCACCATCCACGCGGGCGTGTGCCTGGCCTACATCCACCTCACGGCGCAGCGCCGCACGGGCATCGTCTCGCGCGGCGGCTCCATCATGGCCAAGTGGTGCATGGCGCACCACCGTGAGAGCTTCCTGTACGAGCATTTCGAGGACATCTGCGACATCATGAAGGCGTACGACGTGTCGTTCAGCCTGGGCGATGGCCTGCGCCCCGGCTGCGCGTCCGATGCCAACGACGAGGCGCAGTTTGCCGAGCTGCACACGCTGGGCGAGCTGACCCAGGTGGCCTGGAAGCACGACGTGCAGACCATGATCGAAGGCCCGGGCCATGTGCCCATGCACATGATCCAGGCCAACATGACCGAGCAGCTCAAGACCTGCCACGAAGCCCCGTTCTACACACTGGGCCCGCTGACCATCGACATCGCCCCCGGCTACGACCACATTGCTTCGGCCATCGGCGCGGCCATGATCGGCTGGATGGGCACGGCCATGCTGTGCTACGTGACGCCCAAGGAGCACCTGGGACTGCCCGACCGCGACGACGTGAAGCAGGGGATCATTGCGTACAAGATCGCCGCCCACGCGGCCGATGTGGCCAAGGGCCACCCGGGCGCGCGCTCGCGTGACGATGCGTTGAGCCAGGCACGCTTCGATTTCCGCTGGCAGGACCAGTTCAACCTGGGCCTGGACCCCGAAACGGCCAAGGAATACCACGATGAAACGCTGCCGAAGGACTCGGCCAAGGTGGCGCATTTCTGCTCGATGTGCGGTCCCAAGTTCTGCTCCATGAAGATCACGCAGGAGGTGCGCGACTTCGCCGCGCAAAAGGGCGTGGCTGAGGCCGAAGCCCTGGCCCAGGGCATGCAGACCAAGGCGGCGGAGTTCCAGAAGGGCGGGGGCGAGTTGTACATCCCCCTCAAGCCCGTGTGAAAACGGCGCAATAAGCGCAGCTACTGGCCCCGAGGATTCCCTGAAACAGGGCCCCGGGGCCGTGCTTACCCTGTGCGATGGACCGCCTTGCCCGGCATATAGTCCCGCCCACCCCCGGCCCAGAAGGTGGGGGGTGTGTGTGGCACCAAATTTGCTATGCTGGACTGTCTGTTAAAAAATGTAAGGAAGAGCCATGAATGCTCTCGGCCGCTTCTCCATCCGCACGCGTCTCTACTTCGGAACCGTCTTTTCCCTGATCCTTCTGGTCGTCATCGGTGCCATGGGCTACGTGGCCCTGGACCGAACGCGTGGCACCCTGCAAGTGCTGTTTTCAGAACGCGTGCAGACGCTGACCGACATGTCCGAGCTGCGCACCACCCTGGGTGACCTGCGCCGGACCGAAAAAGACATCATCATCAACTTCAACAACTCGGTCGAGGTCTCGGCCCTGCGCGAGTCCTGGGCCAAAACCCTGACCTCCCTGCGCAAGCGCCTGGCCGATGTGCGGCAAGTGCAGTCGGGCGATGCCGAGTTCGTGGCCTCCATCGACAAGTCCCTGGACGAGATCAAGCAGTACGAAACCGGCATCTCGCCCATCTTCGAGAAAATCGAGGGCGCGCAGCTCGACGGCGCAGGGGGCGGCGCCTACGCCGACCGCCTGAAGGTCCACATGGAGGCCACCGACAAGCTGTTCTCCAGCCTTGCCGCTTCGGCGCGCGCGCAGATGGACGAGGCCCGCGCGGGCGTCGAATCGCGCACCTCCACCATGGCCGCACTGATTGGCGTGGGCCTGGTGCTGGCGCTGGCGGTGTTGATTCCACTCACGTTCTTCAGCGTGCGCTCCATCACGAAATCCCTCGGACAGGCACAGGAGCTGGCTGAACGCATTGCCAGTGGCGATTTGTCGCGCGATGTGGCGGCCATGAACCAGGACGAAGTGGGCCAGCTGGTGGGCGCCATGGGTCGCATGCAGGACTCGTTGCGTGACCTGGTGCGCCAGGTGCAGGACGCGGCGGGCAACATCTCCACCGCCAGCTCCGAGATCGCCAGCGGCAACCACGACCTGAGCCACCGCACCGAGCAGACAGCGGCCAACCTGGAGGAAACCGCTT
Source organism: Acidovorax sp. (assembly GCF_016783915.1). Lineage (GTDB taxonomy): Bacteria > Pseudomonadota > Gammaproteobacteria > Burkholderiales > Burkholderiaceae_C > Acidovorax. Next base: position 25,852 of record NZ_JADHVT010000042.1, read on the forward strand.
CATCGATGGAGGTGCTGACCAGCACGGTGCAGCAAAGCGCCCAGGCCTCGCGCCAGGCCAGCGACTTTGCCTCGTCCGCCGCCGAGGTGGCCGCACGCGGCGGCGCCGTGGTGTCGCAGGTGGTGACCACCATGGACCAGATCACCACCAGCTCGCGCAAGATCGCCGACATCACGGGCGTGATCGATTCGATTGCGTTCCAGACCAATATCCTGGCGCTCAACGCGGCGGTGGAAGCCGCCCGTGCCGGTGAGCAGGGCCGTGGCTTTGCGGTGGTGGCTAGCGAGGTGCGCAACCTGGCGCAGCGCAGCGCCGAAGCGGCCAAGGAGATCAAGGGCCTGATCGGTTCGTCGGTGGAGCGGGTCGAAGACGGCTCGCGCCTGGTGAGCCAGGCCGGCCAGACCATGACCGAGATTGTGAGCAGCGTGCGGCGCGTGTCCGACATCATTGCGGAGATCACCGCTTCGTCGGCCGAGCAAAGCGACAACATCGGCCAGATCAGCCAGTCGGTCACCCAGCTCGACCAGATGACCCAGCAGAACGCGGCGCTGGTGGAGGAGTCCACCGCAGCGTCCGAGTCGCTGCGAGAGCAGGCGCACCACCTCAACAGCGCGGTCAGCCAGTTCAAGCTGCAGGATGGCGCGACGGCATCCCCGGCGTTTAGCACCTCCGCACCCGCAACGCCCGCCGCACCTGCTATGGCCCAGGTGGGGCGCAGGCCCGCGCTGCAGATCCGGTAGTTTGAAGTGTTTTTGGCTGGTAGCGCTAGTGTTTCATGTGCTAACAGCTATCAAAAACGTAGCAAATCAGTCCCGCGTCACCCGCAGCACTTCTTCGCGGCTGGTGATGCCGGCGGCAATCAGGCGCTCGCCATCGTCCCGCATCAGCGCCATGCCACCCGCCAGCGCTGCGGTGCGGATGTCGGCCTCTGAGGCCTGGTTGTGGATCTGTGCCCGGATCGCGTCCGTGGTCACCAGCAACTCGAACACGCCCGTGCGGCCTGTGTAGCCCGTCTGGCCGCAGTGCTCACAACCGCTGCCGTGGCAGTGGCTGCAGAACTTGCGCACCAGGCGCTGGGCCAGCACGCCCAGCAAGGATGACGACAGCAGGAAAGGCTCCACGCCCATGTCGGTCAGTCGCGTCACGGCGCTGGCCGCGTCGTTGGTGTGCAGCGTGGCCAGCACCAGGTGACCCGTGAGCGAGGCCTGGATGGCAATCTGCGCGGTCTCGAAGTCGCGGATTTCGCCAATCATGATGATGTCCGGGTCCTGCCGCAGAATGGCGCGCAGGGCCTTGGCAAAGGTCAGCTCGATCTTGCTGTTGACCTGGGTTTGCCCCACGCCCGGCAGCTCGTACTCGATGGGGTCTTCCACCGTCATGATGTTGTTGCGCGTGGCATCGAGCCGGCCCAGCGCCGCATACAGCGTGGTCGTCTTGCCCGAGCCCGTGGGGCCGGTGACGAGGATGATGCCGTGCGGCTGGCCGATCAGGCCCTCAAAGCGGTGCAGGGTGTTGCCCTGCATGCCTACGGCCTCCAGGCTCAGCTTGCTTTCGCTCTTGTCCAAAAGGCGCAGCACGGCGCGTTCGCCATGGGCGCTGGGTAGCGTGGATACGCGCACGTCGATGGCACGTGTGCCCAGGCGCAGGCTGATGCGGCCGTCCTGCGGCAGGCGCTTTTCGGAGATGTCGAGGTCGGCCATGATCTTCAGGCGCGAGATCAATGCGGCGTGCAGCGCGCGGTTGGGCTGCACCACTTCGCGCAGCGTGCCGTCCACCCGAAACCGCACGCTGCTGTGGCGCTCGTAGGGCTCGATGTGGATGTCGCTCGCACCGTCGCGCGCGGCCTGCGTGAGCAGGGCGTTGAGCATGCGGATGATGGGCGCGTCGCCCGCAGACTCCAGCAAGTCCTCGACGGCAGGCAGCTCCTGCATCATGCGCGAGAGGTCTGCGTCGCTCTCGACCTCGCTCACCACCGTGGCGGCACTCGATTCGCTGTGCGAGTAGGCGGCGCTGATGCGCTGCGCCAAGGCGGGGGCATCGAGCGGCAGCAACTGCTGCACCGGGTGCTTGCGCAGCACTTCGGACAGCGCGCCCGCGTCGGGGCTGGGGCCGTGCCACAGCACCAGCTGGTGGCCGTCGTCTTCCAGCAGCAGCTGGGCGGTGCGGGCAAAGGCGTAGGGCAGGGGGTGGCGCATGCGTGGCTGCCCTTCAGCGTGGCGAGGTCTCTGCGGGCAGCGGGGCCAGCGGCTGGGCAGGCTGGTTGGCTGCGCCGGGCTCTGCGCGCTGTGGCAGCGCAGGCAGGATGGGCGCGCCCGACACCGACTTCATCACCACGCTGGGTGCGGGTTGTGTGGTTTGCTGCAGTGCACGGATGGCCTCGTAGCGGTCCATCATCAGGGCGTCGCTGGTGGCGTTGTCACGCACCACAATGGGGCGCAGGAACACCATCAGGTTGGTCTTGTTGCGGGTGCGGTTCTCGCTGCGGAACAGGTTGCCCAGCACCGGGATGTCGCCCATCACCGGCACCTTGTCCTGACCCTGCGAGTAGCTGTCTTCCAGCAGGCCACCGATCACGATGATGCTGCCGTCGTCCACCACCACGTTCGACTCGATGGAGCGTTTGCTGGTGGTGGGGCCGTTGGCGTTGCTCAGCGTGGCGGTGTCGATCTTGGAGACCTCCTGGTAGATCGCCATCTTCACCGTGCCGTTCTCGCTGATCTGCGGGCGCACCTTGAGCATCAGGCCCACGTCCTTGCGCTCCACCGTGGTGAATGGGTTCACCGTGCTGCTGCCGGTGCTGTTGGCGTAAGAGCCAGTCACGAAGGGCACGTTGTTGCCGATGATGATGCGTGCCTCTTCGTTGTCCAGCGTCATCAGGTTGGGGGTGGAGAGCACGTTGGCATCGCCGCTGTTCTGCAGAAAGTTGGCCAGCGCGCCCAGGTAATACTGGCCGTTGATGCGCGGTGCCAGCGCCAGGTTCAGTCCCTTGCCCAGCGAACTGGCCGCCGACGCGATGGAGGTGGTGGAGCCCGATGCCAGGGCGGCCGTCACGTTCAGGATGTTGGCACCGACCTGGCCGGAGTTGGTGCCGATCACGCCCACGGTGCCATCGCCGTTCTTGCCCAGAATGCCCTGCCACTGGATGCCGAACTCGGCCACCTTGTTGGCGGAGACCTCGACGATCAGGCTCTCGACCAGCACCTGCGCGCGGCGGCCGTCGAGCTTGTCGATCACGTCGCGCAGCTGGCGGTACAGCGGCTCGGGCGCCGTGATGATGAGCGAGTTGGTGGTGGGGTCAGCCTGGATCTGCCCGCCGGTGGAGGGCTGATTGTTGTTGGTGCTGCTGGTGCCCATGGCGCTGGTGCTGGAGCCCAGGCCGCCGCCGGTGCTACTGCTGCTGGACGAGCTGCCGTTGGTGGACAGCATGCCGCCGGTGCTCAGCCCCGTGCTGGGTGCGGGGGCGCTGGCGCCACCACCGCTGCTGGCCGCGCCGCCATTGCCGCCGCCCATGGCCGCCATGGCGGCGCGCAGAGTGGTGGCCAGCTTGGTGGCGTCGGCGTTCTTGAGGTAGACCACATGGATGTTGCCGCTGGCGGCGCTGCTGCCGGGCGCAGGCGCCTGGTCCAGCTGGGCCACCAACGCGCGCACCTGGGCCACGCGGGCCGGGTTGGCGGCGCGCAGAATCAGCGAGTTGCTGCGGGGCTCGGCGATGAGGGTGGTCTTGAACGACGTGTCGGCCTGGCCGGGTGCAGCCGCTGCCGCAGCACCACCGTTGGCGCTGCCGCCGTCGATCAGGCGCGACACCAGCGGTGCCAGGTCACTGGCAATGGCGTTCTTGAGCGGAATCACCTCCACATCGCTGGCGTTGGAGACATCCATGGCCGCCACGATGCGCGCCAGGCGCTGCAGGTTGTCGGCGTAGTCGGTGATCACCAGCGAGTTGTTGCCGGGGTTCACGTTGATGGTGTTGTTGGGGCTGATGAGCGGGCGCAGCACCGGCACCAGGTTGGCCGCGTTCTCGAAATTGAGCTTGAAGATCTGCGTGACGATCTGCCCGCCGCCGGGCGCACTGCCCGCGTTGCCCTGCACCACGCTCACGCTGCCGCCCTGCAGCTTGGCGTCGGCCTCGGGAACCACCTTGTACAGGCCGGCCGCCTCCACCACCGTGAAGCCCTGCAGCCGCAGAGCGGCCAGGAACTGCTGGAACGCGGCAGCCGGTGTCACGGCGCGCTCGGTCACCAGGTTGAGCTGGCCTTTGACCCGTGGGTCCACCACCACGTTGCGGCCGGTGATGGTGGCCATGGTGCGGGCCACGGCCTCGATCTCGGCATTGGCAAAGTTGAGCGTGACGGGTTCGCTGGGGCGCACGCTGCCGGTACGCGTGTCTACAGCCGTTTGGGCAGCGATATGGCCGCTAGCGCATGCAAATATTGCACTTGCTGCTATTGTTTTGAGAGTAAATCGCAGGTGTGGCGAAAACAAGGAGGTCATAGACTTAACCCACGGTGATGATGGAGCGCGCGCCGTTGCGCCGTCCGATGATGTTCAGAAGATTGGACAGTGCGGCTTCCCGTTCGGGGACGGCGCTGGCCTCGCCCGCAAAGCGCAGGCGGTTGCCCACCCACTGGCCGCTGCCGCTCAGTTGCAAGGCCCCGTCGAGGGTGCTGAGGGCGAGCGTGGGCACTTCGCCGCCCTGCAGCACCAGCCGGTAGCTGCCCATGGGGCGCAGCGTGGACAGGCGCGAGGACATGGCCCGCGCATCCAGCTGGGCCTGGCCCGACAGCACCATGCGGCCAGCGGCCCATTGCAGGGCCAGGTCGCGCGTCTGCAGGGCCAGCTGGCCCTGCGGTTGCAGCGTGTTCCAGGGGGTGCCCAGGCCCGTTAGCAGGGCGGCGGGCCACTGACTCTGGCCGTCGGCTACTTTGACCTGCAGGCCTGCCCAGCGTGCGTGCACCTGGGCCCGCAGGGGCTCGGGGGTGCAGCAGCCCGCTTGCAGCTGGGCGCGCAGGCCGTCCCAGGTGGGGCGCAGTTGCCAATCCACCCGGCCAGGCAGAGCGGCGCTGTCCTTGCTGGCCTGGCCGCCGGTCAGCACCAGTTGGGCCGAGCCGGTCCACACCGTGCCACGTGGCTGTAGCAACAACACCTGCCCTTGGGTAGTGCTTGCCACGCCACCTGCCAGCCAGTGCGCGGGCGCAAAGGCCACCACGGCGGGCAGCACCCCGGCCAGCGCACCGGCCCATGCCCAGCCCCACGCAGCGCGGGGGGCAGAGCCTGGGGAGGGGCGTGTCGTACGGAGGTTGCGGGCCACGGTGGAGAAGCTGTTGTGCAGGGCGGGTCAGCGCGCCGCAGCGGCGGGCAGGGCCAGCACCACGGTGCCGTCCCATCGGGGCATGGCTACGGGTGGGCTGCCCAGGGTGACGGGCGCATTGCCGGTGGGGGGTGTAGCCGCGGGGGCTGCGCTGCGGGTCAGCCGGGCTTCCAGTGGCGTGGCGCGGGCATTGCTGCGGGCCTGGGCCAGCCACTGGGCCAGTGCATCGGCCGATGCGCCTTTGAGCGTGACCGTGGCGCGGTCGCCCGCCACGTTGAGCTGTGCCGTGTTGCCCAGGCGCTGCGTCAGGGCGGTGCGCAGCGCGGCCACGGCATCGCCGGGGCTGGTGGCGGGTGTGGCCTGCAGCTGCTGGGCCTCGGCTTGCAGGCTTTGCATGCGCTGCAGCTGGGCGTCGAGTGCGGCGTGCCGCGCGGGCGCAGCGCGCAAGGTACCGAGTGCGGGGGCGACGGCCACCCACCACAGCAGGGCCAGCGCCACCACCGTGCCGGCGGCCAGCACCAGGTTCTGCTCACGGGGCGCCAGGGCTTGCCAGCGGTCCTGGAGTGCGGAGGTTTGGGTCATGGGCTCACCTCGGTGCGCAGCAACAGGCTGCCATCGTCCACGCGGGCACGGTACCCGGCGGCTTGCAGGCGGCCAGACACCACAGATTCTTCATCGGGCGCCAGGGTCACGCCACGCAGGCGCAGCTCGCCGGGGGTGTATTCGATGCTGCTGGGCAGGCGGCCATCGGGCAAGGCCGCACCGGCCGCTGCCAGCAGGGGCTCCAGGTCGCGCGCCGACACGCTGCCGGCAGCCTGCCGCAGCTGGGCGAGTTCGCGCTCCATCTGCACCGGCGCATCGACCACCACCTGCACTTTGGGGAAGGTCTGGGTCAGGGTGTTGCGTACGCTGGCCTGCTTGGCAGTCAGCGCCTGCCGTTCTTGCCAGGCCCAGGCATTGAGCCCCACCAGGTGCGCCACCACCAGCATGCCCGCGCCCCAGCGGGCTGCACGCCACTGCGGGGCATACAGCGCCGCGCTCAGCGCGCTGCCCACTTTGCGCAGCGCGCGGGTGCTGCTGGTGCTGGACAGGTCGAACTGCGCCAGGTCCCAGTCGCTGCGGGCGGCATCGAGCGCGCGCTGGCTGGTGGTGTGCAGGGCAATGCGTTGGCCTTGCGGGCCCAGGGTGCGTTCGGCCAGCGCAGCCACGGCGGGCTCGGCGCGGACCATGAGGGCTGGTTCGTCGCCGCTGTCGGCGGTCGGCAAGGCGGCGCGTGCCAGGGTCAGGGCCATGGGGGTCAGCGGCAGCACCGCCACGCCTTGGTCGGCGCCATGGCCGGTCAGCACCACGTAGGCTTCCTCGGGCGTTCCCAGGGCACACAGCTCGGGCTGGCCGCTGGCCGTGGGGCCGGGCGCAAATTCGGGCACCACTCGGGCCACGCGGCG
>NZ_JADHVT010000178.1 GCF_016783915.1 Acidovorax sp.
CAATGGCAAAGGCCGCCAGCATCATCATGAAACCGTTCAGGGCCGATGCGACGCCTGCTGCTTTGGGGAAGGGCCCTACGGCGCCACTTTGCCCGCAGGGCTGGTGGATGCCGTGCGCCACCATGAACAGGTAGAACGGCAGTGTCAGCGCCCAGGGGTGGTGCCAGCCCATCCAGGCTACCAGTGCCATCAGCGTGCCGCCGCTGGCGCTCAAGGCCCCGGCGATGGCCACCGTGCGCTGCAGGCCAAATCGCACCAGCAGAGCGCGACACACAAAGGTACCCGCAAAGTAGGCCACGCAGGCAGACGCCATGACCCAGCCATACATGGTGCGCGTGAGCCCCAGCACATCGATGTACACAAACGAGGACGCGGCAAGAAAGGTGAACAACCCCCCATAGGTGGCTGTGGTCTGCAGCGAAAACGCCCAGAAGGTGGGGCTGCGCAGCACATGTTGCCAGGTGCTGACCAGCGCGCGTGGCTGCATTGCCTGCGGGTTGCGGTGGGCCAGGGTTTCGGGCAAGCGCAAGGCCACCAGCGCCAACGTGACCACGGCGTACATGGTGAGCGCCAGCAGCGCTGCGCGCCAGCCCAACCATTCGCTGAGCAGGCCGCCCATGGGTGCGCACACGCAGGCCACGATGCCCAGCCCCGTGAGCGCCTTGGACATGGCGCGTGCGCCCTCCAGTGGGGTGTAGAGGTCGCGCACGATGGCGCGCGCGCACATCACCACCGCGCCCATGGCCGCACCCTGGGCAATGCGCCACAGGATCAGCAGGCCCATGCTGGGTGCCATGGCGCTGCCCAACGATGCCACGGTGTAGATGGACAGGCCCGCCAGCAGGATGGGGCGGCGCCCAAAGCGGTCAGACAGCGGGCCCCACACCATCTGCGAACAACCAAACGCCAGCAGCAGCCCGCTCAGCGTGAGCTGCGCCGCCGCCATGGGCGCGCCCAGGCTGCGGGTGAGCGCGGGCAGGGCGGGCAGGTACAGGTCGGTGGTGACGGGCTGGATGGAGAGCAGCAAGGCCAGTACCAGAATGGCCAGGCCGGGCGGGACGGAGACAGGGGCGGCCGCAGACGCTGCGGTGGCGGAGGGGGCAGACATATCTGTCTGAGCGTACCAGATGGGGTCTTGGTATCGCTGGCGAGGCTGTTGTCAGCGACGGTGAGAAATCGCGCAGATTCATGTAGGGAGCGGGTCGCGCGTGTGACATCCTGCCGGGCGGGGGGCGCAGCTACATTGTGTGGCGGTGGCTGGCGGGCTGTCCCGCTCTTTGGAGTGGCTCGCCGGGACACCGCACAACACAACGAGGAGACAAGCCATGCACAAGATCCACAGCGCTTTTGAGGCGCACCCCGCGCACCCCGTGCGTCCTGCGCGGCCCCAGCGCCCAAGGGCATTTCCTGCAACGCTGTGGCGTGCAGCCTGCGCTGCAGCGGCACTGGGTGCCGCCTTTGCGGCACAGGCCCAGGCCCCCGCGCTGCCCGCACCTGAGACCGTGACGCTGGACAAGCTGGGCTACATGAGCGCCTTCCCACCCGAAGGGGCGCAGCGTGTGGACCTCAGCAACTCGTACAAATACCCGCAGCTGCGCTGGGCCGTGCAGCACCTGCGCGAGCTGCAGCCCACACGCAATATCCGCCGGGGCGCGGCGGCACCATCTGCGTTGCCGTCCGACCTGCGACCACTGGGCGCAGTGGCATTCGATGACGACAAGGGCCAGCCCATCACGGTGGACCAATGGTTCACCCGCACCTACACCGATGCGCTGGTGGTGATGCACAAGGGCCGCGTGGTTTACGAGCGCTACGACAACCAGATGAAGCCCTACACGCCGCATCTGCTGTTCTCGGTCACCAAGTCGTTCACCGGGCTCATGGCGGCGCAGCTGGCGCACGAGGGCAAGATCGACCCCGAGGCGCTGGTCACCAAGTATGTTCCCGAGCTGGCTGGATCGGCCTGGGGCGACATGAAGGTGCGCGATGTGATGGACATGACGGGCGCCGTGCGCTTTCGCGAGGTCTACACCGACCCCACCACCGAGATCTTTGGCTACAGCTGGTCCAGCGGCCTGCTGCCGCGTCCGCCCGGTTACCAGGGGCCGACCAATGTCTACGACTTCCTCAAGACGCTCAAAAAGGAAGGCGAACACGGCGCAGGCTTTGTGTACCGCACGGTGCATTCCGAGGTGCTGGGCTGGATCGTGTCGCGTGCCACCGGCAAACACTGGGCCGAGCTGATGAGCGACAACATCTGGCAAAAGTTGGGCACCGAGGAGGACGCGCATGTGATGGTGGACAGCGTGGGCACGCCGCTGCAGGGGGCGGGCCTCAATGCCACGGCGCGAGACCTCGCACGGTTTGGCGAAATGCTGCGCCTGGGCGGCAGCTTCAACGGCCAGAAGATTTTTGACAAGGCCGTGATCGACGACACCGCCAAGGGCAGCGACCGCGAGAAGTTCAAGATGGGTGGCATGGCCTTTCGGCCCGGCTACAGCTACCGCAACCAGTGGTGGGTGCTGCACAACGCCGATGGCGCCTATGAGGCCGCTGGTATCCACGGGCAGTTCATCCACGTGAACCCAGCCGCCGAGATGGTGGTGATCAAACTGTCGTCCCACCCCGTGGCCGGGGCAGGCTTTACGCACCCGCTCACCCTCAAAGCCTGGGCGGCGCTGGCCCAGGCGGTGCGCCGCTGACACCGCTACGCTGAGACGACGCGGCGCGCCGCTGCGCTTACTTGAGGTGAAACAGCGAGGCCACGGCCTCGCGGTACTGCCTTTGTCCCACAGCGTTGGTGTTGTGGTGCGAGCCGCCTTCCACCAGCACAAACTGCTTGGGCTCCCGCGCTGCCTCGTACAGCTGGCGGCCCAGCGTGGGGCGGATCAGGCTGTCGTCGCTGCCATGCACGACCAGCAGCGGAGAGCCGATCTCGGCCACCTTGCGGATGGATTCGAACCGTTGCGTGATGAGGGGCGACACCGGCAGCCAGCCCCACTTGAAGGTGCTGACCACGTCGGGGATGCTGGTGAAGGTGCCTTCGACGATGGTGCCCTTTTCATCCGGCACCTGGCGCGCCAGATCGATCGCAATGGCGCCGCCCAGCGAGTGGCCGAAAATGTAGCGCGGCTTGTCCGGGTGCTGCTCGGCCAGCCAGTTCCAGGCGGCGCGGGCGTCCTCGGCCGCGGTGGCCTCGGACGGCAGGCCTGCGCTGCTGCGCCCAAAGCCCCGGTAGTCGATGGCCAGCACCGAAAAGCCCAGCTCCTGCATGCGCCGGATGCGGCCCGACGAGCCCGCCACATTCCAGCGCGCACCGTGCAGGTACAGCAGCACCGGTGCGTTGGCCTTGCTGTGGGGCAGCCACAGGCCATGCAAGCGCTCGGCCTTGGCGCTGGTGTCGGAGGTGAATTCAATCCACACGTCCTGCATGTCTTCGGTGGACTGCGCGCCGCCCCAGCTGCGGTCGCTGGGCTGGAAGATCCATTCGCGCTGCTTGGCGTCGAGGGTGGCGCAACCCACGCTCACGGCTATCACCAGCCCCAGGGATGCGAGAAGAGGGATTCGTTTCATCGTCATGACAGATTCTGGCCCCAGCACAAAAGTTCGGTGAGGACGGGTGGTATTGGAGCCTGTGGACGATTCCCCGCGAGATCGTCCACGGGATCGGCGGTTCAGGTGCAGGCGCCGTGCACGCTGCGCTGGTCGGTCACGCCCTCCAGCACCTTGAGCAGCCCGTACTGCAGCAGCCGCAGCATGCCCTGTGCAGTAGCGGCCTCAAACAATTGGTCCACGGGCGCGCGTGTCTGGATCAGTTTCTTGATGCCTGGCGAGGCGGCCATCAGCTCGTAGATGCCCACGCGGCCTTTGTAGCCAGTGTGGTCGCAATGGCTGCACCCCTGGGCGCGGTACAGCACCCAGTCGGCGGCTCCGGCGGGCACGAAGCGGTTGCGCCATGGGGCCAGCAGGCTCTCGGGCGCCATACCGGTGCCTGTCGCGTAGTCCGTGGCGATCTGCTGCAGCTCGCCGGCGTCGGGCGTGTAGGGCTGCTTGCAGTCGGGGCACAGGCGGCGTGCCAGGCGCTGGCTCAGCACCCCCACCAGTGCATCGGCAAAGTTGAAGGGGTCCAGTCCCATGTCCAGCATGCGGATCACGCTCTCGGGGGCGCTGTTGGTGTGCAGGGTGGACATCACCATGTGGCCGGTCAGCGAGGCTTCGATGGCGATGTGTGCGGTTTCGCTATCGCGCATTTCGCCCACCATGATGACGTCCGGGTCGGCCCGCAAAAAAGCGCGCATGGCGGTAGCAAACGTGAGCCCGATGCGCGGGTGCATCTGGATCTGGCGCAGGCCGTGGTGCGTGATCTCGACGGGGTCCTCGGCGGTCCAGATTTTGGTGTCGGGGTGGTTCACCTCGGCCAGCAGCGAGTGCAGGGTGGTGGTCTTTCCCGACCCCGTAGGGCCGCAGACCAGGATCAGGCCGTAGCTGCGGTGCACCATCTGCTGCAGTTGCTCGACCAGGGCACCGTCCATGCCCAGCTTGGCCAGCCGAATGGGCTTGGACGATGCCAACAGTCGCAGCACGATGTCTTCGAGCCCGTTGGTGGTGGGCAACACGGCCACCCGCAGCTCCAGCTTGGTGTGGCCAAAGCGCGAAAAGTCGATCTTTCCGTCCTGCGGCAGCCGGTGCTCGGAGATATCGAGGTTGGCCATGATCTTGATGCGCGACAGCAGGGCCGCGCGCAGCACGAAGGGGATGCGCATGTATTCGGTCAAATCGCCGTCCACGCGCAGCCGGATCAGCGTGGGCTGCTCCTCGGGGTAGGCCTCGATGTGGATGTCCGACGCGCCCCGTGCCTGGGCGTCCAGGATGGTCTTGTTGACCAGCCGCACCACCAGGCTGTCGTTGTCTGACACCTGCCGCTGCAGGTCTGCGTGGCCCGGCGCCGCGTCGCTGGCCGTGAGCCGCTGGGACAGTTGCCGCAGTTCTTCCTCGATCGACAGATCGGTGCGGTCCATGCCCAGCTTGGAGTATTCGAACGTGATGCGCGTCGCCAGCTCGTCGGGGTTGGCAATGACGGGCACCACCTGCTTCTGGGCCGAGAACCGCAGCTCGTCCAGGTAGTCGGCATCCACCGGGCTCTCCACCGCCACCACCAGGCTCTTGTCGCTTACCAGCAGGGGCAGTACCTGGTGCTCCACAGCGTATTCCTTGGGCACCAGGCGCAGCACCTCGGGCTGTACCACAAAACCGTCCAGCGCCACCATCGGAATGCTGAACTGCTGCGCCACCACCTCGGTCAGCTGGGCCCGACTGAGCGCCCCCATCTCAACCAGGATGTTGCCCAGCAGGTGCTTGTTGCCCCGCTGCATCAGCGTGAGGGCATCACGCATCTGGTCGTTGCTCACCAGTCCCTGGTTGATGAGGATGTCGCCCAGCCGCACCGGCACAAAGCTGCCGATCTGTGTGATCTGGCCTGCCAGCTGCGCCGGGCTGCGGATGGGTTCGCCGTTGGCGGTCTGGCCTTGCCGCCGGCGCTCCTGCTCGGTCAGCGCCTGCTGCACCGTGTCGGCGCCGACCAGGCGGGACTGGATCAGGTGCTGGCCCAGCAGACCCCCCACTTGGTAGCTGCGCATTGCCGTGGTGGGGATAAATATCCGCACGCAGTGCACCGCGTCAGTGGTCAGATAGAAGAACAGGCCTTGGCGGGTTTTGACAAAGCCTTTGGTTTCGCCGCGCAGGTTTTCACCGTCGATGAATTGCACGGTGAAGAGGCGCGGTGTGGTGTTGACTTCGTGCCCTCCGGCGGCCTGGTAACGCGCTGTCAGGTCGGCGTCGGCCGCCAGCGGAATGGGCGGCATCAGCTGAATGCTCTTGATGGCCGCAAACGGCAGCGCCACAGCCGAGGTACCGTCCGGCGGCATCAGCAGGGCGCGTTGTGCTTGTGGGTCAAACTGCTCCAGCACGCCGTGGCGGGTGTGCCCGCCGGTCGTGAAGACGATGGCGTCTGCAGGAGTCAGGGCGTCGGCCGGGCGCGCGTCGCGGAAGAACGGCGGAAACGGCCAATGCTGCATACGCGCACTGCCCGTCACGACAGCCGCGAGGCCGACTGCATGGGCGAGGATGTGTCGATGGAAAGATCCCCCGCATCCTGCGTGGTCACGCCGGCCGCCAGGCGCACGCGCAGCGCCAGGTCGGTGCGCGAGTCGGCGTTGTGCAGCGCCTCGTCCAGCGAGATGCGGCCGTCGGTGTAGAGCTGGTACAGCGCCTGGTCAAAGGTGCACATGCCGATCTCGGTGCTGTGGCCCATGGCCTCCTTGATGCCCGAGAACTCGCCCTTGGCGATCAGGTCCGCGATGTAGGGCGAATTGAGCATCACCTCCACCGCAGGCACCAGCTTTTCGTGCAGGCCGGGGATCAGGCGCTGCGAGATCACGCCGGCCAGGTTCAGGCTCAGGTCCATCAGCAGCTGGTGGTGGGCATCTTCAGGGAAGAAGTTGATGACCCGCTCCATGGCCTGGTTGGCGTTGTTGGCGTGCAGCGTGGACAGGCACAGGTGGCCCGTCTCGGCATAGGCAATGGCCTGCTTCATGGTGTTGCGGTCGCGGATCTCGCCGATCATGATCACGTCGGGCGCCTCGCGCAGCGCGTTTTTCAGGGCTTCTTCGTACGACTGCGTGTCGATGCCCACCTCGCGCTGGTCCACCACTGAGCGTTTGTGTGCATGCAAAAACTCCAGCGGGTCTTCGATGGTGAGGATGTGGCCCGTCACGTTCTCGTTGCGGTAGTTGATCATCGACGCCAGCGTGGTCGATTTGCCCGAGCCGGTGGCGCCGGTCACCAGCACCAGGCCGCGCTTGCGCAGCACCAGCTTTTCCAGCACCGGGGGCAGGCCCAGTGCGGCCAGTGGCGGGATCTTGTTCTTGATATAGCGCACCACCATGCCGGTTTCGCCGCGCTGCACAAAAACGTTCACCCGGAAACGACCCAGGTTCTCGGCCGAGATCGACAGGTTCATCTCCTGCTTGGCCTCGAACTCGCCGATCTGCTTTTCGTTCATGACCGAGTAGGCCAGTTGCTTGACCTGGCCGGGCAGCAAGGCGGGCATCTTCAACGGGTGTGTGACCCCTTCGATCTTGAGATTGACCGGCGCGCCGACACTGAAAAAGAGGTCCGAGCCTCCCTTTTCGACCATGACGTTCAAGAAGCTGAAGATTTCCATGCCGGACTCCCAAAAGTGTGCGTATTTGTTTCCAGGTGCAGCATAGCCTGCACTGCGCCTCGTGCCAAAAACAAAGGGGCCGAAGCCCCAGTGATTTGCTGTGCGAACAGGCTCTGAGGCCCTGCTGGGCTTACACCACGCCCTGCGCCAGCATGGCGTCGGCCACCTTCACAAAGCCGGCGATGTTGGCACCGTCGATGTAGCTCACGCTGCCGTCGGCACGCTTGCCATATTGCAGGCAGGCCGCGTGGATGCCCTGCATGATCTGCAGCAGGCGGGCGTCCACCTCTTCGCGCGGCCAGGATAGGCGGGCCGAGTTCTGGCTCATCTCCAGGCCCGATGTGGCTACGCCACCCGCATTGCTGGCCTTGCCGGGGGCGTAGAGCACGCCAGCGGCCTCAAACGCCTTGGCGGCTTCGATGGTCGAGGGCATGTTGGCGCCCTCGGCCACGCAGACCACGCCGTTCTGGATGAGCGTTTTCGCGTCGTTCTCGTCCAGCTCGTTTTGCGTGGCGCAGGGCAGGGCCACGTCCACCTTCACGTGCCAGGGGCGGACACCGGCCTCGAACTTCACACCGGTGCGTGCGGCGTAATCGCTCACGCGGCCGTACAGGTGGGTCTTGACGTCCATGAGGATGGCGAGCTTTTCAGGCGTAAAGCCCTCTTCGTCAATGATGGTGCCGCTGGAGTCCGACACCGTGATGACCTTGGCACCCAGTTGCATGGCTTTCTCAACGGCGTATTGCGCCACGTTGCCCGAGCCCGACACCGACACGCGCAGGCCATCGAACGAGCGGTCCCGGGTCTTGAGCATCTCTTGCGCGAAGTACACGGTGCCATAGCCCGTGGCTTCAGGGCGGATCAGCGAGCCGCCGAACGACAGGCCCTTGCCGGTGAACACGCTGGCCGCGTTGTTGGCCAGCTTTTTGTACATGCCCGCCATGAAACCCACCTCGCGGCCGCCCACGCCGATGTCACCGGCGGGCACATCGGTGTCAGGGCCCACGTGGCGGTACAGCTCGGTCACAAAGGCCTGGCAAAAGCGCATGACTTCGGCAGGGCTCTTGCCCTTGGGGTCGAAGTCGGAGCCGCCCTTGCCGCCGCCCATGGGCAGCGTGGTCAGTGCATTCTTGAAGGTCTGCTCAAACGCCAGGAACTTGAGCACCGACAGGTTGACGGACGGGTGAAAGCGCAGGCCGCCCTTGTAGGGGCCAATGGCCATGCTGTGCTGGATGCGGTAGCCGCGGTTGACCTGTACGGCGCCATGGTCGTCCACCCAGGACACGCGGAACATCACGACGCGCTCGGGCTCCACCAGCCGCTCCAGCAGGCCGTGCTCAGCATAGCGGGGGTGCTGCGCGATGAACGGCCACAGGCTTTCCATCACTTCGGTGACAGCTTGCAGGAATTCCGGCTGGCCGGGATTGCGGAGCGCCACGTGGGAAAGGAAGCTCTCGGCGGTCGCGTGTTTCATGGTTCAAAGGGCTTTCAGCAGTAAAGGGTCAACAAGTCGAAGGCAGTCATGCACCGGTTTGGCGCACCGCAACATCGAATTATGTCCAAAAGTTATACGTTCATGCCGATGTCTATGCACAATGGTGGGGAATGTGGCCGG
>NZ_JADHVT010000179.1 GCF_016783915.1 Acidovorax sp.
CTCGGGCTGGGCAGACGGGTTTCTGGAAATCTGCGTGCGCCAGATGCCCGGCGGCCTGTGCTCCACCCATCTGCTGGGCCTGCAGCCGGGGGACGTTGTCACCGCCTTCATCCGTTCCAACCCCGGTTTTGCGCTGCCGCGCACGCGGCGGCCGGTGGTGCTGATCGGGGCGGGCACCGGCGTGGCACCGCTGGCGGGGTTCATCCGCCGCAACGACCGCCACGCGCCTATGCACCTGTACTTTGGTGGGCGTGACCCGGCGCGCGATTTCTTCTTCGGCCCCGAGATTCAGCGCTGGCTGGTCGAAGGGCGCCTGGCGACGTTGCAGACGGTGTTCTCCCGCGTGCCCGATGGCGGCGGCTATGTGCAGGACGCCCTGCGCCGCCATGCCGAGCAGTTGCGTGCTTTGGTGGCGCAGGGCGCCATCGTACGGGTCTGTGGCGGTCGCGCCATGGCTCAGGGCGTGGCCGAGGCGCTGGACGCCGTGCTCGCGCCGCTGCAGATGAGCGTGTCGCAGCTCAAAGCCAAAGAGCGCTATGCCGAAGATGTCTTCTGAAGCGGCGGCACCGTACCAGCGCACCACCCTGCACGGCCCGACCATGGGAACGCGCTGGTCCGTCAGTCTCGACGCAGAAACCGCCCTGGACTTGACAGCCTTGGGTCAGGACCTCGCCATTGCGGTGGGGCAGGTGGACGAGCAGATGTCGCCCTGGAAACCGAACAGCGACCTCATGCGCCTGAACCACGCGCCCGTGGACACCTGGGTGGACCTGCCCACGGAAATCATGGATGTACTGGACTGCGCGCTCGACATCTGCCGCCTGAGTGCGGGCGCGTTTGATCCGGGCGTTGGGGCACTGGTCGATGCCTGGGGCTTTGGCGCGGTGCGCGACGCACCTGACGCCGTGGCCATCCGCAGCGCGCGACAGCCCGCGTCGCGCCCCACGCACGAATGCCTGGAGCTGGATCGCCCCGCCGGCCGCGCCCGTAAGCGCGCTCCGTTGCAGCTCGACCTGTGCGGTATCGCCAAGGGCTATGCGGTCGACCGCATGACCAAGGTGCTGCAGCAGCACGGCGTGCAAAACGCTTTGGTGGCGCTCGATGGCGAGCTGCGCGCTGTGGGCGGTCAGGCCAGCGGCGCCTCCTGGGCGGTGGCGCTGGAGCAGCCCGAGACAGGGCGCCGCGCGGTGCACGGGGTCATCGAACTGCAAGACCTGGCAGTGGCCACTTCGGGCGACTACCGGCGCTATCTGGCCGTGGGTAATGCGCGCCTGGCGCACAGCATGGACGCGCGCCGCGCCGCGCCCGTGAACAACGCCGTGGCATCGGTTACCGTGCTGGCCAGCAGCTGCATGCACGCCGATGCCTGGGCCACCGCCTTGCTGGTGTCAGGCCCCGGCGAAGGTCTCAGTATGGCGCAGCGCATGGGCTTGGAGGTGCTGTTCCTGCTGCGCCGATCCGAGGGGCTGGTGGAGATGGGGTTGGGGCGGTTTGGCAGCCCCGCCACGCTGTAACGAGAAAGACGACAAACCCATGCCCACCCAGCAACCCTCCGGACTCGACCCAGCCTTGGCCGCGCAGCGCCTGCGCGAAGAAGGCCCCAACGAACTGGGGGTGAGCCAGCGCCGCACGCTGCGCGACATCGCCTGGGAGGTGGTGCGTGAGCCCATGTTCCTGCTGTTGCTGGGGGCGGGCACGATCTACCTGGTGATGGGCGACACCCGCGAGGCACTGATCCTGCTGGGCTTTGTTCTGATCATCATGACCCTCACAGCGTTGCAGGAGCGGCGCACCGACAACGCCCTGGATGCTCTGCGGGATCTGTCCAGCCCGCGGGCGCTCGTCGTGCGTGGTGGACAGACGCTGCGCATTCCTGGGCGCGACGTGGTGCGGGAAGACTTGCTGATCCTGTCGGAGGGTGACCGCATCGCTGCGGATGGGTTGCTGCTGCAGGCACACGAACTGGCCACCGACGAGTCGATGCTCAGCGGCGAGTCCGAGCCTGTGGCCAAACAGGCATTGGGCGACCGTGCCTTCGCCGGCACGCTCGTGGTGCAAGGTCAAGGTCTGATGCGCGTGGAAAGCATTGGGCGGTCGACCGAACTGGGGCGAATCGGCCAATCGCTGCAAGACATTGCGTTGCAGGCCTCACCGCTGCGCGACGAGATGGCGCGCCTGACACGGCGCCTGGTCATCATCGGTGTTTCACTGTGCGGGGTTCTGGTGCTGCTGTACTGGACGCTGCGTGGCGGCTGGCTCGACGCGTTGCTGGCGGGTATCACGCTGGCCATGGGCATCCTCCCGCAGGAGTTCCCAGTCATCATGATCGTCTTCCTGGCGCTGGCCGCCCGCCGCCTGGCGGCACACCAGGTGCTGACACGTCGGCTCAACGCCATCGAAACGCTTGGCCAGACCTCCGTGCTGTGCGTCGACAAGACCGGCACGCTGACCCAGAACCGCATGACCGTGGCCGCGCTGTCAACGAGCGGGCGACAACTCGACACGCATGCCCTGGAACCGCAAGCTTTGCCAGAGGCGTTTCACGAACTGCTGGAATACGCTGTGCTGGCCAGCGAGATCGACCCGCACGACCCGATGGAGAAGGCCTTTCACCGCCTGGCGAGCGAGCACCTTGCCAATACCGAACACCTGCATCCGCAGTGGAATCTGGCGCGCGAGTACGAGCTGTCGCCAGAATTGCTGGCCATGAGCCACCTGTGGAGCAGTGATGCCGTGCCGCACGATGTGGTGGCCGCCAAGGGCGCCCCCGAATCGGTGGCCGACCTGTGTCACCTGAACGATGCGCAGCGCGGCGAGGTGAGCGCCGAAGCTGCCCGCATGGCCGACCATGGCCTTCGGGTATTGGGGGTGGCGAAGGCACGCTATCCCAGCGGTCAGGGCTGGCCAGCCATCCAGCACGACTTCGAGTTCGAGTGGATCGGCCTGATCGGCCTGGCCGACCCGCTGCGCGACGACGTCCCGCAGGCAATTGCGCAGTGCCGACAGGCCGGTATTCGCGTGATCATGATCACTGGCGATCACCCCCGCACCGCGCGCGCCATCGCAGAACAGGCGGGCATCCAGGGCAGCGAGGTCGTGACCGGCGACGACCTGGCCGACATGGACGCCGCCACACTGGCGCATCGCTTGGCGACAGTGAACGTGTTCGCGCGCGTGCGACCGCAACAAAAGCTGGCCCTGGTGCAGGCCCTGAAGAAGCGCGGCGAAGTGGTGGCGATGACGGGTGACGGCGTCAACGATGCGCCCGCACTGAAGGCGGCCCACATCGGCATTGCGATGGGCCAGCGCGGCACCGACGTAGCACGCGAGGCTGCGGCCCTGGTGCTGCTTCAGGACGACTTCTCGTCCATCGTGGATGCCATCCACCGTGGCCGCCGCACGTTCGCAAACCTGCGGCAAGCCATGGTCTACACGCTGGCTGTGCACGTACCGATCGTCGGCCTGGCGGTGCTGCCCGTAGTGCTGGGTCTGCCGCTGGTGCTGGCACCCTTGCACATCGCCTTTCTGGAGCTGGTGATCGACCCGGCTTGCTCGCTGGTCTTCGAAGCTGAAGAAGGCGACCCCGGTCTGATGCAGCAGCCACCGAGAGGCGCGCTAGAGCCACTGCTGTCGGCTGGCCACGTCGGTCAAAGCTTGGCCATGGGTGGATGGGTGACGCTGGTTGTCGTAGGTCTGTATGCGCTGTTGCTTGACCAGGATGTGGCGGCCGGCATGGCCAGCACGGCAGCCTTTGTGGTGCTGGTGACGGCAAATGCCGTGCTGATTCTGGCCAGCCGGTCGGTACAGACCACTTGGCGCAGCCTGTTCAAAGGCCTGAGTGCGGTGGGGCGTTGGGTGCTGGCGGGCACGCTGGCGGCGCTGACCGCCATCACCGTGGTGCCGTTTCTGGCGCACCCCTTCCGCTTCGTGCCTATTCCGCCTGGGTACTGGCTGGCGTCGCTGGTAATTGGCTTGTCCATGGTCTTGCTTTTTCAGCTCACCAAGCGCGTACTGTCCTTACATGGCTCACGGGCCAAGCCCGCGCCAGGCCATTGATCAGCAACCGGCACGGGCGCAAGCGACGAGTACAAACACCGAATCAGCAAGAGGTGCAAATATGAAAATACTGTTGGCAGTGGACGGGAGTGCATACACCAAGCACATGTTGACCTATCTCAGCACGCACGGTGAATGGCTGGGTTCGAAACACCGATACACGGTGATTCACTGTGCAGCGGCAGTACCGCATCCTGCGGCGGCATTTTTGGACAAGGATATGGTGCGTGGGTTTTACGATGAGGACGCAGAAGCTGTGCTGGCCCCTGTCCGCAGGTTTCTTGTTGAGCAGGGCATTGAGGCGAAATACGTGCACAGGATCGGATCGGCAGCGGCAAACATCGCCAAGCTGGCGCAGCAGGGAAAGTTCGACCTCTTGATGATGGGCACGAAAGGGCGAGGCGCAATGAGCGGCCTTTTGCTGGGTTCGGTCGCGACCAAGGTGCTTTCACTTTGCAATACGCCGGTGCTTTTGATACGTTGACAGCAGGACGGCAAATCCCAGACGGTGTCGACGAGCTGCTCGCGGATTTCACGTCATCCACAAGGCCAATGCTTCGACTGGCCGTGATCTCTTTCAAGCCTCTCGATCGCGCACCGAGTGAGTGGGCGCAAGCACCAGTTCCCAGCGATTCTGAATTACTGTCACTCGATGATAGATCGGTAAGTCGGTATCCAGCAGGCCCTTGCGCATTTGAGCTCCTTTGGGTAGGGAGCAGAGTCGGCTTAGCGGACCTGTGCTTCAGAAATATCAGGCACCTAGCCAACTCCACGCGACGTGCTGGAGCCGGCTCAACTTGAGCCCATCCGGACGTTCGCTACCAGTTCGCGGTCAATGATGGCCGAGTGCCCGGTTTTGAAGGTGAAGCAGTCTTACGCAGGGTCGACCGTCGAAAGACTGTTGACGGCCGCCGCTTTCGTCCAAGAGCTCAAACCTGAGTGACTCCGTTCAGCCTAAAGCAGCCCACTACCGCTGAATCAGCTAACAAGGCTCCCACCCTCTCACCATTCCGCAAAACTCCCATCCCGGTGCCGCCACACCGGGTTCCTCCACCGGTGCCCCTCCTGCGCCCGCTCGCGCACATAGTCCTCGTTCACCTCAATGCCTAGCCCCGGCCCGGTGGGGATGGCGACCATGCCGTCCTGGTATGCAAACACCCCGGGGTTGGACACATAGTCCATCAGGTCGTTGGCCTGGTTGTAGTGGATGCCCAGGCTTTGCTCCTGGATGAAGGCGTTGTAGCAAACCGCGTCCAGCTGCAGGTTGGCCGCCAGTGCAATGGGGCCCAGCGGGCAGTGCAGTGCCAGGGCTACGTCGTAGGCCTCGGCCATGCTGGCGATCTTGCGGGTTTCGGTGATGCCACCTGCGTGCGACGGATCGGGCTGGATGATGTCCGCATAGCCGCCTTGCAGCACGCGCTTGAAGTCCCAGCGCGAGTACAGGCGCTCGCCCAGGGCGATGGGGGTGGAGGAGATGCGGGCAATCTCCTTCAGCGCCTCTTCGTGTTCGCTCAGTACGGGCTCTTCGATGAACATGAGCTTGTAGGGCTCCAGCTCCTTGACCAGCACCTTGGCCATGGGCCGGTGCACGCGGCCGTGGAAGTCCACGCCAATACCCACATTGGGCCCCACGGCCTCGCGCACGGCGGCCACGTTCTGCAGGCAGCGCTCCACCTTGTCGTAGCTGTCCACGTACTGCACCTCTTCGGTGCCGTTCATCTTGACGGCTGTGAAGCCGCGCGCCACGGCGGCCTGGGCGGCGGCGGCTGTCTCGCTGGGGCGGTCGCCGCCGATCCAGCTGTACACCTTGATGTGGCTGCGCACATTGCCCCCCAGCAGCTCGGACACGGGCACGCCCAGCGCCTTGCCCTTGATGTCCCACAGCGCCTGGTCGATGCCGGCCAGCGCGCTCATGTGCACGCCGCCGCCTCGGTAGAAGCCGCCCCGGTACAGCACGGTCCAATGGTCTTCGATGTGGCGCGGGTCCTTGCCAACGAGGTAGTCGGCCAGCTCGTCGACCGCAGCGGCCACGGTGTGCGCGCGGCCTTCCAGCACGGGCTCCCCCCAGCCGGTGATGCCTTCGTCGGTTTCGATTTTGAGGAAGCACCAGCGCGGCGGGACGATGAACGTGGTGAGTCGGGTGATCTTCATGGGGGATGGGCAGTCGGTTCAGAAGTGCTGGGTTGTCTGGAACGAGTAGGGGGGCGGTTCAGGCCGTGGCGGGCGCGGTGCCAAAGGACGCCTGCCACGCCCGCGCAAACGCTGCCGCCTTGTGCGCGACTTCGGGGGCCTGGTCACCGGGCCGGTACAGGGCCGATCCCAGGCCAAAGCCGCTGGCGCCAGCGGCGGCATAGGGCGCAATGCTCTCGGGCACGATGCCGCCCACGGGCACCAGTGCCATGGGCGGCGTGATGACGGCGCGCCAGGCCTTGAGCACATGGGGCGGCAGCGCCTCGGCAGGGAACAGCTTGAGCATGTTGGCGCCCGCTGCCAGCGCGGCGTAGGCTTCGGTCAGCGTGGCCACGCCGGGCGCGCAGGCCATGCCAGCGGCGCGGGCTGCGCGGATCACGTCGGGGTCGCTGTGGGGCATGACGATGATCTGCCCGCCCGCTGCGGCCACATCGGCCACGGCATCGATGGAGAGCACGGTGCCTGCGCCCACGAGGCAGTCGGCAGGCAGTGCATCGCGTAGCGCGCGGATGCTGGCCAGCGGCTCGGGCGAGTTGAGCGGCACTTCGATGATGCGAAACCCCGCGTCGTACAGCGCATGGCCGATGGCCACCACCTCGTGCGGCTGCACGCCGCGCAGGATGGCGATGAGCCCGCAGCGCTGCAGGATGTGGAAGAGGGCTTTGTCGATGGGGTTCATGCGGCCAGACTCCCGGCGGTGAAGGGGTGTGAGGGGGAGGGCGCGGGCGCAACGACCAGCCCTGCTGCCAGCGCGATCTGCCACAGCCCGGTGGCCGTGGCTTGCGTGGCGATGGTGGGGGCGGCAAAGCCGTAGGTCTGCAGTGCGACGGCGTAGCGGCGGCACAGGTCGGGCTCGCCGCAGAGCACCAGCGTTTGTGGTGCTGTTGGGGTTTGATCCTGTGCGCGTGCCAGGCTGGCCACCTCGTGCCCGATCAGCAGGCCCGAGAGGTAGTCCGCCTGCGCTGTGGGGGCGAGCGCGTCGGTCAGGCCCAGCGTGCGCGTGCTGAAGATGTGCGAGAGCAGCCCCAGTGCGGCATCGCTGCCCCGCGCCACCTCCAGGCCGCGCGCAAAGGCGGCGTCGTCGGGCGCGGCTGCGGCCTGCATGGTCTTGCCCAGAATGGTGTGGCCGCGCAGCGCGGCAAACACATCGCCGGTCATGAAGGTGTGAAACTGCTCGATGCGCCCCCGGCGTGCCAGCACCCATTTGCTGTGGGTGCCGGGCAGGCCGATGAGCACGGGCGTATCCGTTGACAGCGCAAGGCCTGCCAGCACGCCCAGCACCTGGGTCTCTTCACCACGCATCACGTTGGGCAACGTGCCCTGCTGCAAAAGGCCCGGCACGATGTGCAGCGGCGGGCCATCGCGCCGTGCCACCAGCGTCAGGCCCCGCGCCAGTTCATCGAGCGAGGTGGGCGTGGGCAGGTACTTGGCCTCGCGCCAGCCCTGGGCGCTGCCCACCATGCCGCAGGCCAGCAGGGGCAGGCCGGGTGTGGCGGCCAGCCAGTCGCCGCAGGTGTCTTGCAGTGCGCGTTCAAACGCGGCGCCAGGCTCGCCGTCTGCCGCGCTCGCGGTGGCGGGGGGCAGGTTCATGATGCCCCAGGGGCGGTGCCGGGTCTCCAGCACCTCGCCATGCGCGCCCATGCGGAAGGCGCGCAATGCGCTGGTGCCCCAGTCCAGGGCAATCAGGCCCGCCTCGGCGGGCACCAGAAAACGTGCAGGCACCATGCGCGTCCTGCTTAGCGTGCCCAGCGCAGCACCAGCGGGTCCAGCCGCCGTGCGATGTCGATCAGGCCGCGCCGCACCTCGGGGTGCATGGCCGGGAAGGGGTGGCGGCCTGCCTCGCAGGCGATCACGCCGCCTTCCTTCATCAGTGCCTTGGCCGTGAGGATGCCGCCCTGGCGGTTTTCGTGGTTGATGAGGGGCAACCAGCGCTGGTAGAGCGCAAACGCCTGGTCCATGTCACCCTGGCGGTGGGCTTCGATGATGGGGCGAATGCCGTCGGGGAACGCACCGCCCGTCATCGCGCCCGTGGCGCCCGCATCCAGGTCGGCCAGCAGGGTGATGGCTTCTTCGCCGTCCCACGGGCCTTCGATGGCATGGCCGCCCAGGCGGATCAGCTCGCGCAGCTTGCTGGCGGCGCCGGGCACTTCGATCTTGAAGTAGGCCAGGTTTTCAATCTCTTGCGCCATGCGGGCCAGGAAGGGGGCCGAAAGCATGGTGCCGCTGGCGGGCGCGTCCTGCACCATGATCGGGATGCGGATCGCATCCGACACACGGGCATAGAACTCGTAAATCTGCGCCTCGGGCACGCGGAAGGTGGCACCGTGGTAGGGCGGCATGACCATCACCATGGCCGCGCCCATGTCCTGCGCGGCGCGGCTGCGCTCGGCGCACACGCGGGTGCCGTAGTGGGTGGTGGTGACGATGACTGGCACGCGGCCAGCCACATGCTCCAGCGATGTGCGGGTGAGGACTTCGCGCTCGGCGTCGGACAGCGAGAACTGCTCGGAGAAATTGGCCAGGATGCAGACGCCATCCGCGCCTGCATCGATCATGAAGTCGAGGCA
>NZ_JADHVT010000180.1 GCF_016783915.1 Acidovorax sp.
GAGAACGACGTGGAGGCGCTGATGATGCTGCGCCGCCTGTACAACTACCTGCCGCTCAACAACCGCGAAAAAGCCCCGGTGCGCAAGAGCAACGACCCGGCCGACCGCATGGACCTGAGCCTGGACACCCTGGTGCCCGAGAACCCCAACAAGCCGTACGACATGAAGGAGCTGATCCTCAAGACGGTGGACGATGGGGATTTCTTCGAGCTGCAACCCGAGTACGCCAAGAACATTCTGATCGGCTTTGCCCGCATGGAAGGCCAGACCGTGGGCATCGTGGCCAACCAGCCGCTGGTGCTGGCGGGCTGCCTGGACATCAAGAGTTCCATCAAGGCCGCGCGTTTTGTGCGCTTTTGCGATGCGTTCAACATCCCTGTCGTCACGTTTGTGGACGTGCCCGGCTTCATGCCCGGCACCAGCCAGGAGTACGGCGGCATCATCAAGCACGGCGCCAAGCTGCTGTACGCCTATGCCGAGTGCACCGTGCCCAAGATCACCGTCATCACCCGCAAGGCCTACGGCGGCGCGTACGACGTGATGAGCAGCAAACACTTGCGCGGCGACGTGAACCTGGCCTGGCCCAACGCTGAAATTGCGGTGATGGGCGCCAAGGGCGCGGTGGAAATCATCTTCCGCGAAGACAAGAACGACCCGGTGAAGCTGGCCGCGCGTGAGGCGGAATACAAGCAGCGTTTTGCCAATCCGTTTGTGGCCGGTGCACGCGGCTTTATCGACGACGTGATCCTGCCGCACGAGACACGCAAGCGCATCTGCCGCTCATTGGTGATGCTGCGCGACAAAAAGCTCGAGAACCCCTGGCGCAAGCACGGAAACATTCCACTTTGAGTGGAGTTGATACCAATTATGGGAAAAGTACTGCCTGGATTGAGTATTGAGGAGGCTCAATACATATCGGATTTGGAAAATAATAATAATCCGACAATTGATTGCTTACTCAAAATAATTGAACGACTTCGAAAAGATTTCGTAGATTGCAGAACGAGAAATCCTCGTTTTGATATCGAAGAGCAACGCTATTACATTTTCGCCAAGGAAGTTCCTGCTACAAAGTCTCCCGACGATGATGTGCAATTCGATGTGGATTTTTTTCGCCCAAGGGTAGGGGACTCCACAGGGGGGAAATTTTTTAACTGCAGTGCCACGACAGAAAACCAAAATTCTTCGTTTCGAGTGCACTTAGAGCCTAGAGTGAGAGATTTCGACGGCGATACAGGCGAATTTTTCGACGAAGATCGTTTTGATGAATCAGAAGCCGGGTTGTTAATGGATTTCGATGTTACAGAAAATGGCCCAGCTGTGGAGATGTGGCCTACGGGCGAAAATTCTCGGTTTGTACTGGAAATTCATAATGAGAAATTGACGATTCGAGTCGCGAGCACTAGATCTAAAAGCAGTCCAAATACTCATGAACAGGAGATATAGAGAATGTTCACCAAAATTCTGATCGCCAACCGTGGCGAAATCGCCTGCCGAGTGATTGCAACGGCCAAGAAGATGGGCATCGCCACCGTCGCCGTGTACTCCGACGCCGACAAGGAAGCCCGCCACGTCAAGCTGGCCGACGAGGCCGTGCACATTGGCGCCGCGCCCAGCCGCGAGTCGTACCTGCTGGCCGACAAGATCATTGCCGCCTGCAAGCAGACGGGCGCGCAGGCCGTGCACCCTGGTTATGGCTTCCTCTCTGAAAACGAAGCCTTCGCCAAGCGCTGCGAAGACGAAGGCATCGCCTTCATCGGCCCCAAGGCGTTTTCGATTGCTGCCATGGGCGACAAGATCGCATCGAAGAAGCTGGCCAACGAGGCCAAGGTCAACACCATCCCGGGCTACAACGACGCCATCTCGGGCCCCGAGCAGGCGGTGGAGATCGCCAAGGGCATTGGCTACCCCGTGATGATCAAGGCTTCGGCCGGCGGCGGCGGCAAGGGCCTGCGCGTGGCGTTCAACGACCAGGAAGCGTTTGAAGGCTTTGCCAGCTGCCAGAACGAGGCCCGCAACAGCTTTGGCGACGACCGCATCTTCATCGAGAAGTTTGTGCAGGAACCGCGCCACATCGAGATCCAGGTGCTGGGCGACAGCCACGGCAACGTGATCTACCTGAACGAGCGCGAGTGCTCCATCCAGCGCCGTCACCAAAAGGTGATCGAAGAGGCGCCATCGCCCTTCATCAGCGACGCCACCCGCAAGGCCATGGGCGAGCAGGCGGTGCAACTGGCCAAGGCCGTGAAGTACCAGAGCGCGGGCACGGTGGAGTTCGTGGTCGGCAAGGACCAGGACTTCTACTTCCTGGAGATGAACACCCGCCTGCAGGTGGAGCACCCGGTGACGGAATGCATCACCGGCCTGGACCTGGTGGAGCTGATGATCCGCGTGGCCGCGGGCGAGAAGCTGCCGTTGACACAAGCCGACGTGAAGCGCGACGGCTGGGCCATTGAGTGCCGCATCAACGCCGAAGACCCGTTCCGCAACTTCCTGCCGTCCACCGGCCGTCTGGTGCGCTTTCAGCCGCCGGAGGAAACCATGTTCCAGTCCGATACGACCAAAAAATTGGGCGTGCGGGTGGACACGGGCGTGTATGAGGGCGGCGAGATCCCCATGTACTACGACTCGATGATCGCCAAGCTCATCGTGCACGGCACGGACCGCAATGACGCAATTGCCAAGATGCGCGCAGCACTCAACGGTTTTGTGATCCGAGGCATCAGCAGCAACATCCCGTTCCAGGCCGCGCTGCTGGCACACCCCAAGTTCGTCACGGGCGACTTCAACACCGGCTTTATCGCCGAGAACTACGGCAAGGGCTTCCACGCCGAAGACGTGCCGCACAGCGACCCGCTGTTCCTGGTGGCGCTGGCGGCTTTCATGCACCGCCGCTACCGCGCACGCGCCTCGGGCATCAGCGGCCAGCTGGCCGGCCACGAGGTGAAAGTAGGCGAGCAGTTTGTGGTGGTGACACTGGGCGCCGAAGGGCAGAACCAGCACCACGACGTCACGGTCTCTGACTTTGAAGACAAATCGGGCTCTAGCTCAGTCTCTGTGGGCGGCAACAGCTATCAGATCAGTAGCAATGCCACGCTGGGCCAGATCCGCGTGCAGGGCGCGTGCAATGGTCAGGGCTTCACTGCCCAGGTGGAGCGCGGTGTGGGCAAGAACCCGCTGGCGCTGCGCATTGCGCACAACGGCACGCAGATCGACGCGCTGGTGCTGTCGCCGCTGGGCGCCCGCCTGCACAAGCTGATGCCTTTCAAGGCGCCGCCAGACCTGTCCAAATTCCTGCTCTCGCCCATGCCCGGTTTGCTGGTGGATGTGGCGGTGCAGCCCGGCCAGAAGGTGCAGGCGGGTGAGAAGCTGGCTGTGATCGAAGCCATGAAGATGGAGAACATCCTCTTCGCCGCGCAGGACGGCGTGGTGGGCAAGATCGTGGCGGGCAAGGGCGAGTCGCTGGCGGTCGATCAGGTGATCCTGGAATTCCAGTGATCCCAAGGGCCCGACAGCCCATCTGGAGGGGCCTTGCGCCCCTTTTTTAGTCTTTTTGGCCGATAGCGCTAGAGGAATATGCGCTGGCAGCTATCAAATCAGGAGTAATCATGAGCACGACCCCACGCCCCTTCAAGGTCCTGGGCATCCAGCAGGTCGCCATTGGCGGCACCGACAAGCAGCGGATGAAAACGCTGTGGGTGGACATGCTGGGCCTGGAGCAGACCGGCACCTTCCAGAGCGAGCGCGAGAACGTGGACGAAGACATCCTGGCCATGGGCAAGGGTGCCTTCAAGGTGGAGGTGGACATCATGCAGCCGCTGGACATCGAGAAAAAGCCCGCCGTGCACACCACGCCGCTCAACCACATTGGCCTGTGGATCGATGACCTGCCCAAGGCGGTGGAATGGCTCACTGCCAAAGGTGTGCGCTTTGCCCCCGGTGGCATCCGCAAGGGGGCGGCGGGCTACGACATCACGTTTTTGCACCCCAAGAGCAATGACGAGTTTCCCATTGCGGGGGAGGGCGTGCTGATTGAACTGGTGCAGGCCCCGGCAGACGTGATCGCTGCCCTGGGCTGAACGCCACCACCGCAGCCGGCCATTGCATCCGTGGGTTCGCTCCGCCTCGCGTTGCTAGCCGGTCCCAAGTTGGGTGCCCTGCTGGTCCTTGCCCTGGCAGGGCAGGGGGGGGCGGCTGGTGGCAGCGGTGCCTATCCGCTCGACTGGGGCCGGCCGGGGGAAACCTTGCAGTACCGGTCCTGTGGCTGCGCGGACCGCTGCTGGGTGGCGGAAGTGAAACACCAGCGGTCCCGCAAGACGCTGGCCTCCCTGCGTTGTGACTGCGAGCGCCTGTTCGGTCGCGTCGGCAGTAGCGGCGCTGAGGTGGAGCACAGTCCGAGCTGCTCTGCCATCGACGACGCAGACAACAAGCCCCGCGCCATCCGCGAGGCGCTGGAGCAGATGCTGGGGCGCTGAACAGCGCGGCGTCCATGACCTGGGGCGTCATGGTCACCGGGCCCGGCGGGGGGCTACAACGGCAGCACCTTGTCTTTGGTGCCACCTGCCCATGCAAAAAATTGCTTCTCTGGCCTTGCTGCTCGCAGGTGCCATCCACCTGATTCCCTTGATCGGCGTGCTCGGCTCAGAGCACTTGGCCAGACTCTACGGCGTGGCCCCTTCCGATCCGAACACGCTCATCCTGCTGCGGCACCGTGCCGTGTTGTTCGGCATCGTGGGTGGGCTCTGCCTGGTGGCGGCGTACAAGCCCGGCTACCAGTGGCCGGGCCTGATTGTTGGTGCGGTCAGCATTTTTTCTTTCCTGCTGCTTGCATGGTCCACAAACGGCTTCAATGCGCATTTGTAGCGCGTGGTGGTGGCCGATGGCCTGGCCCTGGCGTGCCTGGTTGCGGGCGCTGTGGCCCGAGTCTGGTCCGAGAGGTGCCCAGCAAGCGCCTAACTTTCACGAACTTCGGAGCGTGCGAGAGGGCGCCAGCCGCAAGATAAAAGCCAAAGCCACCAGTTGTCAGCGCGTTGCATTGGCGGTTTTGGCTGTGGTTTCAACGTGCTCTCTAAAGTGGTCAACAGCTGGCTTTTCTAACGTTTTCGCACGGCGAGATCCGAACAGTTGAGCGCCTGAAAATAGTGGCACCTTTTGTGACCATGTTGAAGGCAGTTGTGCCGAAATCTCCCTCAAAATCATGGTGATAGCGATACACAGCGGCTCTCCTGACGACTCCGGGGTGGCGCTTGGTGTGATCACTGATGCAATACCTGGTGCTTGCAGCAGCAGGCTCTTGAAAGGACCCCACCCATGGCCAACGCAACCCTCTCCGCCCCCCAGCCCATCCAGCTCCATCGCCCCGTCCCTGCGCCGGTCGTGCAAGGTGAGTGGTCGGTGGCAGGCATCCAGGCCTTGCTCGACAAGCCCTTGATGGACCTGCTGTTTGAAGCCCAAACCGTTCACCGCCAGCACTGGCCTGCAGGCGACGTTGAGCTGGCCACGCTGCTGTCGGTCAAGACCGGCGGCTGCCCCGAGAACTGCGGCTATTGCCCGCAGGCGGCGGAGTTCGACACCGGCGTGAAGGCTGACAAGCTCATGGAGGTGGATGAGGTGGTGCGCGCTGCCCAGGCCGCCAAGGACGCGGGCGCCACGCGCTTTTGCATGGGTGCCGCCTGGCGTGCGCCCAAAGACCGCGACATTGAAAAAGTCAGCGCCCTGATTGGCGCGGTGAAAGGCCTGGGCCTGCAGACCTGCGCCACGCTGGGCATGCTCGAATCGCACCAGGCAAAAGCATTGAAAGACGCCGGGCTGGACTACTACAACCACAACCTGGACACAGCCCCCGAGTACTACACCGATGTGGTCAGCACCCGGGCCTACCAGGACCGGCTGGACACGCTGCAGCATGTGCGCAGCGCAGGCATCAGCGTGTGCTGCGGCGGCATCGTGGGCATGGGCGAAGCGCCCGTGCACCGTGCGGGCCTGATTGCGCAGCTGGCCAACCTGCAGCCGTACCCCGAGTCCGTGCCCATCAACAGCCTGGTGCGCGTGCCTGGAACGCCTTTGGCTGACAGCGAGCCCATCGACCCGTTTGACTTTGTGCGCGTGATTGCGGTGGCCCGCATCACCATGCCCAAGGCGCGCGTGCGCCTGTCGGCAGGGCGCCAGCAACTGGGTGAAGCCGTGCAGGCGCTGTGCTTCATGGCCGGGGCCAACTCTATCTTTTATGGCGACAAGCTACTGGTGACAGGCAACCCCGACGTGGAGGCGGATGTGCAACTGCTGGCCAAGCTGGGCCTGAATGGCCACCGCACAACGACCACCACCCTGGACGGGCACAGCCACAGCGCTTGATGTTCCCCGGCGCGGCGGCGTGCTTCTGCTGGAGCGCGCTGCTGCGCCACCGAATGCAGTGCCACAGTGCTGCGCTACGACACGGCGCGGGGCACAGCCATTCAGAGAGGATCTTCGCGCGAGGTCAGTTCAATGCGCTCCATGGGCAAATCGGCCGCCAGGCGGTCCACCTGGGCCAGCCTTGCAGGCTCGGCATCGGCAAACTGCTGGGCAATGCGCCGAAACTCCTCCGACAGTGCCAGGAAGGCATCGACCATGTCAGGGTCGAAGTGGCTTCCCCGGCCGTCGCGGATGATCTTCACGGCCTGCTCGTGGGAATACGAGGGTTTGTAGACACGCTCTGAAATCAGTGCGTCATACACGTCGGCCACGGCCATGAGCCGCGCTGACAGCGGAATGGTGTTGCCCACCAGGCCTTCGGGGTAGCCAGAGCCGTCCCATTTCTCCTGGTGGCTGTAGGCGATCTCCTTGGCATACCGGAAAAACGGGTTGTCCTGTGTGGTACCCGTCTCGGCCGCGATGATGGCGTCGCGCCCCAGGGTGGTGTGGGTCTTCATGATCTCGAACTCTTCCGGCGTGAGCTTGCCGGGCTTGAGCAGGATGCGGTCCGGAATACCCACTTTGCCAATGTCGTGCAGCGGGGCGGACTTGAAGATGGTCTCGATGGCGGCGTCAGTCAGCTCGTCCTTGAAGCGCGGGTGGTTTTGAAGGTCGCGGGCCAACGCTTCCATGTAGTGCTGCGTGCGGCGAATGTGGTTGCCCGTTTCGTTGTCGCGCGTTTCGGCCAGCGAGGCCATAGCGCGGATCGTGGCGTCCTGCAGCTCGGCCATCGCCCTGGTGCGGTTGGCGACCTCCTGCTCCAGAAAATGGTTGTGCTGGGCCAGGAAATCGCGCGCGCGCTTGAGCTGCAGGTGGTTGCGCACCCGGGCCATCACGATGGCCGGGTTGATGGGTTTGGTGATGTAGTCCACCGCACCCAGCTCCAGGCCAACGCTTTCGTCATCGGCTGCGCTCATGGCGGTGAGGAAGATGACGGGGATGTCTTCGGTGTCGGGGTTGAACTGCAGGCGGCGCAGCACCTCGTAACCGTCCATGTCCGGCATCATGATGTCCAGCAGGATCAGGTCGGGCTTGCTGTCGCCCGCCACAATCTGCAGTGCACGCTCGCCACTGGGCGCGAGTTTGACCTTGTAGTCGGTGCGCAGCAGGTCGCTCATCAGCGAGAGGTTGTCGGGCGTGTCGTCTACGACCAGCACCGTGCATTTGGCACTGGGCGCGAATGGGCTATTCATGAACCGGGTCCTCCTGGTTGTCATTGTGTGCAAGGGGAGCCTTGCGCAGTGCTGTCAGTGCCCCCACGAAGTCGTAGCTGTCCATCGACCTCTTCATCTGGCCATACAGCGGCCCCAGCAGGGCCTGCAGGGTGGGGGCGGATTGCTTGAAGATTTCAATGGCGTCGGAATCGTCGTCGGACAGCAGTGCGCCGAGCTGCGCCACCAGTTCACGCGCGGCGGATGCTTCGATCTGCAGGCCGGGAGCAACGTCCGCGCCCGCAACCTCTTCTGCGGGCAGGGCCTGCTGTAGTGCCGTAACCAGCGCCTGGCAAGCCGCTTCGACAGGCTGAAGCAGTGGCTCCACCAAGTCGGGCGAGGCCTTCTGGGCGATGGCTTCTTCCACCCGTTGCGCCAGGGCGGCCAAGGCGGTAGCGCCAATGGTGCTGGCCGTGCCTCTGAGCGTGTGCATGGCGCGCTGGGCCTCGTCGTGCTGCCCGGCGGCCATGGCGATGCGGGTGGCTTGTACCGCATGCGCTTGCCCTGTCACAAATTTGCGTAGCAGGCCCTCGTAGGCAGGCCGTTTGTCCAGCACGCGCCGCAGGCCGGCGGTCACGTCGAGCCCTGGGATGCGGTGCAGTGCGTCATCGGCGGGAAGCGCGGCAGTGGAGTGGGGCGCTGTGTCGGACTTGGAGGGAGCGCTTGCTGGCTGCCCCTGAAGGTCTCCGCCTTCGCTGTCAGCCTCGTCCGCACCGGTGGCTCGGGGTGCAATCCATTGCAGTAGGGCAGCAAACAGTTCGTCCGGGTCGATGGGTTTGGCCAGGTGGCCGTTCATGCCCGCTTCCAGGCACAGGTCACGGTCGCGGCTCATGGCGTTGGCCGTCATGGCAAGCACGGGCAACTGGGCCCAGGACGGGTTCTGGCGCAGGTGCCTGGTGGCGGCCAGGCCGTCCATCACGGGCATTTGCATGTCCATCAGTACCAGGTCGTAGGGGGCTTGGGCGAGCATGTCCAGCGCCACCTGTCCGTTCTGGGCCACGTCCACCACCAGGCCTGCGCCGCTCAGCAGCTCGGCGCCTACTTGCTGGTTCAGGTCGTTGTCGTCCACCAGCAGCACCCGCGCACCAGCAATGGCAGACAGGTGCGCTGCACGGGTGGGTGCCTGCTTGGTCCGACCGTCAGAAGA
>NZ_JADHVT010000006.1 GCF_016783915.1 Acidovorax sp.
GGCAACTCGGGCCTGCTGGTGACGAGCTTCGAGGCCTACGCCAACTACCAGCAGCAACGCGGCAGCAACACCGCCTGGACCTGGGAACACCAGGCCATGACACGCGCGCGGTTTGTGATGGGGAGCGAGGCCCTGCGCGAGCGCTTTGACGCAGTGCGCGAGGCCGTCATCACCTCTGCCCGCGACCCGGAGGCGCTGCGCGGCGAGATCGTGACCATGCGCGAGCGGGTGCGCTCGGCCCACCCCACGCCGGCCGGGCGCTTTGACGTCAAGCACAGCCCGGGCGGCATGGTAGACGCCGAGTTTGCCGTGCAATACCTGGTGCTGTCGCAGTCTGCCGCCCACCCCGAATTGCGTGGCAACCTGGGCAACATTGCACTGCTGCAGCGTGCCGAGCAGGTGGGCCTGCTACCCGCGGGCGTGGGCCACGCAGCGGCCGACGCCTACCGCGAGCTGCGCCGGGTGCAGCACGTGGCGCGCCTGGACGAGGCGCCGACACAGGTCACACCGCCCGCACTGCAGGCCGAGCGCGATGCCGTGCTGGCACTGTGGAAGGCCGTGTTTGGCGCCGCGCCTTAGCATGCGGCGAACCAGACCGCAGTGACAACCGGTTGCACTTTGGTGCAGCGGCAGTTTCTGAAAAATTCATTAATTCAAACAACTGTTTGAATTCTGGTGGTTTAATCCGGGGCCATGAGTTCTGGCGCCCACCCCATTGCCGCTGCAGCCCAGCGCACTGCCCGCAGCGACGGCGAAGACACGCGCGCACGCTTGCTGCGGGCTGCGCTGCAGCTGTTCTCCGAAAAAGGCTTTGCCCAGACGCCGGTGCGAGCCATCGCCCAGGCGGCGGGCACCAACGTGGCGGCCATTGCCTACCACTTTGGAGACAAGGCCCAGCTGTACACCGCCACGTTCTACGAGCCGTTTGGCAGCGGCAGCGATCTGATCCCGGTGTTTGCCAACCCGGCCCTGGACCTGCCGGGCGCGCTGCACCATTATTTCGCGGGGTTCCTGGAACCGCTCAAACACGACGATCTGGTGACGCAGTCGCTGCGCTTGCATGTGCGCGAGCTGCTGGACCCCACCCATGTCTGGCCTGAACTTATCGAACGCGAGTGCCGCGCCCCCCACATGGCGCTGGTCCAGGTTTTGTGCCGCCACATGGGCGTACAGGTGGTGGACGATGACATGCACCGGCTGGCCTTCTCCATGGCCGGACTGGTGATGCAGCTATGGACGCAGCGCGACCCCCTCGTGGCCATTGCCCCCCAGCTGGCGGGTGCGGGGGTGGTGGACCAATGGGTGGAGCGGCTGTCCGGCTATGCACTGAGCATGGTGCAGGGAGAAATCGCCCGACGGCAGGCCACACAAAGGCCGGAGCGTCGCACTTTGAGGACTTCACACAAGAAGGAATCCAACGCATGAACATGCGCAAGACCCGTTTCGTATGGGCCGCTTTGCTGCCCCTGGCCCTGGGCGCCTGCGCGGTCTCCGCGCCGCCAGCGCAGGCGCCGGCAACTCCACCCGATGCCTGGCAGGCCCCGCTGCCGCACCAGGGCTCGCTGGGCGACATGGCCCGGTGGTGGACCCAGATGCAAGACCCGCTGCTGGTGGAACTGGTCGATGCAGCCCAGGCCCTGAGCCCAGGCATCGCACAGGCGCAGTCGCGCATCGCACAGGCCCGCGCCACGCAGGTGGGCAGCCGGGCGGCGTTGCTGCCTTCGCTCGACGCACAGGCCAGCGCCAGCCGGGGCTTCAACGATCAATTGGCCCGCTTGGCCACCACCTCGCAGGTGGGCCTGCAGGCGAGCTGGGAGGTGGACCTGTTTGGCGCCAACCGCGCGGCCAAAACCGCGGCCGATGAACGGCTGGCGGGCGCACAGGCGCTGTGGCACGAGGCGCGCGTGAGCGTGGCGGCCGAGGTGGCGCAGCAGACCAGCAGCATCCGCACCTGCCTGGCCCAGCTGCATGTGACCGAGCGCGACGCGCAGTCCCGGGGCGAGACGTCACGCCTGTCCCAGCTCAGCGAACGTGCGGGCTTTACCGCACCCGCCACGGCGGCACTGGCCCGAGCTAGCGCCGCCGAGGCCCAGGCCCGCGCCTCGCAGCAGCGCATGCAATGCGATGTGGAGGTCAAGGCCCTGGTGGCGCTCACTGGCTGGGAAGAGCCCACGCTGCGTACCCGGCTGACCCAGCCGGTGGCTGCGGCACCGGACACGCTGTTTGCCGTTGACGCAATGCCCGCCCAGGTACTGGCCCAGCGCCCGGACGTGTACAACGCCGAGCGCGAAGTGGCTGCCGCCAGTGCCGACGTCGCCAGCGCCCAGGCCCAGCGCTACCCGCGGCTGACCCTCAGCGGCAGCGTGGGTGCAGCCCAGGTGCGCACGGGGGGCGTGACCACCGACCTGAGCACCTGGACCATCGGCCCGCTGGCGCTCAGCGTGCCCATCTTTGACGGTGGCCGCCGCGCCGCGCAGACCGATGCGGCGCAGGCCCGCTACGACGAGGCCGCGTCGCAGTACCGCGCCAAGGTGCGCCAGGCCGTGAGCGAGGTCGAGCAAGCACTGGTGCGCCTGCAAAGCACGACCGAGCGCAGCGCCAGTGCACGCACGGCGGCAGAGGGCTACCGCGCATCGTTCGACGCGACCGAGGCGCGGTGGCGCGCTGGCCTGGCCAGCCTGGTGGAGCTGGAGGACGCCCGGCGCACCGCGCTGGCCGCCGAGAACGCGCTGGTCGCGCTGCAGCACGAACGCCAGACCGCCTGGATTGCGCTGTATCGCGCCGCTGGCGGTGGATGGAAGCTATGAGACACCCCCCTGAGGCGCTTTGCGCCTTCCCTCCGCTCTCGCATTGCTGCGCAATGCGGGCAGGGGGCCGCAGCCCTCGCTGCGGGGTGGCCCTTGCTTGGCTGCCCTCGTCTGCGCATCGCCAGTTTCGAGCGCAGTGGGCCACGCCCAACACCATGCACAGCTGATATGAATTTTTCAGGACAGATGCACATGCAACACTCCTCTTTCTCCTTCAAGTTTTCCCCCACCGCCTTCGCCGTGGTCATTGCCTGCATGCTGGCCACGGGCGGTGCGCTGGTTTTCTCGGGTGTATCGCTTGCAGCCGATGCGCCCACGGCGGGCCAGCCCCGGCCTGCGCTCACCGTGAGCACAGCCCAGCCGCAGCGCATGCAGGTGCCGCTGCGCCTGGCGGCCAACGGCAACATCGCCGCCTGGCAAGAGGCGAGCATTGGGGCTGAAAGCAACGGCCTGCGCCTGACCGACGTGCGTGTGAACGTGGGCGATGTGGTCAAGGCCGGGCAGGTGCTGGCCACCTTCTCGGCCGACACGGTGCTGGCCGATGTGGCCCAGACCCGCGCCAGCCTGCTCGAAGCCCAGGCCAATGCGGCCGAGGCCGCCGCCAATGCCGACCGCGCCCGCTCGCTGCAGGCCACGGGCGCGCTCAGTCAGCAGCAGATCCAGCAGTTCACCACGGCCGAGCAAACCGCCCAGGCCCGCGTGGAGGCCGCCAAGGCCGCGCTGAACGCGCAGCAGCTGCGCCTCAAATACACCCAGGTGGTGGCGCCTGACAGCGGCGTGATCTCGGCCCGCACAGCCACCGTGGGCGCGGTGGTGGGTGCAGGCACAGAGCTGTTCCGCATGGTGCGCAAGGGCCGCCTGGAGTGGCGCGCCGAGGTCACGTCCACCGAGCTGCGGCGCATCCAGCCCGGTGCCAAGGTCAGCGTTACCGCTGCCAGCGGCGCAGTGGCCGAGGGCATCGTGCGCATGGTTGCGCCCACGGTGGATCCACAGACGCGCAATGCGCTGGTCTACGTGGACCTGCCCGCCAACACCGACTTCCGCGCCGGGATGTTTGCGCGGGGCGAATTCGCGCTGGGCAGCAGCGACGCACTCACCGTGCCGCAGGAGGCGCTGGTGGTGCGAGACGGGTTCTCGTACGTGTTTGTGGTGGGCGAAGACCAGCGCGTGCAGATGCGCAAGGTCCAGACCGGCCGCCGCGTGGCTGACCGGGTGGAAGTGCTGTCGGGCCTGGACGCAGGAGCCTCCGTCGCCGTGCGCGGTGCGGGCTTCTTGAACGACGGCGACCTGGTGCGCGTGTCGGCCCCCGCAGCAGCGCCAGCGGCTGGCAAGCAGTCCTCCAGCCAGCACTTCATGCAAAAAGTGCCAGTAGCGCTAGTGGATCATGCGTCAGCAGCTATCAATTAAGGAGCATTCCAGATGAATGTGTCCACCTGGTCCATCAAGAACCCCATTCCGGCGCTGATGCTGTTTGTGCTGCTGACCTTCGGCGGCCTGCTGTCCTTCAACGCCATGAAGGTGCAGAACTTTCCCGACATCGACCTGCCCACGATCTCCGTGACCGTGGCGCTGCCGGGCGCCTCGCCCGCGCAGCTCGAAAACGACGTGGCGCGCAAGATCGAGAACAGCATCGCCACGCTGCAGGGCCTCAAGCACATCTACACCAAGGTGCAGGACGGCGGCGCCACCATCACCGCCGAGTTCCGGCTGGAGAAGCCCACTCAAGAGGCGCTGGACGATGTGCGCTCCGCCGTGGCCCGTGTGCGCGGTGACCTGCCGGGCGACGTGCGCGACCCCATAGTGACCAAGATGGACCTGGCCGCGCAGCCCGTGCTGGCCTTCACCATTGCGTCGGCCCGCATGGACGATGAGGCGCTGTCCTGGTTTGTGGATGACGCCGTGGCCAAGAAGCTGCTCACCGTGCGCGGCGTGGGCGCCGTCAACCGCGTGGGCGGCGTGCAGCGCGAGGTGCATGTGGCGCTCGACCCGGTCAAGCTGCAATCCCTGGGCGCCACGGCAGCCGATGTGTCGCGCCAGCTGCGCCTGGTGCAGACGGAGAGTGCAGGCGGTCGCACCGACCTGGGCGGCAGTGAACAACCGGTGCGCACGCTGGCCACGGTGCAGTCGGCTCAGGAGCTGGCGGGCCTGACACTCGCGCTGTCGGACGGCCGCCACGTGCGGCTGGACCAGGTGGCCACGGTGACGGACACCATTGCCGAGCCCCGCGCGCTGGCCCTGCTCAACGGCAAGCCCGTGGTGGGCTTCGAGGTGGCGCGCAGCAAGGGCGCCAGCGAGGTGGAAGTAGGCTCTGCCGTGCAGGCGGCCCTCAAGGAAATGCGTGCGCAGCACCCTGATCTGGAGATCACCGAGGCCTTCAACTTTGTGCAGCCGGTGCAGGAGGAATACGACGGCTCCATGCACCTGCTGTACGAAGGCGCGCTGCTGGCCGTGCTGGTGGTGTGGCTCTTCCTGCGCGACTGGCGCGCCACGTTTGTCTCGGCCGTGGCGCTGCCGCTGTCGGTGATCCCGGCGTTCATCGGCATGTACTGGCTGGGCTTCTCGATCAACGTGATCACGCTGCTGGCGCTGTCGCTGGTGGTGGGCATTCTGGTGGATGACGCCATCGTGGAGGTCGAGAACATCGTGCGCCACCTGCGCATGGGCAAGACACCCTACCAGGCGGCCATGGAGGCCGCCGACGAGATCGGCCTGGCCGTGGTGGCCACCACCTTCACGCTGATCGCGGTGTTTTTGCCCACCGCCTTCATGAGCGGTATTGCGGGCAAGTTCTTCAAGCAGTTCGGCTGGACGGCGTCGCTGGCGGTCTTTGCCAGCCTGGTGGTGGCGCGGGTGCTGACACCCATGATGGCGGCCTACATCCTCAAACCCATCGTGGATACGCACAAGGACCCACGCTGGATGACGGTGTACCTGCGCTGGGCCGCGTGGTGCATCAAGCACCGGTGGATGACCTTCATCGCCACAGCGGCCTTTTTCATGGGCTCGCTGGCGCTGATCCCGCTGCTGCCCACAGGCTTCATCCCGCCCGACGACAACTCGCAGACCCAGGTGTACCTGGAGCTGCCACCCGGCGCCACGCTGGCGCAGACGCGTGCCGTGGCCGAAGACGCGCGCCAGCGCATCGCCAAGGTGGAGCATGTGCAAAGTGTGTACACCACCATCGGCGGCGGCTCGGCTGGCACCGACCCCTTCATGGGCGGTGCCAGCACCGAAACGCGCAAGGCCACGCTCACCATCCTGCTGTCCGAGCGCGGCGACCGTCCGCGCAAGCAGGGCATCGAGAACCAGATCCGCGCCGCACTGGAGACGCTGCCCGGCGTGCGCAGCAAGGTGGGCCTGGGCGGCTCGGGCGAGAAGTACGTGCTGGTGCTCACGGGCGACGACCCGCAGGCGCTGACCACGGCGGCATTGGCGGTGGAGAAAGACCTGCGCACCATCCCCGGCCTGGGCAGCATCTCGTCCACCGCCAGCCTCGTGCGCTCCGAGATCGCAGTGCGCCCCGACTTTGCACGCGCCGCCGACCTGGGCGTGACCAGCAGCGCGATTGCCGAAACGCTGCGTATCGCCACGGTGGGCGACTATGACGTGTCGCTGCCCAAGCTCAACCTGGCTGCGCGCCAGGTGCCCATCGTCGTCAAGCTGCAGGACGACGCGCGCAAGGACCTGTCGCTGCTGGAGCGCCTGCCCGTGCCGGGCGCCAAGGGCCCGGTGATGCTGGGCCAGGTGGCCACGCTGGAGTTCAGCGGCGGCCCGGCCGTGGTGGACCGCTACGACCGCGCGCGCAACGTGAACTTCGAGATCGAACTCTCGGGCCAGCCGCTGGGCGACGTGACCAAGGCGGTGGAGGCGCTGCCTTCCATCCAGAACCTGCCGCCCGGCGTGCGCCAGATCACGATTGGCGATGCCGAGATGATGGGTGAGCTGTTCGCCAGCTTTGGCCTGGCGATGCTCACCGGCGTGCTCTGCATCTACATCGTGCTGGTGCTGCTGTTCAAGGACTTCTTGCACCCGGTGACCATCCTGGCGGCGCTGCCGCTGTCGCTGGGCGGGGCGTTTGTGGGGCTGCTGATCGCGCAAAAGAGCTTCTCAATGCCCTCGCTCATCGGGCTCATCATGCTCATGGGCATCGCCACCAAGAACTCCATCCTGCTGGTGGAGTACGCCATCCTGGCGCGGCGCGAGCACGGCATGACGCGCTTTGAGGCGCTGATCGATGCCTGCCACAAGCGGGCACGGCCGATCATCATGACCACGCTGGCCATGGGTGCGGGCATGCTGCCCATCGCCATCGGCCTGGGTGCGGCGGACGCGAGCTTTCGCTCGCCCATGGCAGTGGCGGTGATTGGCGGGCTCATCACCTCCACGCTGCTGAGTCTGTTGGTGATTCCGGCGGTGTTCACTGGAGTGGACGACCTGGGCCAGGGCTTCGGCCGGCTGGCTCGTCGCCTGCGTTTGGGGCAGCATGCCCCTGGCGCACCGGCTGCCCCCACACCGGCGCGCACCGCGCAAGCCGCCCCGCCCCCTGCCCCCTGACGCCAAGACCGGCTCAGCCCCCCGATATGAGCCCAAAAAGCAGGGCAATCACGGGGGTTGCGCGGGCTTTGGCGAGGGGTAGCCGGCGGATAATGCAACGCGCACCATGAACCTCGTCAGCCTGAACATCGAATCCATCCAACTGGGCCACCCCCTGCCATTTGTGCTGCGGGGTGCCGATGGGGTGTTGCTGGCACAAAAAGGCTATGTGATCCGCACCCGCGACGAGCTGGCCAAGCTGGTCGAACGCGGGCGCGAGCTGTGTGTGGACACGGACGAATCCGGCGGCAGCCACCGCGCCTACCTGGCGCAGCTGCAGCGCATGTTGATCGCCGACACCAACCTGGGAGAAATCGCCGCCATGAAGATGACGGCGGGCGAGCAGGCAGCCGCCGCCCGCACGGGCAAAACCTTGCCCGACTGGCCGGAGCTGCAGTTGCGCGCCACGCAGCTGCTGCGCGCCCCGTCGCCCAGCGACTTCGGCGGGCGCTTTCAGGCGCTGCACGACGAGCTGGTGCGCCATTGTGAACAGACGCCCGACGCCACGCTGCTGGCCCTGATCTATCTCTCGGCCCAGGAAACGCGCATGTACAGCGCCACCCATTCCATGCTGGTCAGCTGCGCGTGCATGGTGGTGGCCCGCGAGATGCTGCGCTGGCCCAGCGGCCGGGTGCAGCAGCTGGGGCACGCGGCGCTGAGCATGAACATCGCCATGACCGAGCTGCAGGACCAACTGGTGCTGCAGACCCAGCCCCTGACTGCCGCCCAGATTGCCGCCGTGGAAGACCATGCCGCACGGTCCGAGGCACTGCTGCGCCACCTGGGTGTGGCCGACCCGGTGTGGCTGGAGGCCGTGCGCTGCCACCACCACCGCACGCCCGGGCCCCTGGCCAAGAAGACCGAAGCCCAGCAGATGGCGCGCCTGCTGCAGCGCGCCGATATTTTTGGTGCCCGCCTGGCCCCCAGAGCGGCACGCCTGCCCATGCCTGTCACGGCCGCCATGCAGGCCAGCTACTACGACGAAGAACACCAGGTGGACGAGGCCGGGGCGGCCCTTGTCAAGACCCTGGGCGTGTACCCCCCGGGCGCTTTCGTGCGCCTGGCCAGCCGGGAGGTGGGGGTGGTCATCCGCCGGGGCACCACAGCCACCACACCGCGCGTTGCCGTGGTGACCAACCGCGACGGCATGCCAACGGGCGAGCCCATCCCCCGCGACACGGGCATGCCCCCCTGGAAGGTCACCGGTGTGGTGGCGTTCAAGGACGTGCGGGTCAAACTGCCGCTGGATCGCCTGCTACAGATGGTCTGACGCCCCGGGGCACCGCTGGCCCCTGGTTCTGCGTGCCGCTGCCATGGCGGCCGATCGGTGCAGGGTTTCCCCGTCTGTTTCGCCCCGGAGCATCGCCGCACGCCCAGCACCGGGGTTGGCGCTGCTCTTGCCGCGCTCCTCGCCCACGCCACCAGGGATTTGTACCGGCCGCACTCCCGGGACTGTTTTCGCACCCTTACCCCGCTTCGTTCAGAAATCTGAATCCAAATGCGCTCGCGCCACGTAAACCATTCAGTACAAATAAAAACTCATGTGGACAAAAAATGATGAAATGGTTAAATTGGCTGCACTCGCTGCCCAAAGTCCTATGAACCGCCTTACAAGACTCCTCTCGACAGTCGCCGCGCTGGCGGCCTGGCTGCTGCTGGCGCCCACCGCGCAAGCTGCCGATGCGCCTGCAGGGTGCCCGGCCACGCTGCAGCACACCTTCCCGCGCCTGCAGGACGAAAAGCCCCAGTCGCTGTGCCAATACAGCGGAAAAGTGGTTTTGGTGGTCAACACCGCCAGCTTCTGTGGCTTTACCGGCCAGTACAAGGGGCTGGAGGAGCTGTATGCCCGCTACAAGGACAAGGGTCTGGTGGTGCTGGGCTTCCCGTCCAACGACTTCGCCCAGGAAAAAAGCAGCAACAAGGAAATCGCCGACTTCTGCGAAAACACCTTCGGCGTGAAGTTTCCGATGTTTGCCAAGAGCAGCGTGAAGGGCCCCGAGGCCTCGCCGCTGTACCAACAGCTGGCGCAGCTGTCGGGCACGGCGCCACGCTGGAACTTCCACAAATACCTGCTGGGCCGAGACGGCAAGCTGGTGGACAACTACTCCAGCCTGACCGGGCCGGACAACAAGGGCCTGGTGCGCGCCATCGAGCAACAGCTGGCCCTGCCCACGCCCCGGTGAGCGCCATGACTTCTTTACATTTCTTGAAAAAAAATACAGCGGCCCTCTGGAACTTCACCAGCGCAGCCCCACTCTATCCATTGCGCAAGACGATTGCGCAGCGTACAGTTTTAACGTTGCGAAGCCTTTCGGGCCCCCGGGTTCCGACTGACCTCCTGGAGCGCTTCTCCTCCCTCCCTCTCTTATTCGTTTCGGGACGCTTCGCAACCTTTTTATTCCGTGCACCGACCAGAGGGAGCCGGTCATGAAAATCGCCATCATCGGCTCCGGCATCTCCGGGCTTTCCGTCGCGCACCGGCTGCGCGGCCAGGCAGACATCACACTGTTTGAGGCGGGCGACTACTTCGGCGGGCACACCCACACGGTCGATGTCACGCTGCCCGATGCATCGGGCACCCCCGCCACCCATGGCGTGGACACCGGCTTTCTGGTGTTCAACGAGCGTACCTACCCGAACCTGATCCGCCTGCTGGCCGAGTTGGGCGTGGAGACTGCCAAGTCGGACATGTCGTTCTCGGTGCAGGTGCCGGGAGCCCTGTCAGGCCACCGCACACTGGAGTGGAGCGGCACCAACCTCAGCACCGTGTTTGCCCAGCGCTCCAACCTGGTCAACCCCCGCTTTCTGGGCATGCTGCGCGACCTGCTGCGCTTCAACAAGCTGTGCACCCGCATCGCCGAAGCCCAGGCCGACGCCGCGCTGATGCAGCCGCTGGGCGACTTTTTGCGCGAGCACCGCTTTGGCGATGCGTTCCGCGACTGGTACTTTTTGCCCATGCTGGGCTGCATCTGGAGCTGCCCCACCGACCAGATGCTGAAGTTCCCCGTGGCCACCATGATCCGGTTCTGCCACAACCATGGCCTGATCCAGGTGAGCAACCGCCCGCAGTGGTGGACGGTGTCCGGGGGCGCGCGCCACTATGTGGACAAGATCGTGGCGGGCATTGCCGACAAGCGCCTGAACACCCCCGTGCGCCGCATCGAGCGCGATGCCGCCGGTGTGCGCGTGGTGACTGCAGGCCACACCGAGCACTTTGACAAGGTGGTGCTGGCCACCCATTCGGACCAGTCGCTCGCCCTGCTGGCCCAGCCCACACCGCACGAGCGCGCGGTGCTGGGTTCCATCCGCTACCAGGCCAACCGCGCCGTGCTGCACACCGATACGTCCGTGCTGCCCGAGCGCCGCGCTGCCTGGGCCGCGTGGAACTACGAGCGTGCTCAGCAGCGCAGCCGCGAGTCGGCCCGCGTGTGCCTGCACTACCTCATCAACCAGTTGCAGCCCGTGCCCTTTGCCCAGCCCGTGGTGGTGTCGCTCAACCCGGTGCGCGACATTGCGCCCGAACACGTGATCGGCAGCTACGAATACGCCCACCCGGTGTTCGACATGGCCGCCATCCGCGCACAGCAGCAGGTGGGCAAGCTGCAGGGGCAGCAACACACCTGGTTCTGCGGCGCCTGGACGGGTTACGGCTTCCACGAAGACGGCCTCAAGTCGGGCCTGGCCGTGGCCGAGCAATTGCTGGCGGCCCTG
Source organism: Acidovorax sp. (assembly GCF_016783915.1). Lineage (GTDB taxonomy): Bacteria > Pseudomonadota > Gammaproteobacteria > Burkholderiales > Burkholderiaceae_C > Acidovorax. The sequence continues at coordinate 11,112 of NZ_JADHVT010000006.1, forward strand.
CCAGCCCCCCTGGCGGAGGCTGCGTGAGCCACACCCCGGCCACACCCGCAGCGCCCCTCATTGGCTTCGGCCAGGTGCGCCACACGCGGCTGCGGCCCCGGCGGCATGCGTTTGCGTATCCGACGTTTTTCCTGATGCTGCCCATGCGCAGCCTGCCAGACCTGCCTGGTCTGCGCAGTGAGCTGGCCGTGAACCGGCGCGGCGCCATCAGTTTCCATGACGTGGACCACGGCGACGGCCGCAGCGCCGCGCAGGGCGGGGCACTGGCGTGGCTGGACGAGCTGCTGCGCACTGAAGGCATCGCCGACGCCACGGGCGAGGTGTGGCTGCACTGTTACCCGCGCGTGCTGGGTTACACCTTCAAACCCGTGAGCTTCTGGTACTGCCACCGTGCCGATGGCAGCCTGCGCGCCATCGTTGTGGAGGTGAACAACACCTTTGGCGAGCGCCACTGCTACCTGCTGGATGCCCCGCAATACGGCGTGGAACAGCAGGCGCGCAAGGTGTTCCATGTATCGCCGTTCTGCGAGGTGAGCGGCGGTTACCGCTTTCGCTTCATGCGCACCGAGGCCGGTGCACAGGACGCGGGTCGCACCGTGGTGCGCATCGACCACGACGACGACACCGGCCCGCTCATCCAGACCAGCGTGAGCGGCACCCTACAGGCCATCACCCCACAGACCCTGCGCCAGGCGCTCTGGGGCTACCCCGCCATGACGCTGGCCATCATTGCCCGCATCCACTGGCACGCGCTGCAGCTGTGGCTCAAGCGCGTGCGTTTCCATCGCAAGCCCGAGGCGCCTGCCTCCATCGTGACCCGTTGATCTCCATGTCGTTCCAGCCCCGCGAGACCGCCGCCATGAACTCCACCACCGCCACCCGCTCCGACCGTAACGCGCAGGCCCTGCCCGCAGGCACTCCGGCTGCCGCCCGCACCGCGCTCCGGCTGCTGCAGCGCCTGCAGCACGGCCACCTCACGGTGCAGCTGCCCGACGGCACCTTGCAGCACTTCGGGCACGGCGATGGCCCGTCGGCGGCCATCACGCTCAAGAACTGGAATGTCTGCAGCGCAGCGCTCAAGTCGGGAGACATCGGCTTTGCCGAGAGCTACATCGCGGGCGACTGGACCACCCCGCACCTGACCGACCTGCTCAAGCTCTTCATCGCCAACCGCCAGCAGGTGGAGGGCGTGATCTACGGCACCTGGGCCGGCCGCCTGCTGTACCGCATCAAGCACCTGCTCAACCGCAACACACGCGCCAACAGCCAAAAGAACATCCACGCCCACTACGACCTGGGCAACGCGTTTTACGAGCTGTGGCTGGACGACACGATGAACTACTCGTCCGCCTGGTTCGAGGGCGATGCAGGCGGCGACATGCGCGCCGCCCAGCACGCCAAGGTACGCCGCGCCTTGCGCATGGCCGGTGTGCAGCCAAATTCCCGGGTACTCGAGATCGGCTGTGGCTGGGGCGCGCTGGCTGAGATGGCCACCGTCGAATTCGGCGCCCACCTGACGGGTGTGACACTCTCCACCGAGCAGCTCGCCTTCGCGCAAAAGCGCATGGCGCAGCAGGGGGTGGCCGAGCACGCCGACCTGCGCCTGCAGGACTACCGCGACATCCAGGACGGCCCGTACGACGCCATCTGCTCCATCGAGATGGTCGAGGCCGTGGGCCGCGAATACTGGCCCACCTACTTCCAGTCGGTGAACCGCCTGCTCAAGTCTGGCGGCAAGGCCTGTATCCAGAGCATCGTCATCGACGACAGCCTGTTCGAGCGCTACATCAGCTCCACGGATTTCATCCAGCAGTACATCTTCCCGGGTGGCTGCCTGCCGTGCCCACGTGAGTTCCGCCGCGAGGCCGAGGCTGCTGGCCTGCGCGTGGTGGATGAGTTCGCATTCGGCCAGGACTACGCAGAAACTCTCAAGCGCTGGCGCGAACGCTTTCTGGCGCAGCGCACGCAGATCCTGCAGCTGGGGTTTGACCAGCGCTTCATGCACATCTGGGAGTTCTACCTGGCGTATTGCGAGGCGGCGTTTGCGATGAGCAACATCGACCTGGTGCAGTACACCCTGGTCAAGGACTGAGGATGCTATGAAAAATATAGCTGCTACCGCAATATTCACTAGCGCATTGATGGCTTTTGGCCCTCAAACCGCAATGGCGCAGGTTGCAGAGGCCAGCGCAGCCACTGCGGCCCCGTTGTCGGGTGCCCGCCTGGTGGGCCAGGGCGTGCTGCGGTTCCTGGGGTTTGAGATCTACCGTGCGCGGCTGTGGGTGCAGCCCGGTTTTGATGCGGACAACTACGCCGCCCACCCCCTGGCGCTGGAGCTGACCTACCACCGCGACTTTTCGGCCGAGGCCATTGCCAAGCGCTCCATCGAGGAGATGCGCCGCGTGGGCAGCTTCACGCCGCAGCAGGCCGCACGCTGGCAGCAGGCACTGGCCGCCGCGCTGCCGGATGTGAAGGCAGGCGACCGGCTGCTGGGCCTGTACCAGCCCGGCACGGGTGCCGTGTTCAAGATGGGCGGGCGTGTGGTGGGCGAAGTGCCTGACGCCGAGTTCTCGCGCCTGTTCTTCGGCATCTGGCTGTCGCCGCAGACCTCCGAGCCCGGACTGCGGCAAGAGCTGATCGCGGCCACCCGCACCACAGGCCCAGGCCAGCAATGACCACCGCCACGCCCATTCGCGCCGGCCAAGGCCTGGCCTATGGGCTGCTGGGCCTGCCGCTGGCTTTTGTGGCGCTGCCGCTGTATGTGCTGCTGCCCAACCATTACGCTCGCGAGTTCGGTATGCCGCTGGCCACGCTGGGCTCGGTGCTGCTGGCGGCGCGCTTGTTCGATGCGGTGTCCGACCCGCTGCTGGGGCGTCTGTCCGACTACCTGTTTGGTCGCTCGGTGCGCGCCGTGCTGGCGGTGGGGGCGGTGTCTGCCATGGTGCTGGCACTGGGTCTGACCAGCCTGTTCTTTCCGCTGGTGCGCGGGGCCGATGCGTTGATCGCCTGGGCGCTGGTGGCGCTGCTCATTACCTATACGGCCTACAGCCAGTTGGGCATTGCGCACCAGTCCTGGGGTGCACGCCTGGGTGGCGACGAGCTGCAGCGCGGACGCATCGTGGCCTGGCGCGAGGGCGCTGCATTGGTGGGTGTGGTGCTGGCCTCGGTGCTGCCCGCGCTGCTGGGCCTGCCGGTGATGCTCAGTGTGTTTGCCATCACCCTGCTGCTGGGCTGGTGGGCCTGGACCAGAGCCCCGCGCCCCGCAGCCTATGCGGGTGGCACAGTAGCAGGGGTGTACCGCCCACCCCAACGCGCCAGCCTGTGGCGGCCCTGGGGGCGGCCCGCCTTCCGCCGACTGCTGGCCGTGTTCATGCTCAACGGCATTGCCAGTGCCATCCCCGCCACGCTGGTGCTGTTCTTCATCCAGGACCGCCTGCAGGCACCGCCCGCGCAGGAGCCCATGTTCCTCGCGGCCTATTTTGTCTGTGCGGCGCTGTCCATACCGCTGTGGCTGCGTGCTGTGGCGCGCTGGGGCCTGGCGCGCACCTGGCTGGCGGGCATGCTGCTGGCGATTGCCGTGTTTGTGTGGACTGCGTTTTTGGGCGCGGGTGATGTGGTGCCGTTCCTCGTCGTTTGTGCGCTGTCGGGCATCGCACTGGGCACCGACCTGGCCCTGCCCAGCGCCCTGCTGGCGGGCGTGATCGCCGCCGAGGGCGACAGTGGCCAGCACGAGGGCGCGTACTTCGGTTGGTGGAACTTTGCCACCAAGCTCAACCTGGCCCTGGCCGCAGGCCTGGCACTGCCCCTGCTGGGCTGGTGGGGCTACACGCCGGGCACGCGCAGCGATGACGGCCTGCAGACACTGGGCCTGGCCTACGCCGTGCTGCCCTGCATGCTCAAGCTGGCGGCAGCGGCAGCGCTGTACGCCCTTTTACTGCGGCACCCACGCGGTGCAGCGATGGCTGGAACCTGACCCCCACACACCCAAGGCACAACCCATGATGCAACGACGCCTCCTCCTCTCCGCCGCAGTGGCTGCGCCCGTGGTGCTGTCCGGCTGCGCCAGCCAGAACCTCGATGGCTACGCCAGCGAGAAGCCAGTGCTGGACCTGGCCCAGTACTTCAACGGCAAGATCGACGCCTACGGCATCTTCCAGGACCGCAGCGGCCAGATCGTCAAACGCTTCACCGTGGTCATGGACTGCTCATGGAAAGGCAACGAAGGCGTGCTCGACGAAGCCTTCACCTACTCCGACGGCACCACGCAGCGCCGTATCTGGCGCCTGACCAAACACGCGGACGGCCGCTACACCGGTACCGCCGACGATGTGGTGGGCACGGCCAACGGCCAGACGCGCGGCAACGCCTTCCGATGGAACTACACGCTGGCCCTGCCCGTGGATGGCAAGGTCTACAACGTGGATCTGGACGACTGGATGTACCTCATCGACGACCGCGTGATGCTCAACCGCGCCACCATGACCAAGTTCGGCGTGCGTCTGGGCGAGATCACCCTGTCCTTCACCAAACGCGCACCATGAGCCTCAACCCTCCCTTGCGCGACTGGCATGGCCGCCGCGCCTGGCTCATCGGGGCCAGCAGCGGCATTGGCCGGGCCACGGCGGCGGCGCTGCATGCGCGCGGTGCGCAGGTCATCGTGTCGGCTCGCAGCGGCGATGCGCTGGATGCGTTTGCGGCCCAGCACCCGGGCAGCGTCGCCCTGGCCTTTGACACCGCCGAGCCCGAGCAGGTGCAGTCAGCCGCCGCCCAGGTGCTGGCAGGCGGCGCGCCCGACCTGGTGTGCTACTGCGCGGGCTACTACCGCGACATGCGTGCCACCGACTTCGACCTTGCCGTGATGCTGCGCCACGAGCAGATCAACTACAACGGCGTGCTGCATGTGCTGGCTGCGGTGTTGCCCGCCATGCTGGCCGCAGCGGACGCCGGGCGCCCTGGCCATGTGAGCCTGATCAGCAGCGTGGCGGGCTTTCGCGGGCTGCCCAAAAGCCTGGCCTATGGCCCCACCAAGGCGGCCCTCATCAACCTGGCCGAGGCGCTGTACCTGGACCTGCATGACCTGGGCATGGGCGTGAGCGTGATCAACCCGGGCTTTGTGGCCACGCCGCTCACGGCGGGCAACGACTTCACCATGCCAGCCCTCATCTCACCCGAAGCAGCTGCGGCGGCCATCGTTCAGGGCTGGGAGCGGGGGCATTTCGACATCCACTTTCCCAAGCGCTTCACCCGGGTGATGAAGCTGCTGCGGCTGTTGCCATACCGGTGGTACTTCCCTGCCGTCCGCCGCTTCACAGGCCTTTGACTTTTGCCATGCAGCCCCCGAACACACACCCCTCCACCGAAGAAGCCGTCACGCGCGTCATTGCGTTCTTTGAAAACCTCTCACCCACCGACGTTGCGACGATCGGCCAGTTCTACGCGCCACAGGCGCGCTTCAAGGACCCATTCAACGAGGTGGTGGGGGTGCCCGCCATCCAGGCCATCTTTGCCCACATGTTCGAGGCACTGGAGCATCCGCGTTTTGTGGTCACCGGCAGGGTGGCGCAGGGCACGCAGTGCTTTTTGACCTGGGACTTTCTCTTCGCGTTCAAGGACTTTCACAAGGGCGTGACGCAGACAGTGCGCGGTGCCTCGCACCTGGTGCTGGACGAACAAGGTCTGGTGACGCTGCACCGCGACTACTGGGATGCTGCCGAAGAGCTGTACGAAAAGCTGCCCGTGGTGGGCGCACTGATGCGCTGGCTCAAGAAGCGCGCCAACAGCTAGGGCCTGTTCACCCGACTGCCTGGATGCGCGAATGCCCAGGCAAGGGCACTGCGCGTTGCAGCACCCCTTCTGCCAGCCACAGCGCACTGTTCCACGCCCGCTGCGCCACATAGGGCAGAGGCAGCTGCTGATAGTCGTCGTTGAAGACCTCAAAGCTGTAGTCGCCCTGGTAGCCCATGCCGTCCAGCGTGCGCACAAGCTCGGCCAGCGCCTGGCTGTGCACGCCTTCGCCGGGGAACACGCGAAAGTGCCGTGCGGTCTCGATGCGCTCTTGCACTGTGCGCGTTTCCTGCCACATGAAGTCGGACAACTGCACGAGGTAGATCTTGGCGGGGTCCACGTCCTGCAGCGCCGAGAGCGGCGTGCTGGTGGCGAACTGGTGGTACGAATCAATGGCCAGCCCGAGGTTGGGGCAATCGGCCTGCTCTACGGCCGCCCAGGCCTGGTCCACTTCGTTGATATGCCGCCCCCACGACAGGCCTTCAAACGCCACGCGAATGCCGTGTGGCAGCGCCAGCAGGGCCAGCTTGCGCAGATCGCGCGCAATCGCGTCGGCATCCGGCGTGGCGTGCGCTGACGTGGAGCTGCAAGCCAGCAGCACCGGCGCACCCAGGTTGCGCGCCATCAGGATCATCTGCTTGGCGATGTCCACCTTGTAGCTGTGCAGATGGCCAGAGAGCCCCTCGAAGTCGCGCAGCACCTGAAAGCCCGTCACGCGCAGGCCACTGCTGCGCACGGCATGCACGGCGGCCTCGATGCCTTCGGGGTGGCCCACGATGTCGCGCGCGGCCAGCATGATCTGGCCAAAGCCTGCAGCCTTGACGGCGGCGAGCTTGGCCTCCAACGGGCCCGCCAGGCTGATGGTGTCCATGCCAAAGTCGGCGACGTTGCGTTGCATGGTGGATGTGCGCATGGGGCAGTCTCCAGGCTCAGTGTGCGTCCAGCACCAGCTCGAAGCTCGGTGAACCTGCGTCTGCGCGGGTGAGAGCGCCGCGTGTGCCGGTGTGTACGCCCGTGGGGGACTCGACAAAGTCCACACCGCGCGCGCGCAGCGCGTGCACCGTGGCCAGCACATCGGGCGTGCCAAAAGCCACGCGCTGCAGAAGCTCCTCGGGGTCGGCATCCAGCGCATCGACCAGCGGTTCAATCAGCTGCCAGTGTAGCGTGCCACAAGGGCTGGCAAGGATTCGGCCGTGTGTGAGCACGCCAAACGACTGTTCAGGCGACAGCTCGGCAAAACCGAACAACTCTGCGTAGAAATGGATCCAGTCTTGCGCGCGGCCGAGGCCGATGTACTGCACCACGCCAAACAGGTGCAAGCCCTGCAGCGCGGGCGGACGTGGGTTGACGGTGGGGATGGGCACAAAGTCCACGTCGTAGATCGAGAACTCCTTGTGCCGGTCTACCAAGTAGACGCGGCTCGCGCCCACGCCGTGGATGGCGGGAATGTTGAGTTCCATCACCTCGACCTCGGTGTGCACGGCCCAGGCGCCTAGTTCCAGCACCCGGCGGTAGGCGGCGGCTGCGTTGTTGACGCGGAACGCGACGGCGGCGAGCACCGGCGCTTCAGTGAGCGCGGGCGGGGCATGCACGCCGGTGCGCTCGGTGTCCTGGTGGGCGTTGACGATGATGTTCATGTCGCCCTGGCGGTACAGCAGCACCTCGCGCGAGCGGTGGCGCGCCACGGGCTGAAAACCCATGCGCTCCAGCGCCTGGCCCAGCGCCTGCGGGCGGCTGGTAGCGTATTCGATGAACTCCACACCTTGCAGGCCCAAGGGGTTGGGCAATTCGCCCAGCGCTTCGCGGGCGGCCATCATCGGGGTGCTCATGGTGTCGGCTCCTTATGGGTTGCAGTGGGCGAGGGCGTCAGCGCGTGCTGACCAGGCGGCGAAAGTGGGCGTCCATGCGGGCCGCGTCGGGTGCCTCGCCAGTGAACAGCTCAAACGCTCCCACAGCCTGGCCCACGGCCATGCCACCGCCGTCCGATACCCGGCAGCCCAGCGCGCGTGCGGCCTGCACCAGGGCAGTATCGAGCGGGAAATACACCACCTCGGAGACCCACATGGCGGGCCGCAGCAGGGCCACATCGAGGGGTAGCCCTGGCAGCTTGTCCATGCCCGTGGGCGTGGCGTGGATCAGCCCGGTAGCGTTGGCCATGGCCGATCGGATCTCCCCGGCCTCGGCACGATGGCCATGCAAGGCGTTGACATCGGCGGACAGTTGCGCAGCCCGTTCGGGCTGGGCGTCCACGATGGTCAGGCGCTGTGCGCCCAGCCGCAGCACCGCGTGCGCAATGGCGGCGCCTGCACCGCCCGCGCCCAGCAGCACGATGTGGCGGAGATCGGCGCCAGGCAGCGCCCGGGCAAAGCCCCACGCCCAGCCAGAGCCGTCAGTGTTGTGTCCCACCAGCTCGCCGTCTTGCACCACCACCGTGTTCACGGCGCCCATGGCACGCGCTTCCTCCGACAGGCTGTCGAGGTGCGGGATGACGGCCTGCTTGCAGGGGTAAGTCACGTTGAAACCTGCGTACCCCATGATGCGCGCGGCGGCTAGCAGCGTGGGCAACTGCTCGGGCCACTGCTCAAGGGAGTGCGCCGAGCGGTCCAGATCGATGAGCTGGTAGTGCAGGCGCATACCATGGTGGCGTGCCTCTTCCTCGTGCAGGGAGGGCGACAGCGACTTCTGGATGCCGGCACCGATCAGCCCGATCAGCACCTTGCGGGGGCTTGTGGAAGACATGGTGGAAGCGGTGAGCGATACCGGGAGATCAAGGAGCTGTGTGCTCATGGGGCGGAATGTGGCATGGGGCGCTGACGGCGTTTGTCGCCTCCAGCAGCCCAGGGGTTGCAGCGGTTGGGCTTATTTGCCACCGCGCAGTTTGGCCAGCGTGGCGTAGACCTCTTTCACCGTCTCGGCGCCCACCTTTTCGCTGTGCTTTTCGACCACAGGCTTGACCTTGGCGCGCAGCTTGTCCAGCTCGGCGGGCGAGAACTCTGACACCTGCATACCCGCCTTCTTGAGGTCTTCAAGCGCCACGTTGGCCTGCACGCGCGACACGCCGCGCTGGTAAGTGGTGGCCTCGGCCATGGCATCGGTCAGGGCCTTCTGGTCGGCGGGGTTCAGGCTGTCCCAGAACTTCTTGCTCACGATCACGGCCTGCGGGTTGTACATGTGGCGAGTGACGGTCAGGTACTTTTGCACCTCGGCGAACTTGGAAGACAGGATGGTGGAGAAGGGGTTCTCCTGCCCGTCCACCGCCTTTTGCTCCATGGCGGTGTACAGCTCCGGGAAGGGCATGGGTACGGCATTGGCGCCCAGCGCGTTGAACAGGTCGATGTAGATGGGCGACTGGATCACGCGGATCTTGAGGCCAGCGATGTCCTCGGCCTTGGTGATGGGCCGCTTGCTGTTGGTCAGGTTGCGAAAGCCCAGTTCCCAGTAGCCGAGGCCCACGAGGTTTTTGGCCTGCAGCTTGTCGAGCAGCTTCTTGCCGAAGGGGCCATCCGTCACGGCATCAGCCTCTTGCGGCGACGCGAACAGGAACGGAAAGTCGTAGATACCAAATTCCTTGGTCTGGGCGGACAGGATGCCTGCGTTGAGCACCGTCATTTCCACCGTGCCGCCCTGCAGCGCGGACACGGTCTGCAGGTCGCCGCCCAGCGTGCCGCCGGGGAAAAGCTTGACGGCAATGCGCCCGTTGGTCTTGGCCGCCACCAGATCGGCGAACTTTTGCGCGCCCTGGGCTTGCGGGTGGTCCTTCTGGTTCTGGAACGCGAACTTGATGGTTCGCTCCTGGGCGTGGGCGGCGGGCAGCAGCGATGCAGCCAGCAGTGCGGTGGCAAGCAGGGTCTTGAGCAGCTTCATGGAATGGTCTCCTTGGGTTTTTGGCAGGCAGAAACAGAGCGCGCTGGAGGGCTGGTCAGCCACCCAACCAGCGCAGGGGCACGGTGACGATGGATGGGAAAAGCACCAGCAGGAACATCACGATGAACTGCGCCACCATGAACGGCATGACCCCGCGGGTGACTTGCGACATGGATATGCGCCCCACCCCGGCCACCACGTTGAGCACCGTGCCCACGGGGGGCGTGATGAGGCCAATGGCGTTGTTGATGATGAACAGCACGCCGAAGTACACCGGGTCAATGCCCGCAGCCTTGACCACCGGCATCAGCACGGGGGTGAGGATGAGAATGGTGGGCGTCATGTCCATCGCAGTCCCCACGACCATGACCAGCACCATGATCGCAATCAGCAGCAGTGTCTGGTTTCCCATGAAAGGCTCCAGCATGCCGATGACAGCGGACGGAAGATCGGCCACGGTGATGAGCCAGGCCGACACCATGGCAGCTGCGACCAGGAACATGACCACGGCACTGGTGCGTGCGGAGGTCTGGAAGATATCCACCAGCTGGCGCAGGGTCAGCTCGCGGTAGACGACCATCGCAACAAACAGCGAGTAGACGGCAGCCACCACGGCGGCCTCGGTGGGCGTGAACACACCCATGCGCAGGCCGACCAGGATGATGATGGGCAAACCCAGTGCCCATACGGCCTCGCGCAGCGCCTGCAGCAGCTCTGCCCGCGTTGCGCGCTGGGGGGGGGCCACGTTTTCACGCCGCACCAGCCACCACCAGGTGACCGCCAACGACAGCCCCAACAAGATGCCCGGCACAATGCCCGCCAGGAACAGCTTGCTGATGGACACATTGGCCGCCACGCCAAAGATCACAAAGCCGATGGAAGGCGGTATCACCGGGGCAATGATGCCGGCGGAGGCGATGAGCCCGGCCGAGCGCTCCTTGTTATGGCCCGCCGCCACCATCATGGGCAGCAGCAGCGACGCGAGTGCCGCCGCATCGGCCACAGCCGAGCCCGACACGGCAGCCAGGATCACTGCCGCCATGATGGCCACATAGCCCAAGCCACCGGGCACATGGCCCACCAGTGTGAGCGCAAGCTTCACGATGCGCTTGGACAAGCCGCCCACATTCATGATCTCGCCCGCCAGCATGAAGAAGGGCACCGCCAGCAGCGGAAAGCTGTCAGCACCGTTGATGACGTTCTGGGCCAGGATCTGCGCGTCGAACAGGTCCAGATGCCACATCAGTGCGACGCCGCTGATGAGCAACGCAAACGCGATAGGGATGCCAATCGCCATGGCGATCAGCAGGGAGCCAAGGAAGATGGTGACGGTCATGGTGCGCGCTCCGGTGCGAAGAAGGTTCAGCGGCGGGGGCCGGCGGGGGGAGGGTTGGCACTGGCGTCCTCCGTGCGGTGTTGCAGCGCCGCGAGTTCTTCGCTTTCTTGCACCATGACCAGCTCGTGCTCACTCAGCGGCACGAACAGCGTGCGCAGCAGATCGCGCAGCAAAATGGCAATGGCTGACACGCCCATCAGCACGCCGCTGGCGTAGAAGATGCCCACGGACGCCCCGGTGACAGGCGCTTCGGTGTCGGCGTTGATCAACATCTGCGCCCAGCTGCCTTTGAGCAACAGCCAGGAGACATACAGCATCGCAATCTGGGCCAGCACCAGACAGGCTTTTTTGCCCACGGCGGGAAGGCGCGACACCAGCAAGTCGGTGCCCAGGTGCCCATGCTCGCGCAATGCCACCACAGCCCCCATGAAAGTCAACCACACAAACAACCAGCGTGAGAGCTCCTCGGACACCGTGATGCCGGAGTTGACGGTGTAGCGCAACACCACGTTGCCGAACACCAGCACCACCATGATGGCCAGGCACAGGCCAGAAAGCATGTCGAGTGCGCGGGTGTATCGCCCGAGCCAGCGGTCGGCCAGTGCAAACATGGTGTCTCCAGTTCTTGTCGAGTACTGGACTTGATTTTGTACGAACTGGTTAGTATTTGAATTAGGTGCAAACCCTGCTCTGAATGTTGTGGTCAGAACGTGCAGGAGCGCAGGACATTCATTCGGTTCGTCGATCCATGGATCAACCGCAGCCTGCAAAAGGCGTACTCCTGCCCGGCCATGGAAAACGAAGCGCCCCCAAGGGGCTGGAGTCAATTCAGGGCCGCAGAAAGCGCACGATCATTTCGATGATCGATTCACGGCGTTGCGCCGTGGCGGCAGGTGTATCCAGCGAGCGCTTGAAGATCGCGCCAAAGGTGTGGCGGTTGGCCACATTGAAGAAGCACAGCGCCGAGATCGACATGTGCAGATCGACCGGATCCACGTCGGGGCGAAACACCCCTGCTGCCACGCCCCGCTGGTACACATCGCGCACCGCGTGGATCACGGGGATGTTGAGCTCCTGGATCGTGGTGGAGCGGCTGATGAATTCGCCCCGGTGCATGTTTTCGTTCATGACCAGGCGAATGAAGTCGGGGTTGGCAAGCTGGTAGTCCACCGTGAAGCCGACCAGCGTGCGCAGCGCCTGCTCGGGCGCCAGGTCTTCGAGGTGCAGCTCGGACTCGATGCGCCGGATGCGACGGTAGGCGTCTTCCAGCACCGCCACATACAGACCTTCCTTGCTACCAAAGTAGTAGTAGATCATGCGCTTGCTGGTGCTGGTCAGTGCAGCGATCTCGTCGATCCGAGCCCCGGCCAGGCCCTTGTCGGCAAACTCTGCCGTGGCCACCTGCAGGATGTTGGCCATGGTGCGGTCTGGGTCGTTCACGCGCACCCGGTCGGCGCCCGGCGTGGCCGCGGCCTCGCGCGCGGCGCGCTGGCGGGTCGCCCTGGTACCAGCGGTGGGGGGTGGGTTTTGAACCATTTCGTTCATATGCCCGGGAGCATACGGCAAGCAGGGGACCGGACTGCACAAAGACCCGCTGCACTCTGCGGGAGGACGGACTCGCCGGAGCCTTTCAGCAACCGAGCGACGGGGTCAGGCAGGCTTGGTGTCCGCGAAACTCGGGCGCTGCATCAGCTTGTCGAGCAGCTTGCCCAGGTTGGGGTACTCGCTGCGCCAGGCGATCTCGGGAAAGCGGAACTCCAGCCAACCCAGAGCGCAACCCACTGCGATATCCGACAGGCTCAGGTGGATGCCGCTGCAATAGGGCTTGTCGCCCAGGCCCTGGCTCATGGACTTGAGGCCATCGTTCACCTTGAGCAGTTGGCGGTCGATCCAGGCCTGGCTGCGTTCGCTGTCCTTGCGGTGCACCCAGGTGGCTTCCAGGCGGGCCAGGATGCCGGCATCCATCACGCCGTCGGCCAGGGCCTCCCAGGTTTTGACTTCTGCGCGTTCGCGCCCCTGTGTGGGGATGAGCTTGCCCACGGGCGACAGGGTGTCGAGATATTCGACGATGACACGCGAATCAAACACAGCCTCGCCGCCTTCCATCACCAGACAGGGTACCTTGCCCAGGGGGTTGGATGCGGAGATATGGGTGTCGTCTGCCCAGACGTTTTCTTGCACGAACTGGTAGTCGAGCTTTTTCTCAGCCATCACGATACGTACCTTGCGCACGTAGGGGCTGGTGGTGGCTCCGATCAATTTCATGGTGTGTCTTCCAGTGCGCGGGGGATGCTAAACAATTCGGGTTTGATTCTATCGACAGCAGCCCGCGCAAGGCTGACTGATGCGCGGCCCCCACAAACGCCGCCAACGTACCGCGCCTACACCCCGCCTACAATTGCGCGCCATGAGCCTGTCCACCATCACCGCCCTGTCGCCGCTTGACGGCCGTTACGCCCCAAAACTTGCCGCCCTTCGCCCGATCATGAGCGAGCACGGCTACATGCACCGCCGCGTGCAGGTGGAAGTGGCATGGTTCATTGCCTTGTCGGATGCAGGGTTTGCAGAATTCAAGCCCCTCACCACCGGAGCGCGCGCTTACTTGCTGGGTCTCGTCAAGAACTTCTCCGAGGCCGATGCTGCAGCCATCAAGGAGATCGAGAAAACCACCAACCATGACGTGAAGGCGGTCGAGTACTGGATCAAGAGCAAGTTTGAAGCGCGCCCCGAGCTGGAAAAAGCCTCCGAGTTCGTGCACTTTGCCTGCACCAGCGAAGACATCAACAACACCAGCCACGCACTGCAGCTTCGCTCGGGCCGCGACCAGGTGGTGCTGCCAGGACTGGACCGCATCGTGCTCAAACTGCGCGAAATGGCCCACGCCTTTGCCGAAGTGCCCATGCTCAGCCGCACCCACGGCCAGACCGCCAGCCCTACCACCGTGGGCAAGGAAATGGCCAACGTGGTGATGCGCCTGCAAACCGCCTGCGACCGCATCGCCAGCGTCAAGATCATGGGCAAGATGAACGGTGCCGTGGGCAACTACAACGCCCACCTGTCTGCCTGGCCCGACTTTGACTGGGAAGCCTTCAGCAAGAAGGTCATCGAGACACCCGAGCCCCTGGGCCTGGGCCTGACCTTCCAGCCCTACAGCATCCAGATCGAGCCGCACGACTACATGGCCGAGCTGTTCGACGCCGTGGCGCGCGCCAACACCATCCTCATCGACCTATCGCGCGACATCTGGGGCTATGTGAGCCTGGGCTACTTCAAACAGCGCCTGAAGGCGGGCGAGATTGGATCGTCCACCATGCCACACAAGGTCAACCCCATCGACTTTGAAAACGCCGAAGGCAACCTGGGCTTGGCCAACGCGCTGCTCAAACACCTTTCCGAAAAACTGCCCATCAGCCGCTGGCAGCGCGACCTGACCGACAGCACCGTGCTGCGCAACATGGGCGTCGCCCTGGGCTACGCGACGCTGGCCTACGCCTCGTTGCTCACAGGCCTGAACAAGCTCGAAATCAACGAAGAAGCTCTGGCTGAAGACCTGGACGCGTCCTGGGAAGTGCTGGCCGAACCCATCCAGACGGTGATGCGCCGCTTTGGCGTGCAAGGCGCCTACGAGAAACTCAAGGAAGTGACCCGGGGCAAGACCGTGACGGCCGAGGCCCTGCATGGCTTGATCGCCTCGCTGGAGATCCCGCAGGCAGAAAAAGACCGCTTGCTGGCGATGACGCCCGGCAGCTATGTGGGCAAGGCGGCCGAGTTGGCGCGTCGGGTGTAGCCATACCTCCATGCGGCAGAGCAGTACAACCAAGAGAGCCCTGGAATGAAAACGCCTTTCATCCGGGGGCGTTGGTCAAACGAATCATTTTTTGCTCTGCTTGTTCTTCTCGCTATTTCGACAGTCGGGTCGGCACTGTATGGCCCGTACTTGGAGAACCCGTTTGTTTTTGACGACGGCAATCTCTTCTTCACGTCCAGACTTACCACCGCTGCAGTAGAGCCCTGGGAGCTGCTTACCCGGTCGCTACCGTACTTCACCCTCGGCTGGGTCCAAACACAATTTGGCACCATGGAAGCACATCGGCTGATCAGCTTGGTGCTCCACATTTCGGTCGCTTGGCAGCTTTACCAATTGCTCAAGCAGATGCTCGTTGTGGACGCGGGCCGAAACGAATCTGCTGCTACAGCTCGAGAGCGGGCCTACGTCGTTGCAGCGTTGCTGGCCGTTGTATTTGTGGCGCATCCAGTGGCTGTCTATGCGGCGGGCTACCTGATACAACGCACTACCGTCATGGCCGCGCTGTTTTCGCTGATCAGCTTGCGTTATTTGCTGATGGCATTGCAGGAGGGTAGCTATGCCAAGGCGCTGCGAGCGGCACTGATGTCGTCTTTGGCAATGTTGTGCAAGGAACATTCAGTGACTGTTCCATTTGCAGCCTTGTCACTCGTTTTGCTGCTGGATCGGGTGGATCGACGAACGGTACAAGTCTGCTCCACTTTCATTTGCGCGAATTTGCCAGCCGTTGCCTTGGTGTTCAGCGTGGGTATGGGATTCGTTGGCCAGCCGTACGAACCAAGACTGAGCGACCTGACAGGTGAAATCTACGGCCTGCCTGCATTCCAGGGCCGCGGTGATCGGTGGCTATTTTCGGCCTACACGCAGGCCCAGCTGTACTACCAATACTGGCTGCAGTGGCTGATACCCTCCACCACCAGAATGTCTGCAGACCTGCGGGTCGATTTTCTTCAACCCTGGACTTCCGTTCGCGCTTTGCTGCAACTGGGCCTGTTTGTAGCGGTGCCTTCTTTGGTGGCGGGCCTTTCACTGCGGACGGGCAAGTTCCGCTTATTCGCTTTTGGTCTCGCGTTTAGCGCTTTGCTGTTTTTGGTTGAATTCAGCCTTGTGCGCTTTCAGGAGCCGTACGTGCTCTACCGCAGTTATATCTGGGCCATTGGGTATGCTGCGACGGTCGCCGCTTTGGCACGACTCCTCCCGTGGCGCGTGACACTTGCACTGGGCGTGCTGGTGATCCCTCTTTTGTTTGTGCAGTCGCAAGACCGGCTTGAGAGCTTTTCTTCACGAGCAGCCCTCTGGGAAGATGCTGCAGCCAAACTCCCGAAACCTGAAGTTGCAGGAGCGAGCCGGATCCTCTTCAACCGGGGCAACGAGCGTTTCCAGAAGGGCAACGTTGAGGGAGCACTGTCGGATATCAGCAAGGCCATCGAACTGAGCCCCAGTAACTCCAGCTTCTACCTCGCTCGCGCGGCCACGCTCACCCGGATGGATCGCCCCCAAGAAGCACTTTCTGATCTGGAAACCGCCGAGCGGATAACGCCCCACGACGAACCGCGAATTTGGTTTGAAAGATTTCGCGCGCTGTATGCCCTGCGACACCCTGGTGCGGAAGATGCGCTGCAAACTGCGGCGCGCCTGGGAAGTTTTTCAGCCCGATATGTCATTGAGAAACGTCGGAGCAATGGCTCTGATGTAGAAGTTTTTGTTGAAGGAACCCGCTGAGAATGGCGATCAAATCCACGATATTCAAAGCGAACCTTGCGATCGCCGACATCGACCACGGCTACTACGCCGACCACGCACTCACTCTGGCACGCCACCCCAGCGAGACCGACGAGCGCATGATGGTGCGGCTGGCGGCCCTGGCCATTCAGGCGCACCAGCTCAATGACCTGTGCAATGGCGACGCCACACTCGCGTTCGGCGCAGGCCTGTCGGACCCCGATGACCCGGACGCCTCGCTGACCGACTTCACCGGCCGCAAGCGCGTGTGGATCGAAGTGGGGCAGCCTGAGGACAAACCATTGACCAAGGCCTGCAGCAAGGCCGACTCGGTGATCGTCTACTGCTTCAACCACGCGGCCGAGATCTGGTGGAAAGGCATTGAAACCAAGCTCTCGCGGCTGGACAAGCTGCAGGTCTGGCGCATTCCGACCGAGGCCTCGCAGGCGCTGGCCCAGTTGGCCGAACGCAGCATGCAGCTGCAGGCCACGGTGCAGGAAGGGGCCATTACCCTGAGCAGCACGCAGGGCAGCGTGCATGTGGAGCCTGTGCGCTGGAAGTGAGGCATTTCGGACCGAAATGCCTGATGGCGCCGGTTCTATTTGCCTAAGCAGCTATTAAATACATAGCAATTGGCCGCGCGAATCTCAATCGCGCGGCATGAGCGTTCCGCAACGCCAGCACTGCTCGAACCCGCCTTCCACGATCTCGCCGCAGCGGCAGGCCCAGTGGCGCTGCGGCAGGTCTTGTAGTTGTTGCAGCAAGGCCTGGGCACGCGTGGCGTGCTCGTCGTGGTCCAGCCAGATTTCGGGCAGGCACTGGTCGGGCGGCAAGTGCCCAGCGGCGGCGGCCAGGTACTGGCGCTGCACGGAGGCTGCCATGCCCGCCTCACACAGCAGGTCTGCCCACAGGGTGGCGATCGCAATGTTCGGGGCTTGGGTCAGGCGCAGCATGGCACCACCATAGCGGTTTGCCGGGCCTGCGTACAGCCCATCGCCCATCAACCCGCCCCGCCGTTGGCAGCCCCCGGCAAAGTCACGCCCTCTACTGCACGCTCTGCGTACCGGTTGAAACGCCAGGCCGAGTGCTCCAGCGTGATGCGGCGCCACACCCCCCGCTTTTCCGCCGGAGTGAACGATGGCCAGAACTGCACCTCGTCGAACGTGCGCCCACAGCCCTTGCACAGGTCGTCGCCCTGACTGGTGGAGCAAATCGCGATGCAGGGCGTGTCGGGCGTCGTGTCATACCAGGTCTGCCATGCGGCCATCGCTGCCGAAGGCAGCTTGTCTTCATCGATCTCTGTGGCGCGCCCATAGACCATCAGCGCATAGACCTCTCCCAGGGCCTGCACCTCAGGCGCCAGGCCCAGACCGTCGGGTGATGCGGGGGCACGGTGGCGCCAGTGATTGATGGCAGCTTCGATGTCGGTGATGTGGATGGCAGCCATGAAAACGGGGCAAGAGGCGCACAAGCGCAGGGGCACAAGAGGGGCTGCATGATAGCGGCCCGCCACGAGGGATGCTGGCAGTGGTGGTATCCGCCGTCTTCCCCCAGGCGAGACCTTTCACCCTGCCCGCACCCTGGGGTGTACGCAGTAACCACAACACCCCGGCCCTTGCGCTGCCTCGCCGGGAATGTTCCAATCGCTGTCTCGAAGGGGAGTAGCTCCCGTCTTGCCAGCCCACCCACCATCATCCGGGTGTGAGCAGCGCAAGGCATCGGATTTGTCGTCAATACGAAGCCATGCTTCCGGCAGTCCGGGTTCGCACACAGCCAGCCTGTGTGGAACTGAGCAAGACCTTTGATGGGCCCACCGTGGGCTGATCAAGGCCGTCCCTTCGCTTGCCATCTCTCCCCTGTCTGGGGCAAGCCTTCCTTGACCAGGTCACCGCAAGCCCCCTATCCCTGCGGGGGACTCGGCGCTACAGTGGCGCCAGGATCCTCGTTTCGCGCCACTGACATTGAGGAATTTATGGACTTTTTGGCTTCGCCCGAATTCTGGCTCGCACTCGGCCAGATCATCATCATCGACATACTGCTGGGAGGCGACAACGCGGTGGTCATTGCGCTGGCCTGCCGCAAGCTGCCCCCCGCGCAGCGCACCAAGGGCATCATCTGGGGCACTGCGGGCGCCATCGTGCTGCGCGTGATCCTGATCGCCTTTGCGATGACCCTGCTGGCGCTGCCCTTCCTCAAGTTTGTGGGCGCGCTGCTGCTGGTGTGGATTGGTGTGAAGCTGCTGGCACCCGATGAAGAGGGCCATGGCGACGTACAAGGAAGCGACAAGCTGCTGGCAGCCATCAAGACCATCATCGTCGCCGACCTGGTCATGAGCGTGGACAACGTGATCGCGATCGCGGGCGCCGCACAAAATGCTGGCGAGCACTCCTTCCTGCTGGTGGTGTTGGGCCTGCTGATCTCTATCCCGATCATCGTCTGGGGGAGTCAGCTGGTCATCAAGCTCATGGAGCGTTTTCCCCTCATCATCACGCTGGGCGGCATGCTGCTGGGCTGGATTGCCGGCGGCATGCTGGTCACAGACCCAGCCCTCGCCAACCCAGACAAGTGGCAGTGGATGCTCAAGATGCCTCTGGATGGCGTGAGCGGCGAAGTGATTAATGCGGTCAAATACGGAGCCAGTGTGGCAGGCGCGCTGCTCGTTTTGTTGGCTGGCAAGATCATCCTTGCTCGCCGCGCCAGTGCCGGCTCGGCACCAGCCGGACACTGACCGCTTCGCACGGATTGCATTGCATCTGAGGCAGCGCACGGGGCCATACCGCTCCCCTGCGGCGTGCCGCACACCTGGAGGTGGGTATGGACAGAGTCATCGTGTATGTGGACGACGCGGCGTACGCCCAGCAGGTGTTGGCGCCCCTGTGCGGGCGCCCGGCCAGCGCGCACACCCATTGGGTGCTGGTAGCCTGTGCGCCGCGCATGACCCACCGCGTCAGTAAGTGGGTAAGTCATAGCACCCGCGAGAACTGGCGTACCAAGTGGGCGGACAAGTTGTTCGCACAGATTGTGCCGACGCTGCATGCCCCCTCGGGGGCGGTTACCACCGTAGTGGCAAAGGGGCCCTTGGCCGAGCTGACTGCGCAGATTCAGGCAGATGCTGGCGGCGTGGTGGCAGCCCCCGTGGTGGACGCGCGCCGTCCCAAGTCCGAACCTTTGCAGCCAGCTGGCCGCGTTGACGGACGCTGGTCGTCACTGTCGGGTACGCTGGGCAGCGTGCTCACCGGTTTTGGCGTGCTCTGGGTGCTGGCGCTCGAATAATCCGGCAGAGGCGCCCGGCCTGGCCAGGCAAGCCACCTCCAGTGATCGCAACTCAGCAGGCCAGTGCTATTCTTCGGCCATGCGACTTCTTCTGAAATGGCTGCTCAGCGCTGCATCGCTGCTGTTTGTGGCTTACATCTACAGCGGTGTGGAGGTGAAAAGCTTCACCTCGGCGCTGATTGCGGCTTTCGTGATCGGCCTGTTCAATGTGGTGCTGCGGCCCGTGCTGGTCGTACTCACCTTGCCCGTCACCATCGTCACGGTCGGGCTGTTTCTCTTCGTCATCAACGCACTCATGTTCTGGGCAGCGGCCAGCGTGCTCGACGGCTTCCATGTCGCGGGTTTTGGAGCCGCGCTACTGGGCTCGCTGATCTATTCGGTGCTGGGGTTGGTGATCGAATCAGCGCTCGGCGGCCTGTTCACGAAGAAGTGATTCCATCGCACGCAGGCGCGTGTCGATGATTGATGCCTCGATGTGGTCCACCGCCGCACCGCCTCGGCGTGCCATATCCTGGCCGGCTTTGAAACGGTCTACGGCGGCTGCATAGTCATACCGCGCGGCCTGCGCTTCGGCCTCGGCACGTATCGCCCTCAAACCCTGACCTTGCGTTTGCCAGGTAGACGCCAATAGCTGCCACACGGTGGAATCCTTGGGGTGGGTCGCCACCCAGGTCTGCAACGCCTGCGTGGCGTCAACGGGTCGGTTGGCGCGTAACAGGGCTTGTGTACGCAGCACGAGTTCTGGTCTGTGTGCGTTGCCATCTGGAATAGACGCTAGGGCGGCAGAGGCGTCACCGGCTGCCAATTCAATCTCCGCCATCAACAGGCGCACCAGTCGGTGGGCGGCAGGATCCTGCCGCACAAGATCATCCAGTTGGCGAGCCACGGCGCGCGCGCCCGTTGCGTCACGCAAATTGCTGCTAGCCAGCGCCGCCGCATACAGCGCCGCGGCGCGGCGCGGCAGGGGCTGCGACTGAAAACCAGAGCCTCGTGGCTCGGCAATCCATTGGCGCAAAGTATCCACCCCGGGGTTGGATAGCACACGCGCACGTGCTGCCACGATGGCATGCTCGCTGGAAGCCTGTACGACGGCTCCAGGCGAAGGTGTTATGCCCGGTGGTATGCGCGACTGCATGTCTGCCATGCGTTCCGTGGTCAGCGGGTGGCTGCGCAAGTAAGGCCACGATCCATTGTCATTGAGCCGATTGGCTTGCTGCAGCTTTTCGAACATGCTCACAAAGCCTTGGGGCGCAAAGCCCGCAGGGGCCATCAGCCCGTAGCCGATGCGATCCGCCTCACGCTCCATGTCCCGCGAAAAATTGAGCTGATTCTGCATGGCCAACGCTTGCCCCCCCACCACCAAGGCCTGCGTGGCGCCAGGGTTCTTGCTGGCCGCGAGGGCGCCCAGCACCATGGCCCCCAGCAGCAATGGGGTCTGTTTGCTTTGCTGCGTGATTAGCCTTGAGATGTGGCGCTGGGTCACATGGCTCAACTCGTGGGCCAATACCGAGGCCAGTTCAGCGCGTGTGGCCACTACACCGATCAGCCCCAGATGCACCCCCAGATAACCACCGGGCAGGGCAAAGGCATTCACCGTCCGGTCGCGCCCCAGCAGGATCTCCCATGCAAAGCGCTCGTCCAATTCGGCGCTCAGCTCGCCCCGCGCCTTGGCGGCTGCCAGGAGCGGCTGCCATATCCCTTGCACATAGTCGACCAAGACAGGGTCATCGATGTAGTCCGGATCACGGTACAACTCGCGGATGATGCGGTCGCCCAGACGGCGTTCGGCGCTGGTGGTGAGGTCGCTTGTGTCGCCTAGGGTGGGGAGACCCGTTTGAGCCGTTGCCTGGGGCGAGGTAGACATCAAAAATGCCATCAGAAATAGGGCACGCAACGACGTTTCCACTGAGGCCGTAAACCGGTAACGCATCGGAAATGAAATCAGAACGAGTCGAGGGGAAGGAATCCCAGAGGCTCGGCAGTAGCTTCGTCAAGTAGCACGGTCCACGCGTTATCGCGACCAACCAGTGGCAGGGTGCGCAATTGGGCGACGGTTCTGCCAGTTTGCTCAATGGCGCGAGCGATCAATGCCAAATCATTGGGAAAGCGAGCGATTAATTCGCTGGCCGGTTTAGCTACCGTCAAGATATCTCTGGTGCTGTCTCCATAGGGCTGCCAAAGATCGGCCCGCGCCGAGAGCGGCGCACCGCCTATAGCTGCCATGGTGGAGTCAAACTGCTCTGCCGCGTCTTTGAAGGGACGTAATGCGATTGTCGTTGGACCTGTGATCGGCAGCTTTTGCAATGAAGTAGGGGCCTTGCTCAGCAGTTCGCCGTCCACGTCAATCGCATGAACAACGCTCATGCGTGAGTATTCAAAAACGAGATGTACGGGCCTTGCCACAAACACGGTCCACAAACCGTAACTCAACGCTGCGACCTGGAGCAAGCCCACGATGGTGAGGTCGGTGGCAAGCTCACGCCTGGGTTTTGTATGGTTGAAAATGATCAAAGTAATTAGAGGCCCCATGATCACGTCCACACCTGTCACTAAGACAAAAAGCGCCCGCCCCCCAGAAATCTCTCGGTAGGGGTACGGGTACCAAACTCCAAACACCAGGACAGCAGCCAAAGCCGCAATACAAAGGCTGACGCCCAGATGAATGCCACTGGCGCGGAGGCGCCCTCTCCACTTCTGCATAGCCGTATGATGTCTCCGTCTGATGAATGTTCAATGAGCAATTGCCTCTAACCGCGTTTTTACCTCATGTCCGCCCTCACCCACTTTGATACCAAAGGCCAAGCCCACATGGTCGATGTGGCCGCGAAATCCGCCACCCACCGTATTGCCATTGCCAGTGGGCGGATTGAAATGCAGCCAGAAACACTGGCATTGATTGAAGCAGGAAACGCCAAAAAGGGCGATGTGCTGGGCATCGCACGCATTGCAGGTATCCAGGCGGCCAAAAAAACGAGCGACTTGATCCCGCTGTGTCACCCTCTCGCCTTGACCCATGTTGCTATTGAATTCGAAGCTGCCAGTGCTCGCGGATTAGGCGCTATCGGCATATTTTGCACTGCAACCGTAGAAACGGTGGGCCCCACTGGCGTCGAGATGGAGGCCCTCACAGCTGTGCAAATAGCGCTCCTTACCATTTACGACATGTGCAAGGCCGTGGATCGGGGCATGTCCATCCACGGCGTGCACGTGGCAGAAAAACACGGTGGCAAATCGGGTAGTTTTATTGCGCCTTGAGGGTCACCGGTAGTAAAGCAAATTTTGACGCAAAAATTCGGGGTGGCTTGATCTCACAGAGAAGGGCGGCTACCTGCGCATACTGTTTCCTGAGATCAGGAATTGACATTCACGGTCACATTTCTCAGGCCGCGGGTTGCGTAAAGTTTGTAGTTATGCATGAGCAAATTTTCAATGTTTGGTAACTTTTTCAACACCTCTGACGTAGATACCTTTGCAATTCTCGTGGTGCGAGAGTTGGTGAAAGGACTTCCTCCGCAGCATTTGGACACGCAATCCAAGCAAGCAGAGAAGGCACGTACCCGTATTGATGACAAGGTCCGGAGCCATGCCCAGCAGCTTGTCGACAACCATCGATTGAACATTTATCAAAAGGCTAAGTTGGGGGGCCGGCTGCAAGATGGCCTTCTGGCAGCTGGTTACCCTGAAAGCTTCAGTAAGTCTTTTGCGTATGACGTTGTTCGTCTCGTAGCACTTACGTCGACGCAGACGCATCCCAAATGATGCTGGCGTGGCTCAAAAAAAAATGGGCTTCCCCCAGAAGTGCAGCTTCATTGTCCGCAGCGGAGGCGCGTATCTCATCCGAGGGCGAACCTGTGCTGGCGCCTATCGGGCCTTGGGCCTTGTACTTGGCGGGACAGGTCGCCGAAGCCGAGCAAGCGACATTAGCGCAATTGGCAATCGAACCAGATCATCCCGATGGCCTTCTGGTGCAAGGCCTTATCGCCTTGGAGCGGGGGCGCAAGGTCGATAGTCTGCGTGTTTTGGAGCGAGCGGCATCGTTGCACCCTTCGAACGCTGAAATACATGTCGCGCTCGGTCAAGCGCTGTTGATCTCAGGTCGAGGCAAGAAAGCATCTGCCGCTGCATTCCATCGGGCTCTTGAGGCGGCTCCTGGTCACGCGATGGCCAGTTTGAATCTCGCCAAACTAGCGCTTGCCAGTGGGCAAGAGGAAGATGGCATGAAACTATTGCAGTCGGCGGTGACCCGCGATCCTTCTTTGGCGGAAGCGCAGTTTCACCTCGGCAACTTGTTTCGTGTTCGTGGAGAACTGGATCCGGCAGAAAAGCATTATCGCTACGCTGTTTCATCTCGTCCTGACTATGTAGATGCTCTGGTCAATCTGGGTAGTCTCTTGAAAGATCGGGGTCGCAATGAGGAGGCTGTCAGGTATCTTGAACACGCTTTGCGACTAAAGCCGGATATCCACGAGGCTGCGTTCAATTTGGCAATGATCCGTGTGAATCAGAGAATGTGGGAAGAGGCTAGCCACTGGCTTCAAAGCACGCTGAGCACAAATCCCAAGCAGGCAGATGCGCAATATTGGCTGGGCAATGCATCCATGGGGCTTGGCGATGCAGCGACAGCACGAAAAGCCTACCAGGCAGCCCTTCGGATCAATGCCAACTACGTGCAGGCCAGATGGGGCCATGCCATGGCCCAGTTACCCGCTGTACCGCAGTCTGATGAGGAACAAAATAATGCTGTAGGTGCGTTTGGGAAAGAGCTGGACAAATTAAAAGCCTGGTTTCGGGTCCATCGTCCGACTGATGCCTACAAGGCTGTTGGTGCCCAGCAACCCTACTACCTTGCTTACATTCCGCAAGATCACCGTGCGGTATTGTCACAGTATGGCGAATTGTGCACATCTCTCATGGGGGTGTGGGCACGCAAAGTGGGGGTGCCCACACCTGTTCGGAGTACTGGCTCAAAATGCAAAATTGGTATTGTGTCGGCACATATTCATGAGCATTCTGTCTGGCGTGCCATTGTGCGAGGATGGGTGGAGCATCTCGATCCCACTCGGTTTGAGATTCATATTTTTCATACGGGAACTGGACGGGACGCTCAGACGGAATTGGCAGCGCGAAGAGCCACTCGTTTTTATTATGCTGAGGGGGATTGGGTGGCATGGGCCAAGGTGATTTCAGACGCCCGTATCGATGTCTTGGCGTATCCAGAGATTGGCATGGATTCAACGACTGTGCGATTAGCCTCCTTGCGATTGGCGCCAGTACAACTTGCCAGTTGGGGGCACCCTATTACCACCGGTTTGCCGACTATGGATGTTTTTGTCAGCGCCAAGGCTCTAGAGCCACAAGATGCTGATGCAAATTACACCGAGGAACTTTTCGAGTTGCCTGGCATTGGGTGCTGCTATCACCCATTCGCGCTGAAACCTACCCCAATTGACTTAACGCAATGGGGTATTGGCAGCGCTGATCGAATTTTACTGTGCGCCGGTACGCCTTTCAAATACTCTCCGCAAAGCGATGAATTATGGATCGATATCGCGAAACGTTGCCAGCCCTGCAAGCTGGTTTTCTTTCGCGCGAAGCCTGAGCCTCTGTCGGCTTTGCTCGAAGCGCGTCTCCGTAAAAAATTTGAGGAAGCTGGCCTGAGTTTTTATACCCATGTGCGGTTTATCCCTTGGCTATCGCAGGCAAACTTTTTTGCCTTACTGGATCGCGCTGATGTTTATCTTGACACTGTCGGTTTTTCCGGGTTTAACACTGCAATGCAGGCCATCGAGCGGTGTACTCCCATTGTGGCATGGGATGGGCAGTTTATGCGAGGCAGATTTGCAAGCGGTATCTTGCGGCAACTTGGACTTGATGAGTGGATTGCCAATTCGATGAGTGATTACGCAGCGCTGGTTGAAAATCTATGTGCAAGTAGCGCACGCCGAGATAGCGTGAGACAACAAATCAGTACACGCCGCGCTCGTCTTTTTAGCGACCCCTACGCAGTCGATGCCTTCGCTCAAAAGGTGACTTCACTGGGGCGGGGGATATAAACTCTCACTCAGCGACTTATACTGTAGCTTGGGAAAGGCAGATTTGCCAATTCTGGGTGCTCATTCCTGCCAAGCTCTTCCCAATGGTTTTTTGCGCGGAGGCACACGCTCTCGGCTTGCATGGAGCACATTTTTCGTAGCGTTGTCAGGGCATTTTCTGGTTGATGGTTGAGCGCTTGAGCCAGCGCATACTTGAACATCGGGGCCGCGTAGGCAAATCGCTCCGAAATGCGACGCATTGTGTCTAGCTCATCGACTGACATGCCCGGTTCCGCCTGGCTGCGTGAGACGCGCAAGAATTGTTGAAGACCATCAAGAACCAGCGCTGGCGGCTTGGGTTCTTCGACTCCAAGATCCCCAATACGAGCCTCCTGAAACCGCATCAGGCGCCAGTCTTCCTCTATTGGAAAATACTCGATAACCACTAAAATTGTTAATACGGACATCAAGCTACCTACAACCAAAAGTCCTAATTTCATCGCTTTTGGGCTTGCAGCGAATTTCGTTAGTTGCGTTGATGGATTTTTAGAATAGGACAGTGCGCCAATAAAAAATCCAACGGGCAATAAAAAGTAAGCATAGTTCAAGGGGTACTCCACCATCGCGTGGTTGAAGACCATCGCCACTCCAACCAGTGTGGCCCATCTCATTGCATTGTTGCAACGGCGCGCTTGGTCCAAGAACCAAGCCCCGATTCCGGCCAAAACCAATAGCGCTATCGGTAGTCCATTCCAAAGCGCAAGGTCAATAAACAGATTGTGGGCACTTTCGAACAACGCATATGTGGCTCTGTGGTCGAGTGTGACCGCCACTTGCGCAATGCTGACTTGCCCCCACCCGTAGCCAATCCACGGAGCCCGATCGATGGCATCCAACATGGAGAGCCAAAATACCTTCCGAATTCCGATCGTGCCCATTCGTTCAAGCGCCGTGTTATTGCCTGAATCAAGGAGCAGCCAGTCGCTCAGTAATGGCCAGAGCCATGTCATGAAGAAATAAAACGCGACACCCGCCGTTAGCGCCGCTGGTGTTGTTCGTAGCGTGCATCGGCGCCGCATCAATGCATATGCTGGCAGCAGCCAAAGGAGAGCCATAAAAACCGTCCTTGACCCCGTCATCACCAAGGCCCACAAAAGTAGGAACGCGACCGCCATTGCGAAAGGCAAGCGCAGTCGGCGGGTTTCCCATAAAAGTAAAAGGCCCGAAATACCAAGGAGCAGCAAGGTAGCCAACTGATTCGGTTGGGCCAGATTGGCAAAGGGGCGGCTTTGCGGAGGGATTTCTGCGATATAGATTCCTTGGTAGCTTGGCATGAGCCATTGGTGAAAAGCCAGCCCCGCCGAGCACAACGCCGCCATTAGTAGCGCAACCCACAGTACCTCATTGGCACTCAGATCACGCGCGATGTGGGTGTTTCCTGATTGATTTGGCGCACCGTTGAATGTGTGTGACTGAGAGCACAAAGCACCTGAGTAAATGGCCAGGGCAAACCCTAGCAGATAAAGGCTGGACATCCATCCATCGGTTGCGAAATAGAGCTGCCCACTTGCAAGCTGTAAGAGGGGGACCAGAGCTAATACAGCTGCTCCCATCGCCATTTTGGGAAATGGTGCAAGCCTAGTGCACGCCCAGGCCAGCAAAGGAGCAAAGGCTATTGCAGCTGCCAATTCTTGGTGAAAACTGAGCCAAGGTGAATAGTGGTTGGGTATCAGAAAGCTTAGACACAATACCGAAGCCACCCACAGCATCAATTTCTCTTTCACCAGATTCCTCATTCTCAAAAAGTGAAATTAAAAAAAAACGGTGCGCCATTAAGCGCACCGTTTTAATCAGGTCTTCTGCTAGTCAAGCAGAGACAGAATATTAGCCGCGGCAAGAGCCTGGCAGGTACTTGGCTGGCATGCCAGTTGTAGCCGCAGGGCCGCACTTCCATTTGAAGACGACTTTGTTGATATCGGTGTTGGCGATTGCCACGGTGTCGCTCACGTAGGGCGTCATGACGATCTTCGTGCTAGCGGCTTCCTTCAGGCTAGCTTCAGCAGTCGTCGTGATGGTAACAGCGCCAGTATCGGTCGTAAGGATAGACAGAACGTATTTGGTTGGAGCGCTGGCAGCAGTTTGGGCGGTATTTTGTTCGCAGCCCCAAGTATTGGCAGCAGGCAGCACCGAGCTGGAAATGGTTTGAATGGTTTCAGTGATGCTAGTGCGGCAAGCGGAACCAGCCAAGATAGCTTCCGACACCTTAGCGCGGATAGTGTAGTCTTGGTAGGCAGGCAGAGCCACGGCGGCCAAAATACCGATGATCGCAACAACGATCATCAATTCGATCAGGGTAAAACCCTTTTGGATAGAACGCTTCATGAAGAACTCCTAGGAAAAGTTGCAAATGCTGAGTAGTTATGCAAACGCCGTGCCTGCTTACTAGTGGCGGGCAATCATCAGCTCAAACCGCTACTGATCCCTATGAACAGGCCAAGTGCCTGTCCTCGCCCCGACTACAACATCAAAAGTCAAGAACTTTTCGAACAACGTTTCCCAAAAGACTCTGCTTGCAGCATTGTTAACAAACCCACCCACCGGGACCAACCACGGACACCCAAGTTGGCACGACAAACCGCCTCGGATCACTCTCGAACTTACATTTTTGTCGCCCAGTATTGTCACCACAAAGCGCAAGCGCCTCACACCTGCATCGTCTGCCCCGCAGTCAACCAACGGATGTCATTCACGCTGTGATGGGTGCTTGTAGTGCAGTCGAGCTGTTTGATCTCGTCCATGATGAGCGAGGTCTCCGACGGCTTGGTATGGGTGATGTAGATGGGGTATCGGTGAGTTCCCGGGATGAGCGCCAGTTCCTGCGCCAGGGTCTCGGGCGACAGGTGAAGGCTGCGGTGAGCCAGATCACGTTCGCGGTTACTGAAGGCGGTTTCGATTACTAGGCAAGCTACCGGAAGTGCATTGACGCGTTTCCAGAACGAAGGGTTGCGTTCGGTATCCCCACTGAACACCCACCAACCTGAATCACCTCGCACCGCAAACCCCACGGCAGGCACGGTGTGATGGGCGGGCAGAACCTCGATCTGTGTTCCTGCAATGCTCAGCACATCACCGGACACGAAGGTCTGGTATTGCAAAAATGGGGATGCAGCGGATGGTATGGCGCTGAAATCCGGCCAGATGACGTTGTTGAACACATGCGTCTGCAACGCCGCGATGGTGGCAGCCAGTGCGTGCACCTGAACCGGGCGACGGCGCAGGGACGACACCGCGTCGAGCATCAGAGGTAGAGCGGCGATATGGTCCAGGTGGGAATGGGTCAGCAACACATGGTCAATCTTGCCCATCTCTTCCAGCTTGAGGTCGCCCACGCCAGTGCCTGCATCGAGCAAGATGCTGTCGCCAATCAAGAACGATGTGGTGCGACAGTCCTTGGCAATGGCACCGGAGCATCCCAGCACGCGAACCTTCATGTGAAGCTTTCTACTTGGTGTCGAAATTGGTGGCGCTGTCCCAGTCTGGGTTGAAAGGTAACCCACGCAGGCCTTCGACCCGTGCTGCATATAACTCGTACAGAATGCAGTGAGGTCTGAGACCTCTCAACTGCACCATCAGTTTGTCGCATTGTGCCCATTCCTGGGCTGCGTAGGCACGTAGAAAACCCTCCCATACCAACAGTTCTTCGGAGAGTCCAGCGGATAGTTCAACTTGGGGTACGAGTGGCTGGTAAATGGGAACGGCCTGTGCCTTGCCTTTGACGCGTACACGGTCCATCGCTTGCCACACAAACTGAGGTGCCAGCTGCATGGCGGACTCACTCACCACGATGGGAGTGCCGTAGTGCTTGGATAGCCCCTCCAGGCGGGAGCCAAGGTTGACCGCATCGCCGATAACCGTGTAGCTGCGACGGATATCAGAGCCCATGTCACCCACACACATGACGCCGGTATTGAGCCCAATGCCCACCCCAATCTCGGGCAGGCCACGCTGGCGATGGTTGGCATTGATTTGTCCAATCGCCTGGGACATTTCCAGGGCCGCAGTCACCGCCAACTGCGCATGGTCTGGCGTGGCCACGGGAGCCCCCCAAAAGGCCATGACGCAGTCGCCCATGTATTTGTCAATCGTGCCCCGGTGGCTGCGGATGATGTGGGTGAGTTTGCTGAACACCTCATTCAGCAGGCCTTGCAATTGCAACGGCTCCATCCGTTCGGACATGGCAGTGAAGCCGCGCATATCGCAGAACATCACCGTCAGCTCCCGGTTGGTGGCCTGCATGCTGTAGTGCTCAGGCTGCTTGACCATCTCTGCCACGAGCTCTGGCGGCACATAGGCGCTGAACAGCGCTGCGAGTTCGCGCTTGGAGCGGCTCTCCACAAAATAACCGTATGCCATGTTGAGGGCAAAGGCCAGCATAGCCATCACAACTGCCGTAGCCAGCGGCAACGCCAAACCCTGCGCGATGTACATCCACAGGTTCAACCCCACGAGCGCAGAAACCACGCCAGCGCTCAGCAAGATCGCAGACGATGCCGACAAGAGCGGTAACGCCACCGCCAGCAACAACCCTGCGCAAAGGAGCTGCAGCACATCGAACCCGGCGGCATAGTCGGGCCGAACAATGCTCTTGCCATCCAGGAATGCCGACAACACGTTGGCGTGTGCCTCAACGCCTGGGTATGCTCTGCCCACCGGAGTCACGCGCAAATCCAACAAGCCAGGTGCTGTCGAGCCAACCAGCACCAATTGGTCCTTGAGTTGGCCCGGTGGCAGCGCACCGTCCAGAACATCCGACGCCGAGATGTACCGAAAGGAACCACCCTTGGCATCACCCGGCCCGCGGTAGGGAATGAGAGTAGCCAGCTGCTGGTCTACAGGGAGCGCCAACGTGCGACCATCCTGGCGCAACACGATGCTCTGGAGCAAATCGTGCGTCCCGGATGGCATCGGGTTCACAAAGCCCGGATGAATCTCGGGCAGACCGATAGCGGTGCGAAACATGGCCAACGCCAGCGATTCGTAATACTGGCCCTGGTACTCGGCCAACAGGGGTAGGGAGCGCACGACCCCATCCTCGTCCGTGATCGAATTGAAGAACCCTGCAGCCGGTGCCGCGCGCGTCAAGGCCTCGATGTTGCTGCTGTACCCACGCCACGTAGTCGCCCCAAGGGGCAATCCTCGCAAGCGATCCAGCGGTAGGGCGGGGTCTGGCAACATTCCTTTCGTAATGCCGTCGCGGTCTTCGCCCGAAAGGTAGTAACCCAACACCACCGGTTGCCCGTGCAGGGCCTGCGCAAAAAGGGTGTCATAGTCCAGCGATGGCGCCAGGCGTTCCAGTTGTTCCTTGAAGGCCGGCTGGCCGCGCAGAGGGCCCTGCGCCAGTTGTTGCAAAGTGGAGAGGCCCGAACTTTCATCGGCCTCGGCGAACAGAACGTCAAACCCCAACACCGACGCTTGCTGGCGCTCAAACAGTTCGCGTACCAGCGCGGCCATCTTGTCCCTGCGCCAGGGCCATTGCCCCACGCGGCCCAGGCTCTTCTCGTCGATATCGACGATGACGATCCGTTCATCCAGCGTTCGCGGCATGGTCACCCGCAAGCGGGTGTCGTAGATGATGTTGTCCAGTCGCTCCAACACCTGCAGGTGGAGCACGTCGGCCACGTGCAGCAACGCAAAAACCAGCGGTATCAGCGTGACTGCAATGCGTTGCCAGCGTCGGCGGAACAGATGCGCCAGGGACTGCAGCATAGGTCCGCGCGCAGGAATAAAGGGTTCAGGTCAGCAAGGGCCAGCAGTGATGATGCGAGCCCTGTCCGGGATGTCAGCTTTGCTCGAACTGCATCTCTGTGCCGGCCAGCTCCAGGCGATCACCGTGCTTGAGAGGAACGGGCGAAGCACCAATGGCAGAGCCGTTGAGCAGCGGCATGTCAGGACCTTCGACATGGGCCAAGACAAAACCCTGGTGTCGCTTGGTGATGGAAGCCACAGCCACACCCGGCTTGCCAATGGTGGTCACCACTTTCTGCAGCGACACTTCACGCCCCGCTGCAGCACCGGACATGACCCGAATCACGGCCGAAATCGGCGCGGGCGCTGGGGCCGCCGGGGCGGGTCTGGCAGCAGCCACGGAGGGCGGCACCATGCCGGGTTTGAAGATCATGGTCTTCTCGAAGTTCTGGCCTTCGGCATCTTGCAGGAACCGGATCTTGTACTTGCCCACCTCCACCGTATCGCCATTGCGCAACTCCTGGCGCTTGACGGCCTTGGCGTTCACATACGTGCCGTTGGTGCTGCCCAAGTCCTCAATCTCCACATCCTGACCCACCATATGGAGCACGGCATGCTCACCGCTCACCGCAAGATTATCGATCACGATGTCGTTGTAGGGACGCCGACCCAGCGTGGTCCGCTCCTTGGTCAGCTGCACTTCCTTGATGACAACGCCGTCGATTGAAACGATCATTCTCGGCATGATCCACTCCTGATGTGATGAATTGTTGTGGTTCGGGCCGTTCAAGAGGCCCCTAGCAATCGGGACATGAGGCCGCGCTTTTTGCCTCCTGCGGCAGCCTGCACCAGCAGCACGCTCACGTTATCACGACCGCCGTTGGCGTTGGCGGTGTCAATGAGCAGTGTCGCTTTTTCCTCCAAAGGCATGGGCGCCCGCACCAGCTCCGCCAGGTCCGAATCGGACACCATGTCGGTGAGCCCATCGGAGCACAGCAGGAACAGATCATTCGGCGCCACCTGGAACTCGTTGACTTCCATCAGCACATTGGGCTCCACCCCCAGGGCCCGCGTCACAAGGTTGCGGTTGGCAGAAAGCGCTGCCTGCTGGGAAGTCAGCAACCCCGCATCCACCTGCTCCTGCAGCCAGGAATGGTCACGGGTGATTTGCTGCAAGGCGCCATCGCGCAGCCGATAGCAGCGCGAATCTCCAATGTGCCCCAGGATCAGGCGGCTACCTTGGAACACGGCAACCACCAGCGTGGTGCCCATGCCCGCGTATTGGGGATTGGAAAGGGAGGCCCCCAAAATGGCGTGGTTGGCATTTTCAACACAAATTTCGAGCGCGCGGCGCACATCGGTGGACTGCGGGCTGGTTCCGGCCTGGGCCAGCCAACGGGCCATTTCAGTGCGGATGAAGGTGGTGGCCATGCCGCTGGCCACTTCGCCGGCGTTGTAGCCGCCCATTCCATCGGCCAGGATGGCGACCTGTGCGTCGCGGTCGACAGCCACCGCGTCTTCGTTATTGGAACGCACACGTCCCTTATCGGTCCGCGCAAAAAATTCGTAGGTCATGGATGTGGGGCGTGCGTCATGGGGCGCCAGAAATTGGCGGGGCTGCCGCACCCCGCACAGCGGGTGGCTCCATCACGGTTTCCTGAAAATCCGCCATTTCTTGCCCTGTTGCATCGCGGTCCGCATCATAGACGACTGGTTCAGGGCTAAATGTGGCATTGCCTGCCATGGCCTGCCGCAGATCCGCCGCGAACTGCCGCCCAGTCTGATAGCGCGCCTCTGGGCGCTTTTGCAACGCCAGAGCCACGACCCTGGCCACAGCGGCTGAGAGTTCGGGGCGCAGCTGACGCACATCGGGCGCCTCCACGCTGGCGATCTTGTGCATCAGTTCGGTCATGGACGCCCCCCGCAGCGGCAGCGTGCCCGTCAGCAGCTGGAAGAGGGTAATGCCCAGCGAATAGAGGTCTGAACGCCCATCGACCTTCTTTCCGGCCAGTTGCTCGGGGGACATGAAGCTGGGCGTACCCAGAACCAGCCCCGTGCGAGTCTTGCTCGAATCCGTGATGCGCGCAATGCCGAAGTCCGTCACCTTGACCGCATCAGTCCCGCCATCAAACATGATGTTGGCAGGCTTGATGTCGCGGTGCACGACGTTGTGAGCATGGGCATAGTCCAGTGCGTCCGCCACCCGGGCCGCGATGGAGAGCGCAGTGGGTACTGGCAGCAAACCGTCCTGACCGCAGGCATGGGTCAGGTCCTGACCCTTGAGGAACTCCATGGCGATGTAGGCAAGGTCATGCTCCTCGCCCGCGTCAAAAATGGTGACGATGTTCGGGTGCTGCAATCGGCCAGCAGTTTCGGCCTCGCGGAAGAACCGGGCGCGCGCGTCAATCAAGGCGTCGCCTTCAAACTCCTGCCCCAAGGCCAGCGTCTTAATGGCCACCACCCGGCCAATCTTTGGATCGCGCCCCAGATAAACCACCCCCATCGCGCCTTTGCCAATTTCGCGGTCAATCTGGTAGCGTCCCAGCATGGGCACGCCGACGGTGGCGTCGCCTGGTAGCCGGGGAGTTCCGGGGCTGGCATGCGGCACAGAGTCCGCCACTCCCAGCGGAGCTTGCGCAATACTTTGGGCCTGAGCCCTAGCGCGCTTGTAGCGGCTTCGCACGTCCTTGTATTGACGGTCATGGCGCAGGATGTGTTCGTATACCGCCTGGGCCTTGGCGAATTGGCGCTTGCGCTCAAAATCCTCCGCCAGATGGTAAAGATTGTCTAGCAGCGCGCCGCTGGCAGGTACCTTGCGCAGGCGCTCAAAGGCCATATCCAGTTGACCTTGGCCCTGAAGGGCCAGGCCCATCATCCGGTCAGCCTCGGCGGCTTCCGCAGAACGCCCGGACGCTTCGCCCTGCCGTCCGCGGTGCAAAAGCGCCACCACGGTCGCACCTGCCAGTACGGCAAGAACAGGCAACAACAACGGAACCCAAAAGCCTCCATAACGCAGCAGGGTCCATTCGGCGGTGACAGCGGCCAGCACAAGCGCGGCCCCCACCCCCACACCAACAGGGCGCGCCAGACGCGGCGCCAACAGCACTACATACAAAACCACCAGCGCCAAAACCAGCCAAAAAATGGGCATGGCCCAGCCGGGCTCCATCACCCCCAGCCCGAGGCGAATGGACGACAAGGTTTGCGCCAACACTTCCACGGGATAGACAGCGCGCCCCCCCCACTGCGCCGCTGGGGCGCCCAGCGTTTCCGTCACTTCGCCAACCAGCACAATCTTGCCCTGGAGACTGCTGGCAGGCGTGGTTCCATCGAGCACGCCGGCGGCCGACAGCATAGGGAAGGTTCCCACTCCATCGCCAGCGACCTGCCAGCGGGGACGCAGCACGGCGGCTGCATTCGTGGGAATGCTAAGCCCCCCCAGCCGCAGCCCCGCAGGCGCATCCGCCACGCGGAGATCACCCAACCCCAGATGCAGGCTGTGTTGCGCCGCCAGCAACGCCAAGGACGGGACCCCGACGCTGTCGTAGCGAAGAAGCAGCGGAATTTGGCGCACACGGCCATCCTGGTCGGGCTCTGCATACACATGGCCCACGCCAGCCGCCACCGCGCCCAACGACACGATGGGGTGCTGAGCAGACTGTAAGGGGGTCACAGCAGCACCCGGGTCGGGTACCGTGCTGCGACGCACGTACGATGGCAGGGGTGTAGAAGCCCCGCTGCTTTCATAGCGCGAGGCCAAGAAAACGTTGCCCGCCTGCTGGATGGCGGCTGCCAGACGCGCATCGCCGTCGAGCGCAGCTTCCGCCTCCCCCACCAAACGCCCCAGCTCGGCCGTCAATGCGGCTCCCTCAGGTGCAGCGGCAAGGGTTTCGCGGATTTTTCTCAGGTAGCCCAGGCTCCTGTCGTTCTGGGGCTGTGTGAATGTGGGGGTGTAAACAACGGTTTGAGCGCCAGCTGCTGACAGGCGATCAATCAGGCGCGCGTGAATGTCACGAGACCAGGGCCACGGCCCCACTGAGGCAAGACTGGCATCGTCAATGCCTACAATCACCACGTCGGCCAACGGGGCGGGCGACGAGGTGCGGACGGCGGCGTCGTAGAGCTTGTGTTCGAGCGACAGCGATGCGCCAGTGTCCACACACATGCCCGCTACGGCCAGTGCCACCAATCCGCCCCAAAAGCCATCGGTACGCCACCCATCCATCCGCCGCGCCGAGGTTTTTCGTCCCACTTGCTGTTATTCCACTCAGTATTGGGTGGGTTTCAAGCAATAACCGCGCCCATCAAGTCCCGGGTGTCAGGACGGCTGAAAAGTGGGGATTTGCAGCGAATGGGCAGCGGGGGTGGAGTTACCTGTCGTTCTTGTCACGCAACCCGGGGACCGGACGCTACCGCCATGCCATTTTTGTCACTCGCTGGCCCACAAGAGGTGTTGTCCCGGCGTGCAAGCCCCCCCGGTTGCAACCCTCAGGTGGCGGATCCTCTGTTCGATCCCTTGCGCCAAAACTTGCCCACGCCCACCACCAGCGCGGCGCCCAGCGCAGCAGCTACATAGTGCAACGCGGGG
Organism: Acidovorax sp.; assembly: GCF_016783915.1. Classification (GTDB taxonomy): domain Bacteria; phylum Pseudomonadota; class Gammaproteobacteria; order Burkholderiales; family Burkholderiaceae_C; genus Acidovorax. The sequence continues at coordinate 47,261 of NZ_JADHVT010000006.1, forward strand.
TGCGCCACAGCGTAGTCATGCAAGATGGCATCGCTGGCGATGGTTTCTCCACCCACCCAGCCAATCAGCGCAGCGCCCAGCACCACAATGACGGGGAAACGCTCCATGAGCTTGATCATGAGGGTGCTGCCGAAAATCACCAGCGGGATACTGATGGCCAAGCCCAACACCAGCAGGACCACGTTGCCCTGGGCTGCGGCCGCCACGGCGATCACGTTGTCCAGGCTCATCACCAGGTCGGCAATGAGGATGGTGCGGACTGCGGCCATCAGGCTGCCATAGGTTTTGGACTCGCCCTCGTCCTCCTCGTCGTCGCTGAGCAGCTGGAAACCAATCCACAGCAGTAGGCAACCGCCCACGATCTGCAGGAACGACAGCTCCAGCAGCTTGGCAGCCACAACGGTCAACAAAATCCGCAAGACCACGGCGGCGCCGGAGCCCCAGAACACGGCTTTCTTTTGCTGATGAGGGGGGAGGGACCGGGCGGCCAGCGCGATGACCACCGCGTTATCGCCCGAAAGAATGATGTTGATCCAGACGATCTTCACCAGGCCGATCCAAAAATCGGCGCTTTGCAGAAACTCCATGACTGACTCCACTGTTATGAATGCAAGAAGCGCCCGGAACCTGAGTTCCGAGCGCTTCTCTTTTTGTAGGAGCCGCCAGTCTAGCGGTCTGTGCCGCGCACCGCGTCCGTAATTGTGCTTACGGACGGGACGGCGACAGCCAGCTTACTTCAGCTGGGCCTTGAGCAACTTGCCCAGTTCCGAAGGGTTGCGGGTGATGATGAAACCCGACTCTTCCATGATGGCCAGCTTGGCATCGGCCGTATCGGCGCCGCCAGAGATCAGCGCGCCAGCGTGGCCCATGCGCTTGCCGGGAGGGGCCGTGACGCCAGCGATGAAGCCCACGATGGGCTTCTTCATGTTGGCCTTGCACCACTGGGCGGCTTCGGCTTCGTCCGGGCCGCCGATTTCGCCAATCATGATCACGGCGTCGGTGTCGGGATCGTCGTTGAAAGCCTTCATCACGTCGATGTGCTTGAGACCGTTGATGGGGTCGCCACCAATGCCCACAGCGCTCGACTGGCCCAGGCCGACTTCGGTCAGCATGGCCACGGCTTCGTACGTCAGCGTACCCGAACGGGACACCACGCCGATGCGACCCTTGCGATGGATGTGACCGGGCATGATGCCGATCTTGATTTCGTCCGGCGTGATCAGGCCGGGGCAGTTGGGGCCCAGCAGCAAGGTCTTCTTGCCGCCGGCAGCTTCCTTGGCCTTCATCTTGTTGCGCACCATCAGCATGTCCTTGACCGGAATGCCTTCGGTGATGCAAATGGCCATATCCAGGTCGGCTTCGACAGCTTCCCAGATGGCGTCAGCAGCGCCTGCGGGTGGCACATAGATCACCGACACGGTGGCGCCGGTCTGCTGGGCGGCTTCCTTGACGGAGGCATAGATCGGGATGTTGAAGATCGACTCGCCCGCCTTCTTGGGGTTCACGCCCGCCACGAAGCAGTTCTTGCCGTTCGCGTATTCCTGGCACTTTTCGGTGTGAAATTGGCCAGTCTTGCCCGTGATGCCCTGGGTGATGACCTTGGTGTCTTTGTTGATGTAGATCGACATGTGTGTTCTCCGGGCTTACTTGACGGCAGCAACGATCTTGGTCGCAGCTTCGGCCATGGTGTCTGCAGCGATGATGGGCAGGCCGGACTCGGCCAGCATCTTCTTGCCCAGCTCTTCGTTCGTGCCCTTCATGCGCACGACCAGCGGCACGTTCAGGTTCACGGCCTTGCAAGCGGTGATCACGCCGGTGGCGATGGTGTCGCACTTCATGATGCCGCCGAAGATGTTGACCAGAATGCCTTCGACCTTGGGGTTCTTCAGCATGATCTTGAAGGCTTCAGTCACCTTCTCGGGGGTAGCGCCGCCGCCCACGTCCAGGAAGTTCGCTGGCTCGCCGCCGAACAGCTTGATGGTGTCCATGGTGGCCATGGCCAGGCCCGCGCCGTTCACCAGGCAGCCGATGTTGCCATCGAGGCTGATGTAGGCCAGATCGAACTTGGAGGCTTCCACTTCGGCCGGATCTTCTTCGTCCAGATCGCGGAAGGCCACGATTTCTGGGTGGCGGAACAGGGCGTTGGCGTCAAAGTTGAACTTTGCGTCCAGAGCCATCAGGTTGCCCTTGGAGTCGCAGTTCAGGGGGTTGATTTCCACCAGCGACGCGTCGGTGTCCATGTAGCACTTGTAGATCTTGGCGAAGATGTCCACGGCCTGATCGATGGAAGCGCCGGTCAGGCCGATGGCTGCTGCCACCTTGCGGCTCTGCGCTTCGGTGATGCCGGTCAGCGGGTCGATCATCTCGGTGATGATCTTCTCGGGCGTGGAGTGGGCCACTTCCTCGATGTCCATGCCGCCTTCGCTCGAAGCGATCAGGGCGACCTTCTGCGTGGCGCGGTCGGTGACCAGCGACACATACAGTTCGTTCTTGATGTCGGCGCCGTCTTCAATGTACAGGCGGCGGACCTTCTGGCCCTCAGCGCCAGTCTGGTGCGTGACCAGCTGCATGCCCAGGATTTCGCTGGCGCGTGCTTTCACGTCGTCAATGGTCTTGGCAACCTTCACGCCGCCGCCCTTGCCACGGCCACCGGCGTGGATTTGGGCCTTGACCACCCACACGGGGCCGCCGAGCTTCTGGGCTGCTTCCACGGCTTCTTGCACCGTGAATGCGGGAATGCCACGCGGAACGGGCACACCAAAATTGCGCAAGATTTCCTTGCCTTGGTATTCGTGAATCTTCATGAGGTCTCTCTCAGGGAAGGGTGGTAGTTACCCGTTTACCATGAACAGATGTCTGGCCGCGGGCTTGGGACATGGCAACCCGCGACTGTATCATGCTGCAACGCACCATCCTTGTGCCTAACTTACACCCTGGGCTGGCCTGATAGCCTTCCCATCTCCCCTTTTCTATCCGGCAGACGCTGCCACCTTTTTGCAGGAGCACCTCCATGTCCAAAGTCTTTATTGATGGCGAAGCCGGTACCACGGGCCTGCAGATCCGCGAGCGCCTGCAGGCCATGCCGCAGATCGAGCTGGTCAGCATTGCGCCCGAGTTGCGCAAAGACCCGGCCGCCAAGCGCGACCTGATCGCCGGTGTGGATCTGGTGGTGCTGTGCCTGCACGACGACGCAGCACGTGACACCGTGGCCATGGTGGACGAGATCGAGCGCACCTCTGGCCGCAAGGTCAAGGTGATCGACGCCAGCACAGCCCACCGCACGGCCGATGGCTGGGTGTACGGGTTTCCAGAACTTGCAGCATCGCAGACGCAAGCGGTGAGCGACGCCACGCGTGTGTCCAACCCCGGCTGCTACGCCACCGGTGCCATCGCCATGTTGCGCCCGCTGGTCGACGCGGGCCTGATTCCTGCGGACTACCCATTGAGCCTGCCCTCTGTCTCGGGCTACTCCGGCGGCGGCCGCACCATGATCGAAGCCTACGAGGCAGGCACTGCAGCGCCGTATGAAGCCTATGCCCTGGGCCTGACGCACAAGCACATTCCCGAGATCCTGCGCTACACAGGGCTCACACGCCGCCCGGTGTTCATCCCTGCGGTGGGCAACTTCCGCCAGGGCATGCTGGTGCAGATGCCGCTGCACCTGGACCTGTTGCCCGGAGCCCCCAAGGCCAGCGACCTGCACGACGCGCTGGCGGGTCACTACAGCCGCACCAACACGCCCGAGCAGTGGGTCAGCGTGCTGCCGCCCACCGACGATTTGAAGCTGGCGGCCGACACGCTGACCGACACCAACAAGCTGGAGCTGCGCGTGTTTGCCAACGAGCAGTACCGGCAGGCCGTGGTCATTGCGCGTCTGGACAACCTGGGCAAGGGCGCCAGTGGCGCTGCAGTGCAGAACCTACAATTGATGCTGGGCCTGTAACCATTCAAGGGGCGTCACCAAGCGGGGCCGATGCCCCGCTTGCTGGTGGTGCGCTCAGCCCTCGTCAGACTCGTCGGCGCCCAGCACCGCGCGCCGCACCACATCGCCTGAGAACCCCCGCACCAGCAAAAACCGCATGTGTTTGGCGCGGGTTTGTGGATCTGCGGCGGGCTCGCCAAACTTGCGGCGCCACACCTCGCGGGCACGCTCCAGCTCGCTGGCTTGCAACTGGGCCACTGCTTGCTGCACGGCCTCTGCCCCCAACCCCTTGGACTGCAGCTCTTGCCGGATGCGCGCCGCACCCAGGCGCCCAGCGCGCCGGTGCAACACCGACTCCACCACGCGCGCCTCGCTGATGAAGTCCTTGGCCTGCAGGTCGTCCAGCACCGCAGCCAGGTCTTCGCCCTCCTGCACATGGGGCGCAAGCTTGCGCTGCAACTCGGCGCGCGAATGCTCCCGCTGGCTCAGCAGCCGCAGCGCACGGCCTTTGAGCGAAAGCGCGGTGAACCCCATGACTGGCCAAATGCTATATTTTTAGCAGCTACAGGTGCATATGGAATATGCGCCTGTAGCCTATTTACCTTCAGAGGCTCGATATCACTCGTCTGCAGCCGACGCTGGGGCCTGCAGCGCGCCAGGCAGCAGCGCAATACCCAAACCTTCACGCACCTTGTTCTCGATCTCGCGGGCGAGGTCGGGGTTCTCGCGCAGGAACTCGCGGGCGTTGTCACGGCCCTGGCCAATCTTTTCGCCGTTGTAGGCGTACCAGGCACCGCTCTTTTCCACGATCTTGGCCGTCACACCCATATCGATGATCTCGCCCTCGCGGCTGATGCCCTCGCCGAACAGAATGTCGAACTCGGCCGTCTTGAAGGGCGGGCTCACCTTATTCTTGACCACCTTGACCTTGGTCTCGTTGCCGATGGCTTCGTCACCCTTCTTGATGGTGCCGGTGCGGCGGATGTCGAGGCGCACCGAGGCGTAGAACTTGAGCGCATTGCCACCGGTGGTGGTTTCGGGCGAGCCGAACATCACGCCGATCTTCATGCGGATCTGGTTGATGAAGATGACCATGCAGTTGGTCTTCTTGATGGTGGCAGTGAGCTTGCGCAGCGCCTGGCTCATCAGGCGGGCCTGCAGGCCGGGCAGCGCGTCGCCCATTTCGCCTTCGATTTCGGCCTTGGGCGTGAGCGCGGCGACCGAGTCCACCACGATCAGGTCCACGGCACCCGAGCGCACGAGACTGTCCACAATCTCCAGCGCCTGCTCGCCGGTGTCGGGCTGGCTGATCAGCAGGTCGGACAGCTGCACACCCAGTTTCTGGGCGTACTGCACATCCAGCGCATGTTCGGCATCCACAAACGCACAGGTGCCGCCCAGCTTTTGCATCTCGGCGATCACCTGCAGCGTGAGCGTGGTCTTGCCCGACGATTCTGGGCCGTAGATCTCGACCACGCGGCCACGGGGCAGGCCACCCACGCCCAGCGCAATGTCCAGGCCCAGCGAGCCGGTGGAGACGACCTGGATGTCCTCGATCACCTCGCCTTCACCCAGGCGCATGATCGTGCCCTTGCCAAACTGCTTCTCGATCTGGGCGAGCGCGGCGGCCAGGGCCTTGGCCTTTTCGGTGTTCACGGGCAATGCGGGGTTGGTGCCTTTGACTGCGACGTCCATGAGAAACTCCTTGAAAAACAACAGGTTGGATGCTTGCATCGCTCTGCGGTTAATCACAGGCTGGATGCTTGAACAGTAGTTTATGCGAGCAATGAAATCCAGATAAAGCGATTTTTAGTCAGTTTGCCTGACAATATCGCATGGCCGATTTTTCTCCAGCCGCCCCCCTTGCCACGCCCGCCCCGGGGTCTGGCGACCGCTGGCGCCAGACCCACCTGGGCCGCCTGATGGGCAGCGCCCTGCGCCGCTTCGACGCGCGGGTACTGCAGCTCATGGCGCGCAATGTGGAGGTGCCGCTGGCGCTGTCCAACCTGGCGGCACGCGACCAGGTGACGGCTGCACACGTGCACATCACCCGGCACCTGGCCTTGCAGGGCGACCGGTTGACCGACCTGGCCCAGCGCGCGGGCATGACCAAGCAGGCCATGGCCAACCTGGTGGACCAGTGCGAGGCCTGGGGGCTGGTCACGCGCCAGGCCGACCCGCTGGATGCGCGGGCGCGCCGCGTGTGCTTCACGCCCACCGGCCTGGCGTGGCTGCAAGCGTTCCGGGATGCAGTGGCGCAGGCCGAGGCGGAGTTCCGCGCCGAGGTGGGCCATGACGTGGCCACCGTGGTAGCCATTGGGCTGGAGGCCTATGCGGGCGGCGATACGGGTGCCTGAGCCCCCATTGGCTCGGCGCAGGCCAGCAGCCATTCCCTGAAGCACTGCAGCGCGTGCAGCTGCGTGCGGCCTTCGGGGTAGCAGAACCAGTAGCCCACATCACTCCGGTAACCGCCGCGCAGGTCGGCATCGGGCAGGGGCTCGCGCACCAGGCCTGCCGTGATTTCATCCTGCACCAGGCAGCGCGGCACCAACGCCAGGCCCATGCCCGCCATCACGGCGCGGATCATGGTCTGGAACTGGTCGAACTGCGGCCCGGCCAGCGGGTCGATGAGGCCCGCCACCCCATGCGTCTCGCTCCAGCGCAGCCAGCCCTCGGGCACGGTCACGTGGCGCAGCAGGGTGTAGCTGGCTACGTCGCGCGGGGTGTGGATGGGCCAGTCGGCCACCTTGGTGCGGGGGGCGATCAGCGCCACCTCGTTGCCTGTGATGTGGTGGGCGTGCGCGCCGGGCCAGTGGCCGTCGCCGAACAGGATGGCGCAGTCCAGCTCGGGGCGGGTGAAGTCGTAGCTGTGCACATAAGGCACAAAGTGCAGCGTGATTTGCGGGTGCTGCTGCTGGAACTGCGGCAGGCGTGGGATGAGCCATTTGGCCGCAAACGTGGGCAGGCTGGACAGGTGCAGCGCCCCCCCACCGTCATCGCTGGTGATCAGTTCCAGCGTGGCGGCCTCCAGCTGCGCCAGCACGCCACGCACCGCCTTTTCGTAGCGCTCGCCGGCGGGGGTGAGCGCCAGGCGCTTGCGGCTGCGCTCGAACAGCGGCACGCCCACCCAGGTCTCCAGTTCCTTGACCTGTTTGCTGACCGCGCTTTGGGTGAGGTGCAGGGCCTCGGCCGCGCGGGACACCCCGCCGAACCGCGTCACCGTGGAAAAAGCCCGCAGCAGGTGAACGGGTGGCGAGAGGCGGCGAAGAGATGACATAGTAAGTAATCAAATCATTCCAAATAGGAATGTTATCAGGCATATCCATTGCTTGGTAGAGCGCATTGAATCCTTTAACCTCAATGCAACCCATAGGAGAAACGCCCATGCAACGCCGTCACCTGCTCTCAGCGCTGGCCGCCGTATCTTTCGCTCCCGGAATGTCTTTGGCGCAAGAGGGGAAGCCCCTGCGCATCATCGTTCCGTTCCCGCCCGGGGGCGCCACGGACATCACGGCCCGCAGTCTGCAAGAGTCGCTGGCGCGCATCCTCAAGCAGCCCGTGGTGCTGGAAAACCGGGGCGGCGCAGGCGGCTCCATCGGCATGGCCGAAGTCGCCCGTGCGCCGGCAGACGGCCTCACCCTGGGCGTGGCCACGCTGTCCACCCATGGCGTGAACCCCGCCGTGTACACCAAGCTGCCCTACCACCCGACCAAGGACTTCATCGGCGTGACCGAGATCGTCAAGGCCCCGGGCGTCATCGTGATCAACCCGGCCGTGGTGCCCGTCAAGGACTTTGCGGAGCTGGTGAAGTACCTCAAGGCCAACCCCGGCAAGGTGTCCTACGCCACCCCCGGCAACGGCACCATCGGCCACATGTGGGGCGAGCTGTTCAAGAGCAGCACGGGCACCTCCATGGTGCACATCCCCTACCGTGGTGCAGGCCCGGCCATCAACGACGTGCTGGCGGGCCAGGTGGCGGTGTACTTTGACCAGGTGGCTTCATCGCTCCCGCACGTCAAATCGGGCAAGCTCAAGGCGCTGGCCGTGTCGTGGCCCGAGCGCCTGGACGTGCTGCCCGATGTGCCCACCTACGCCGAGCTGGGCTACAAGCAGGCCAACGAGCCTTCATGGTTTGGCCTGGTGGCCCCTGCGGGCACGCCCCCGGCGGCGGCAGACCGCATCCAGCAAGCCGTCGCCCAGGCCCTGAAGGAGCCCGCCGTGCGCGAGCGCCTGGCAGGCCAGGGCCTGTATCCCTCGGGCACCACGCCCAAGGAGTTCACTACCCAGATCGCCAGCGAGATCGACAAGATGAAGCGCGTGGCGGCCTACGCCAAGGTGGTGCTCGACTGACCTGATTTCCCCCCCGGGCCCATGGCTCGGAACGGCCACAGCTGGGATGTTGAAACGACGCAGGCCCCCCTGCTTCCTGAGCCATTTCAAAGTCTCAGGGATAACCATAGTCACATCCCGGTCTGGGCGGCTAGGCCAGCCGCCCTCCTTTGCGCACACTCTGCCTATGCATGCAGCCTTGAAACTGATCCACCACCGCTTCGAACAAGCCCAGCCTGGCGTCACCGGTTCACCCGGGCAGGCCTCCCCCACCCCTGCCGCCCGCAAGGTGACGGCCATACCCGGCAACACCCCGCTGGTGCTCGACTCGCCCCACAGCGGCACGCAGTACCCGGCTGACTTCGGCTCTGCCTGCGACCTGCCCACGCTGCGCCGGGCGGAAGACACCCATGTCGAGAAGATCTACGCCTTTGCCACCGCGCTGGGCGTGGCCTGGGTCGAGGCGCATTTCCCCCGCATCTACCTCGATGCCAACCGCGACACTACCGAGCTGGATACCAGCCTGATCGACGGCGAATGGACCGATCCGATCTCCACCGACCCCAAGGTGCTCAGCAAGGTGCGCCTGGGCAAGGGCCTGATCTGGAAGTTCACCGACGAGGGTGAACCCATCTACAGCCGCCAGCTCACCGTGGCCGAGGTGCGTGCGCGCATCGACCAATGCTGGCGCCCCTACCACGCGGCAGTGGCGCAGGCCATCGATGCAGCCCATGCGCGCCACGGCTACAGCATCCACCTCAACTGTCATTCCATGCCCGCCGTGGCCGGGCGCTTTGCCACCGAGTTCCCGGGCCTCGAACACGCCGACTTCGTGGTGGGCGACCGCGACGGCACGACGGCCAGCCCGGCGCTGTCGGCGCTGATCTGCGAGCACCTGCGCGCATGCGGCTACAGCGTCGAATACAACCACCCCTACAAGGGCGTGGAGCTGGTGCGCCGCTATGGCAACCCCGCGCAGCACCGGCACAGCATCCAGGTCGAGATCAACCGCAAGCTCTACATGGACGAGCAGACGCTCGCGCAGGTGCCCGAGGGCATGGCGCGGCTGCAGGCGGATCTCAAGACCCTGGTGCAGAGGCTGCGGGCACACGACCCGCGCTGAGAACCCGGCGCGGGTCCAGCGGGCTCAAGACACCAGCGTGGAGACACCCTCGTAGAGCAGGCTCATGCTGTCCGCCGTGGCGATGTTGCTGTGGGCCAGGCCTGCGCGCGAACCATCGAGTGCGACGACCGACATGGCCTGAAAGCCCGCGTCCTGGCCGTTGTGCAGCAGCCAGCCCGTGCCGTGCGCCGCATGCACCAGCCAACCCAGGCCATAGCGGCCTGCGGGGGCGTGCCCCAGGTCCTGCAGGCCCTTCACGTAGCTGCGCGGCAAGGGGGTGGCGTCGCCGCGCAACGCCCGCAGATGCCACTGCAGCCACCGCGCGTCCTCCTCCACCGTCAGGCTCACGGCGCCTGCCGCGTCCAGGATCTCCAGCCACACACGTTCCGGCGCCTCGGCCAGCGGCAGGGGCTGCAGCCGCCCGTCCAGGATTTCATGCCCGGCGGGCTGCTGGCTCCCGGCACGCATCGGCTCTCCCATAAAGAGCGAAAGGCCCAGGGGCTGGGCCACGCGCTGGCGCAGCAGACCCTCCCACCCGAGACCCGTTGCCGCGCGCAGCATGCGGGCCGCCAGCGCATAGCCTGCGTTGGAGTAGGCAAAGCCCGGGTCCGCGCCCGTCCCGCGAACGGGCGGCTGGCGCAGCAGCCACTGCAGGAAGAACGCCTCTGCCTCCGCAGGTTGCTGCCAGCGCGCCAGCACCTCGGGACCCACTGCGTTCACGAACAGGTCCACGTCTTCGATGGCCGAAAAACCCATCACCCCGGCGCGGTGGTCCAGCAGATCGCGCAGCGTGATCTCCTGGTAGGCGGGCAGGGCGCTCCGCGACAGCTCGGGCAAAGTCTGGGCCAGCGTACTGTCCCAGCGCAGCAGGCCCTGGTCCACCACACTCGCGGCCGCGCAGGCCGTCATGGCCTTGGTGTTGGAGCCGATGGCCATCAGGTCGCCGGTGACCAGGGGCGCATTCCCACCCAGGCGGCGCAGCCCCGCGACGGCTGTGCGGACCTGGCGCGGGTCCGCCCACCCGGCTGCGGCGCCCACCACGCCCTGCTTCACCAGCCCTTGGGCCAGGGCCTGCACCCGCTTGTGGGCTTCGCGGGGACTGTCGTCGTCGCCCTCACCGCAGGCGGTGAGCACACTGCCCAGCGTGGACAGGCCTGCGGCGGCCAGCCAGTGGCGGCGTGAGAGGAGGAGGGCGCCGCGCGCCGTAGAGGGGGTAACAAGGCGGGTAGGTTTCATGGCATCTCGTGAAATGAAGAAGATGCCGGGATTGTTGAAACGCCAACCTTGGGCGAACCCAAAGGTCTGCGCAGAGGGGGAGGCTGCCGGGCGCGGGTTGTCAGCCCGCCACCGGCCAGCGCAGCGTGAAGCCCACGCCCCGCCCGTGCAGCCCCGGCCCCAGGCGGACCTGCCCGCCCAGGTGGCCGATGGCCTGCTCCGCAATGGTGAGCCCCAGGCCCGATCCGCTGCTGCGCGCGCGTGGCGAGCGCCAGAAGCGCTCGAACACCCTGTCCTGCTCACCGGCCTCGATGCCCGGGCCGTCGTCGGCAATCCAGACCACCACGTCGCCGCCTTTGTGCATCACCCGCAACTGCACCTCGCGCCCCGCGCCTGGGCCGCAGCCATGCTTGAGCGCGTTGTCCAGCACATTGCCCAGGGCGGACCAGAGCAGCTGGCGGTCAAACGGCAGCTCCAGGGTGTCCGGGCCGTCGAGCGACAGCTCAACGCCCAGGCCCTCGGCCCAGCCCGCGCGCTCTGCCAGGCAGTCCTGCAGCAGCGCCATCAGGTCCTGGGGCGCGGTGTTGTGCAGCGCGGGGGCTTCTTCGAGTGCCGCCAGCGTGAGCAGCTGTTCGCTCAGGTGCGCGGCGCGCTGCACGGCGCGCGTCAGCGCCTCGCTGGCTTGCGCGCGTGCGGGGCCTTCGGGGGCTTGCGCCAGCACATGGGCCTGGGTGGCGATGACGGCCATGGGCGTGCGCAGCTCGTGGGCCGCGTCGTGCACCAGGGCCTTTTCGCGCGCCAGGTGGGCGCGCAGGCGGGCCAGCAGCTGGTCGAACGACTGGGCCAAGCCGTGCAGCTCGCGCTGGGGCGGCAGGTGCTGCAGCGGCCGCAGGTCGTGGGCCGAGCGTGCGGCGATCTGGGCGCCCAGCCGCGCCAGCGGGCGCAGCCCCGTGCGCACTGCCAGCCACAGCGGCAGGCCCACCAGCGGCAGCGCCAGCAGCACCGACGCCGCCAGGTCTTCGCCCATGAAGCCCAGCAGCCGCGCATCGGCCAGGCGGGGCTCGGCCACCACCACGCGCCAGGGGCCCGTGCTTTCCCATGCCACCCAATGGGGTGTGCCGGCCACGTCCATCGCGGCATGGCCTGCGTCGCCTGCCAGTCCCACCGCGTGCACACCGGCCGCACTGCTGTGCAGCAGTTGGCCTGTGCGGTCCTGCAGCTGCAACAGCACCGAAGTGCCCTGCAGCAGATCCACCTTTGCGCGCATGGCGTTGAGGGTGTGGGCCATGCCGTGCACCAGCGCGCGGGCCTCGGCGGGCTGGTCCAGGGTGGCCAGCGCCCCCGCCAGCCCCTGCGCGAGCTGGCGCACGCCGGGGTTGGTGTCCATGGCGCGGTAGTGGGTGATGGCCGCCTGGCCCAGCAGCACCAGCCACACCAACGCCATGGCCGCGAGCAGCGCCAGCAGGGTGCGGCGCATAAGGCTCGGGCCCCACCAGCCGCGTGGGGGCGCGGGGGTTTCGGTCGGTGGTGTCATGGCTGCAGCCGATAGCCCACGCCACGCACTGTGACCACGCGCTCCGCGCCGATCTTCTTGCGCAGATTGGAGACATGCACCTCCAGCGTGGCGGCGTCCAGCGCGTCGCCCAGGGGTTCGAGCCGCTGGGCAAGCACGTTCTTGGCAACCACCTTGCCTGGTTCGCGCGCCAGCTCCACCATCAGCCGGAACTCGCGCGGCGACAGCGCCAGGCGCTCGTCGCCCAGCCAGGCTTCGTGCCGCCGGGGCGCCAGGCGCAGCGCGCCCAGCGTCCACTCCTCGCTGGCCTGGCGCGCACTGCGCCGCAGCACGGCGTGCAAGCGCGACAGCAGCTCGGGCACGTCGAAGGGCTTGAGCACGTAGTCGTCGGCACCGCCGTCCAAGCCGTCAAGCCGGTCCTGCAAGGCGGTGCGGGCTGTGATCACTATCACCGGCAGGCTGAGGCCCGCGCGGCGCCAGCGACGCAGCAACGCCATGCCCTGGCCGTCGGGCAGGGTCAGGTCCAGCAGCACGGCGGCAACCTCGTTGGCGTCGGGCAGGGGCGGCGTGGCGGCCACGCTGCGCAGCCATTGCACAGTGAAGCCGCCCTGCTGCAGGGCTTGCAGCAGGGCCTGGCCCAGGTCCAGGTCGTCTTCGATGAGCAGGATGTGCATGGCCGCCATTTTCCGTGTCCCAAGCTTGCAGCCAGCCAAAGGCGCCGGACAGGGAGCTGGCGCCTAAAATCCTCGCACAGGCAGACAATGACGACACAGGCCCGCCCACGGGCCGTACCACCCAAGGAGACAGTCCGCATGCGCATCCTCATTGCCGAAGACGACCAGGTGCTGGCCGATGGCCTGCTGCGCACGCTGCGTGCCTCGGGCGCCGTGGTGGACCATGTCGCCAGCGGCAGCGAGGCCGACGCGGCGCTCATGACCAACAACGAGTTCGACCTGCTCATCCTGGACCTGGGCCTGCCCAAAATGCATGGGCTGGAAGTGCTGAAAAAGCTGCGCGGCCGAGGCTCGGCCTTGCCGGTGCTCATCCTCACTGCGGCCGACAGCGTGGAAGAGCGAGTGAAGGGCCTGGACTTTGGTGCCGACGACTATATGGCCAAGCCCTTCAGCCTGCAGGAGCTAGAAGCCCGCGTGCGCGCCCTCACGCGCCGGGGCATGGGCGGCACCAGCAGCGCCATCAAGCACGGCCCGCTGGTGTACGACCAGGCGGGCCGCGTGGCCACCATCGACGGCAAGATGATCGAGCTGTCCGCCCGCGAGCTGGGCCTGCTGGAAGTGCTGCTGCAGCGCGCCGGCCGGCTGGTGAGCAAGGAGCAGCTGGTGGAGCGCCTGTGCGAGTGGGGCGAGGAGGTGAGCAACAACGCCATCGAGGTCTACATCCACCGCCTGCGCAAGAAGATCGAAGGCGGGCCCATCCGCATCGCCACCGTGCGCGGCCTGGGCTACTGCCTTGAGAAGATCCCCAATTAACTATCAAAACGATAGCAGCTTGTGCATATGAATCTGGCGCTATCGGGTGTTTTGGCGTCAAAAATGCCACGGCGGCCGCTGTGAAGATCTTCCAGCGCGAGCAGCGCTCCCTGTTCGGCGAAATCCTGGACTGGATGCTCACGCCGCTGCTGCTGCTGTGGCCTGTGAGCCTGGCGCTGACCTGGCTGGTGGCGCAGGGCCTGGCCAACAAGCCGTTTGACCGGGCGCTGGAGTACAACGCCCACGCCCTCGCCCAACTGGTGAGCGTGGTGGGCGACAAGGCGCAGTTCAACCTGCCCCAGCCCGCCAGCGAGATCCTGCGGGCTGACGACTCCGACATCGTGTACTACCAGGTCATCGGCCCGGGCGGCGAGTTCCTCTCGGGCGAGCGCGAACTGCCCGAGCCCCCGAGCGACGAGGTGCCCCTGTCGGGCGAGGTGCGGCTGCGCGATGCCGAGATGCGCGGCATCGACATCCGCGTGGCCTATATCTGGGTGCGCCTGCCGCTGAAAGACACGCCGGTGGCGCTGGTGCAGGTGGCCGAGACGCGCGAAAAGCGCAGCGTGCTGGCCACCGAAATCATCAAGGGCGTGATGCTGCCGCAGTTCGTCATCCTGCCGTTGGCCGTGTTGCTGGTGTGGCTGGCGCTGGCGCGGGGTATCCAGCCGCTCAACCAGCTGGAGCAGCGCATCCGCGCACGCAACCCCGACGACCTCTCGCCGCTGGACGACCGCACCGTGCCGCTCGAAGTCGCGCCGCTGGTGTCGTCCGTCAACGATCTGCTCACGCGCCTGAACGACTCGCTGGCCACGCAAAAACGCTTTCTGGCCGATGCCGCCCACCAGCTCAAGACCCCGCTGGCGGGCCTGCGCATGCAGGCCGACCTGGCCCAGCGCGAAGGCACCAGCACCGAAGAGCTCAAACGCTCGCTGCAGCAGATCGGGCGCTCCAGCATCCGCGCCACGCACACCGTCAACCAGCTGCTGGCGCTGGCCCGGGCCGAGGGCAGCGGCGTGGGCATTGCGCGCCAGCCGTGCGACCTGGCACGCCTGGTGATCGAGGTGGTGCGCGACTCGGTGCCCCGCGCGCTCGACAAGCACATCGACCTGGGCTACGACGGTGCGGAGCCCGGATCGCCGGGCGTGCTGATCGACGGCAACCCCACGCTGCTCAAGGAGCTGGTGCGCAACCTGGTGGACAACGCCATCAACTACACACCCTCCACGCCCGACAAGCCCGGTGTGGTCACCGCCCGCGTGCTCGCCGACACCTTTGGCCATGTGCTGCTGCTGCAGGTCGAAGACTCGGGCCCCGGCGTGCCCGAGGCCGAACGCGAGCTGGTGTTCCAGCCGTTCTACCGCGCCCTGGGCAGCGAGGCCGACGGCTCCGGCTTGGGCCTGCCCATCGTGCTGGAGATCGCCAGCAAGCACGGCGCCGAGGTCACGCTCGAAGACGCGCGCCCCGGCCAGACCCCGCCCGGCGCACGCTTTAGCGTGCGTTTTGCGGCGCGGGACGTGGTGGCGGGCAGCTGACCCGGCAGCTGGCGCATCAGCCAGCAAAGCCGGCGCGCCGCAGGGTTGATGCGCAGGCAACCCGCCACAGCACCGGCCATCCGGCATCATGCGACCCCAGAGCCTGTTCCAAGTTTTTTGCACCGACACAGCCCCCCGATGACGCCATCGCCTCGCCGCTTTGCCAACACGCACCCCGCCGTGGTGATCGGCAACTTCCCCTGGTACGAAATGGTCTGGCGCTCGCTGCGCGGCGATTTCAAGCCGCGCAGCGAGCCTGCGGGCGGCTACGGGGCCTTTGCCCGGCAGTGGACGCAGCCCGTGGACCCCGCGCGCCTGGCACAGCGCCAGCAGGCCCCCGTGATCACCTGGCTGGGCCATGTCTCCATGCTGCTGCAGGTGGCGGGCCTCAACGTGCTGATCGACCCCACGCTGTGCGATTTTGCGGGCCCCCTGGGCCGCTTTGGTGCTCCGCGCCGTGTGCCCGCGCCCCTGGCGCCCGAGGACCTGCCGCCCATCGATGTGGTGCTGATCTCGCACAACCACTACGACCACCTGTGCTACGGCACCTTGCGCCGCCTGCGCGACGCGGGCCAGTCGCCCCGCTTTGTGGTGCCCCTGGGGCTGGCCGACTGGTTCACCCAGCGGAGCATGGGCCCGGTCACCGCGCTGAACTGGTGGGAGCACACCGACATCGCCCCCGGCGTGCGCGTGTTTTTCACGCCGTCACAGCACTGGAGCCGCCGCACCCCGTGGGATACCAATGCCTCGCTGTGGGGTGGGTACCTGCTGGAATGGACGCGCCCACAGGCGGCGGCGCCCTGGCGCTTTCTGTTCCCGGGCGACACGGGCTACAGCGACGACTTCAAGGCCATCCGCCAGCGCCTGGGGCCGGTGGACTTTCTGGCATTGCCCATCGGCGCCTATCTGCCCCGCGACTTCATGAAGCCCATGCACGTGAACCCGGAAGACGCCGTGCAGCTGATGCTGGATGTGGAGGCCAGGCAGGCCATGGGCGTGCACTGGGGCACGTTCATGCTGACGCAGGAGGCCTTCGACCACCCGCCGCGCGACCTGGCCGCCGCGCTCGCGCAGCGTGGCCTGCCGCTGGACCGCGTCTGGCTCATGCGGCAGGGCGAGACGCGCGCCATACCGTTGCCATAGCGCTGCACCGGGGTTGGCGCAGCAACCGTGCTCACGCCACGCGCTGCACCGACATCAGGGCCATGTACAAAAAGCCCCGGCCCGTAGGCACGCGGTACACGCCCTGGGCGCCCAGCACCTGCGCGGCCACACCCGACAGCTCCCAGCCATCGGTGGCATCGCCCTTCCACAGCGGCACCGTGAGGTGCAGGAAGCCCCTGGCTTCGCCAAACTCCCGCACAGCGGCAATGCGCGACACGACCGGGGCCTCGTTATGGAAATTGGCCCAGGCCCACAGCCAGGTGCCGCTGGCTTCCGACACCGAGCCGATGAACTCGATGCTGGCCACCAGACGGGGCACACCGCCGTCTGAAAAGGTCAAGGTGCCTGCCGCCTGGTCGTAGTCCCAGCGTTCAAAGTGCGAGATGCCGTGGTCCTGCTCCAGTGCGCGCTGCTTGTCCCGCAGCGCATGGTGCCCCTGTGTCACCGCATCGATCCAGGCGGCTTCGGCATCAGCGTCCAGGGCCTCCACGCTGCGTGCCATGGAGTCCTCGTAACAGTGGTGGCACAGGATCTGAAGATCCAGGCAGTCCGCGTTGTGTTCGTTCCACTCGCCGCCTTGTTTCATCAGCTCGGCGTTGCAGCTGGCACACCAGGCGTCCGGGTAGGGGGTGTCTGGCGACGGCGCATCGCAAAACCAGCGCTGCACCGGGTGGCGGCACAGGTGCCCGCAGACGTAGGTGGGTGCGGCTTCGCCATGTTCACCGCACTGGATGGATGTCGGCTCTTCGTTCATGGGGCGGTGTCTACCTCAGCCACACGTGCGCAGCGTCTTGCCGGCCATCGCGGTGCGCAGCACATCCAGCTGCGCCCGCAGCGCGTCGTTCACTGAGGGCAGGCGCAGCGTGAAGCCGGGGGATTCAGCGCGCTCCTGGATCACGCGGGCGGTGCGCACGCCTTTGTTGCCGAGATTGGCCAGCTCACGCTCGGCCGCCTCCTTGGAGGCAAAGCGGCCCAGCGACAGGCCCAGTTCGAGCGTGCCCCCCGCGCGGTCGTGCTCCACCTTGCGGGCGCGCAGCTCGGCGCGTTTGCGGTCCAGCGTTTCCATGTCGTCAAACCGGCCCATGTAGACCATCCAGCGGCCCGGCACGGGCGTGGGCTCCAGCGTCCAGCTGCCTGAGGGCAAGCCAGCAGCCGCCGTGCGCAGCACTTCGGCCTGGCGGTCATCGAACACGCCGGCCTGCAGGCACTCGGCAGATTCTGCGGGGGCCGGGGCAGCCGGTGTGGAGGCGGGGGTGGGGGAGTCATTGGCGGCGGTGGCCTGGGGTGGGGAAGTAGGGATGGGGGGCGCAGCAGAGGAGGTCTTGCTGGGGTTGACCTTCAGGATCTGCAGCGTCTCGGGCCGGATCTGCTGGTTCATGCGCTGTGGCTCGGACTGCTCTTGCGGCGCGTAGCCAAACTGGCGCAGCAGCCCTTGCGACCACGCGTAATAGCCCGCGTTGGCCAGCAGCAGCACGATCACGGCAAGACGGAGCATGGAGCACGGCCTTTCAAGAACACTCGCATCGGAAGAGGAAGCTGTCTCACACCGGGGGCACCGCCGTCGGCCGGACGCTGATTTCAGAACTGGTGATGGCCTGCATGCCACCGGCTGTGTGCACCAGCAGCGCACCGTCATCGCCCACGCCATGCGCGGTGCCGGTGTGGCCGTCGCTCAGCGTCACCGCGCGGCCCTGCAGCACATCACGTGCCGCAAAGCGGGGCTGCATGGGCGCAAACCCATAGCCCGCAAACGACTGCAGCATGGCCACCAGTGGCGGCACGATGCGCAGCAGGGCGGTGGGTGCGTCCAGGCCCGGCTCCACATCCTGCAGGCTGCCGGGGGGCATGCTCATGCCCTCGGGGCTGCGGGGCAGCACGTTGATGCCAATGCCCACCACCACGTAGCGCGCGGTGCTTGTGCTGGTGCTGGCCTGCGAGGGCGCAGTCTGGGGCGCCACAAAACTGGCCGTTTCCACCAGGATGCCGCCCAGCTTGCGGTCGCCCGCGGCGCCGCCCAGCCAGAGGTCGTTGGGCCACTTGAGCCCCACGCGCGCAGGCTGCCCCGCCCCCAGGGCAGGCAGCACGGGCTGCAGGCTTTCGGCCACGCTCACCCCCACGGCGAGCGACAGGCCGGACCAATCCTGGGGAGCCAGCGGCAGGCCCAAGGACATCATGAGAGAAGCCCCCACATCGCTCTGCCACACCCGCCCCAGCCGCCCGCGCCCGGCGGTCTGCTGTTCGGCCACCAGCAGGGTGGGCTCGCACTGGCCGTTGCGCGCACGGCGCATCAACTCGGTATTGGTGGAGTCGATGGAGGGCTGCACCTCGACGGTAAAGCCCGGCAGTAGCGGTGACACCGCCTCCCAGATGGCTTCGGCGGGCCAGCGGATAGGGGCGGCGTTCACTGGCTACGGCCTCGCGGCTTGGCCTTCCGAGGCGCCTCAGCGGCCTTGGCAGCTTTGGAGGAGGACGGCTTGGACGGTGGCAAGGGCACCGGCGGTGCCCAGCCGCGCTTGGGCGCCAGCAGCGTGCCCCGGCAGTTGGTGCTACCGCACCAGCAGGGGTATTCGGCCTTGAGCTTCTTGGTGTAGCGCTCTTCGATGATCAGGCCGTAGTCGTAGTTCAACTCTTCGCCCGCCTGGATGTTGCGCAGCGCGGTGATGAAAATGCGGCCGTCCCGCTCGTCGGCATAGCAGTTGGGGTTGCAGCTGTGATTGATCCAGCGCGACGAATTGCCGCCGAACTTTGCATCGATCACATGGTCTTCATCCACATGGAAGTAGAACGTGTGGTTGGGTTGCAGGGGGTCGTGCGGGTGGCGGTCCTGGGCTTCCTGCCAGCCAATCACTTCGCCCGTGTATTCCACAAGGACTTCGCCCTCTGCAATATCCTGCACGGCAAAAACGCCCTTGCCGTGCACGCCAGAGCGCCGGGTCTGGATGCGGCGGCCCTGCGCGGGAGACGGGGTTGCAGGCGGTGCGGTGCGGGGCATGGCAAAAACTCTGTTAACTTGAATATGCACACATGCGCGTGCGCGTGTACGCGTGAGGCAACGAATTGTAGAAGCGACCGGCCGGATGCCGGACAGCCAGACTGGCGAGAAACCAAAAAATGACCAAGACCCTGGTAATTGCAGAGAAACCCTCGGTGGCGCAAGACATCGTGCGCGCACTGACCCCCGTGGCGGGCAAGTTCGAGAAGCACGAAGACCACTTCGAGAACGACCGCTATGTAGTCACCAGCGCCGTGGGCCACCTGGTGGAGATCCAGGCCCCCGAGCAGTTTGACGTAAAGCGCGGCAAGTGGAGCTTTGCGCACCTGCCTGTGATCCCGCCGTACTTTGACCTGAAGCCCGTGGACAAGACCAAGAGCCGCCTGAACGCGGTGGTCAAGCAGGCCAAGCGCAAGGACGTGACGCAACTCATCAACGCCTGCGACGCGGGCCGCGAGGGTGAGCTGATCTTCCGTTTGATCGAGCAATACGCCGGTGGCAGCAAACCGCTGGGCAAACCCGTCAAGCGCCTGTGGCTGCAGTCCATGACACCCCAGGCCATCCGCGACGGCTTTGACGCCCTTCGCACCGAGCAGCAGATGGCGGGCCTGGCGCACGCCGCCCGCAGTCGCTCCGAGGCCGACTGGCTGGTGGGCATCAACGGCACCCGCGCCATGACGGCGTTCAACTCGCGCGATGGCGGCTTCTTCCTGACCACCGTGGGCCGGGTGCAGACGCCCACGCTGTCGCTGGTGGTGGAGCGCGAAGAAAAGATCCGCAAGTTCATCAGCCGAGACTATTGGGAAATCCACGCCACCTTCGGCGCCGAAGCCGGCGAGTACCCCGCCAAGTGGTTCGACCCCAAGTGGAAGAAATCGGAAGACGTCGAAGCCCGCGCTGACCGCGTGTGGTCGTCCGCCGAAGCCACGGCCATCGCCAACGCCGTACGCGGCAAGCAGGCCACCGTCACCGAAGAAAGCAAGCCCACCACGCAGGCATCGCCCCTGCTGTTTGACCTGACCAGCCTGCAGCGCGAGGCCAACGGCAAGTTCGGCTTTTCTGCCAAGACCACGCTGGCCCTGGCGCAAAGCCTGTACGAGCGCCACAAGGCCCTGACCTACCCGCGTACCGACTCGCGCGCGCTGCCCGAGGACTATCTGCCCGTGGCCAAGCAGACCTTCGAGATGTTGGCCGACAGCGGCATGCGGCATCTGGCGCCGCATGCGCTCACGGCGCTGAACAACAACTACGTGCGCCCGTCCAAGCGCATCTTTGACAACAGCAAGGTGAGTGACCACTTTGCCATCATCCCCACGCTGCAGGCACCGAGCGGCCTGAGCGAAGCCGAGCAAAAGCTGTACGACCTGGTCGTGCGCCGCTTCATGGCCGTGTTCTTCCCCAGCGCTGAATACACGGTCACGACCCGCATTTCCACGGTTGCCCCGCACAGCTTCAAGACCGAAGGCAAGGTGCTGGTCAAGCCGGGCTGGCTGGCCATTTACGGGAAGGAAGCTGCCGAAGAAGTCGAAGGCGGCAAGGACGGCGACAAGGGCCAGAACCTGGTGCCCGTCAAACCCGGCGAAAGCGTCAACACCCTGGCTGTGGACCCCAAGGGCCTCAAGACCAAGCCGCCCGCACGCTACTCCGAAGCCACGCTGCTGGGCGCCATGGAAAGCGCGGGCAAGCAGATCGACGACGACGAACTGCGCGAAGCCATGCAGGAAAAAGGCCTGGGCACCCCAGCCACACGCGCGGCCATCATCGAAGGCCTGCTGACCGAAAAGTACATGCTGCGCGAAGGCCGCGAGATCATCCCTACGGCCAAGGCCTTCCAGCTGATGACGCTGCTGCGCGGGCTGGAGGTGGAAGAACTCTGCCGCGCCGACCTGACCGGCGAGTGGGAGTACAAGCTCTCGCAAATGGAAAAGGGTCTGCTCAGCCGCGAAGCATTCATGGCCGAGATCGCCGCCATGACCGAGCGCATGGTCAAGAAGGCCAAGGAATACGACCGCGACACCATCCCCGGCGACTACGCCACGCTCGAATCCCCATGCCCCAACTGCGGCGGCGTGGTCAAAGAGAACTACCGCCGCTTTGCCTGCGTGGGCAAGGCAGGCGCAGAAGGCTGCGGCTTCAGCTTTGGCAAATCGCCTGCAGGCCGCACCTTTGAAACCGCCGAGGCCAACGCCCTGCTGCGCGACAAGAAGATTGGCCCGCTGGAGGGCTTCCGCTCCAAGGCAGGCTGGCCCTTCACGTCCGAGATCGTCATCAAGTACGACGACGAGGCGCACAACTACAAGCTCGAATTCGACTTTGGCGACGACAAAAAGGGCGAAGAGTCCGGCGAGATCGTGGAGTTTGAAGACGCCGCGCTGGGCGCCTGCCCCATCTGCGGATCGGACGTGCACGAGCACGGCAGCAACTACGTGTGCAGCAAGGCCGTGCCCACCGCCGCGCAGCCCACACCGAGCTGCACCTTCAAGAGCGGCAAGATCATCCTGCAGCAGCCCGTGGAGCGCGAGCAGATGCAAAAGCTGCTGGAGACGGGCAAGACCGACCTGCTCGACAAGTTCGTGAGCATGCGCACGCGCCGCAACTTCAAGGCCCACCTGGCGTGGGACAAGGAGGCGGGCAAGGTCAACTTTGAATTTGCGCCCAGCAAGTTCCCACCCCGCCCGGGAGCTGCTTCAAAAACAATAGCAACCAAGGCAAAAGCCACTGGCGCTGCCGCCAAAAAAGCCCCTGCAAAGAAGGCCGCAGCCAAAACGACGGCGGCCAAAGCCCCGCGCAAGGCCGCCGCAGGCAAGGCCCCAAGCGCCGCCCTGGCCGCCGTGATTGGCAGCGAACCCGTGGCACGCCCCGAGGCCGTGAAGAAGATGTGGGAATACATCAAGGCCCACAACCTGCAAGACCCCAAGGACAAGCGCACCATCGTGGCCGATGACAAGCTGCGCGCTGTGTTTGGCAAGGACAGCGCGGGCATGTTCGAGCTGGCGGGCATTCTGGGCAACCACCTGGGCGGCGAATGATGCAGATGCTGAACACGGAATACACCGTATCGCCCGCACGGCTCGCACAAGGCTTCTGGCGCACCGCGCTGGCGGCTATGGCGGTTGCAGGTGCGCTGAGTGGTTGCGGCAGCACCTCGGGCGTTGCGCGCTCCAGCGACCCCGCCAGCCAGCAGCAGCCCCAGGGTGCCAGCGGCGTGACCGTGTTTGGCGACATTGACGTGAACGTGACGCGGGAGCGCACCCGCTGACGCACCCTTTACAGGCATCCTCACAGCATGCGCAGCCGCACTGAACGCTCCGCACTGACGGCCATCGCTGTCGTGGTGGTGGCTGCTGCCGCCGCTGCATGGTGGACGAGCGATGCCTGGCTGCCCCGCGCAGGACCGTGGTCCGAGCAGGTGTGGAAAAAGGTCACCCGTCCCGGCCCCGACACCTTGCCGCCCGACAAGCGGCCCACACAGGCGCAGGCCGCACGCACCGGTGCCTCCGCGCCCGCCGCGCCGCAACCGCGTAAGTGTGTGAAAGAGGGCCGCACCACCTACACCGACCAGCCCTGCCCACGTGGAAGCCAGGAGTTACCAGTGGATGGCGCCGTGACCTCACTCCCACCGTAGAGGTTGGCAGCCTGGCGGGCGGAGGCCAGCGTCTGCCATGGCGTGCTGCAGGAACACTGGCCCCACAACCTAGCCATCGCCTCCGTGTCTCCAAGGTTCCTCCCCTGCGGACCTCCGCGCCAACATGTCACGCCGTTGCCATGGCGCCGCCCTAGAGTCGGCCTCTTTTCAGAAACGGAACCGCTGCCATGAAAGCCTTGTCCTCCTTCGCCGCCGCCTGCCTGTCTGCCCTGATGCTGGCCGGGTGCGGCGGCAGTGATAGCGCACCCGCACAACCCCAGGTCATCGCGCACCGTGGCGCCAGCGGCTACCTGCCGGAGCACACGCTGGGCGGCTACGAGCTGGCCATTCGCATGGGGGCCGACTACATCGAGCCCGACTTGCAGATCACCAAGGACGGCGCGCTGGTCGCCATCCACGACGACACACTGACCCGCACCACCAACGTGGCCGCGCTGTTCGCGCAGCGCAACGGCGGCTACAAAGTGTCTGACTTCACACTGGCCGAGATCAAGACACTGACCGTAGTGCCTACCGGCACGGGCAAGACAAGCTACCCGGGCTTCACGCCCAGCTCTGCCAACGCGTTCGCCGTGCCCACATTCCAGGAAGTGGTGGACCTGGCCAAAAAGCAAAGCAGCGCCGTTGGACGCGAAGTGGGCATCTACCCCGAGGCTAAGCAGGCAGACCCCGCCATGGAAGACGGCATCCTCAAGACCCTGGCAGCCAATGGCTACAACGCCAATAGCAAGGTCTTCATCCAGTCGTTCAGCGATGCCACGCTGCGCAGCCTGCGGGCCAAGCAGATCGCGCAGAACAACAAGATGCCGCTGATCCTGCTGGGCGTGGCCACCACTGCACCCGACGGCACCGCACGCATGGGGGTCACAGGCGCCACCGGCGTGCAGGCACTCACGCTCAAGGATGTGGCCGCCTTCAACGAGGGCGTGGGCGTGCTCATCAACAACACTACATACCCAGTCACCAAGTCCTTCATCGACCAGGCCCACGCCGCAGGCCTGAAGGTGCACGGCTGGACGTTCGCACAGGCCGATGCCGCCCCTGCGGCCACAGAGTTCCGCAAGTACCTGGACATGGGCATGGACGGTATGTTCGCCAACTACCCCGACTTGGCCTTGGTCGCCCGCAACGCCTACGTGCAGGGCAAGTAAGCACGGCGGAGCAAAAAGGGGGCCGTCCCACACACGGCGTGCCAGTGATCTGGATAGCCCCCATGCGACAACCGGGCGGGCGCATCTGGGCTAGTCTTGCGGCAACGCCCTGTGCTTGAGCCTCTCGACCATGTCCACTTCTGCCCCCACCCGATCCCTGCCCCTGCGGGGCGCCACCAACTTCCGCGACCTGGGCGGCTACACCGGCCACGGTGGCCGCCCGGTGAAATGGCGCCGCATCTTCCGCTCCGACCACCTGGCGGGCCTCACGCCCGAGGACCAGGCCCTGCTGGCAGACCTGGGCGTGGCCCGCGCGGTGGACTTTCGGGGCCAGGCCGAAAGCGCCGCGTATGCCTACGCACTGCCCGGCGTGGCCTACCACCCACTGCACATCGAACCTACCGTGGTGCAGCGCGCGCTGGAGCTGCAACGCACCGGCCGCCAGCTCACGGCGCAAGACGCCGTGGCCCTGATGCAGGACACCTACCGGGGTTTTGTGCACGACAACGCCCCACGTTTTGCCGAGCTGTTTCGCCTGCTGCTCGCCAGCGATGCACCCACCGTGTTCCACTGCACCGCGGGCAAAGACCGCACCGGCTTTGCCGCCGCCCTCATCCTGCTGACCCTGGGCGTGCCGCGCGACGTGGTCATGCACGACTACCTGCTCACCAACACGCTCTACCAGCGCCCGCCGGGCATGGGCAGTCACGCACCAGAGGAAGTGCTGCGGGTGCTGTGGCGCGTGCAAGAGGAGTTTCTGGACGCCGCCCTGCACATGGTGGACAACAACTATGGCGGCCTGCAGCCGTATCTGGTGGACGTGCTGGGCATGGACGCGGCGGCGCAGAAAGAATTGGCAGGGCGCTACCTGCAGATGGCCTAAATCGCCGATAGTGCCCGCTGGCGGCGCCTGCCCGGCTTACCCTGGGCTGTGCTGCGGCCGCGCTGTCACAGCGGGTTGTTGGCGCACGCGCCAGAACAGCCAGCCCACGATCGACAGGTTCAGCAGATTCCACCCCATGCCGTTCACGAACGCCGCGCGGTAGCTGCCCGTCAGGTCAAAGATCCAGCCCGACATCCAGCCCCCCAGCGCCATGCCGATCAGCGTGGCCGTGATGACAGCCCCCACCCGCGCCCCGGCCTCCTGCGGGGCGAAATACTCGCGGATGATGATGGCGTAAGCGGGCACGATGCCGCCCTGGAACAGCCCGAACATGGCCGAGATGACATACAGCGGCACCAGCCCGTCAAACGGCAAAAACAGCGCCAGCCCCACGCCCTGCAACGCCGAGCCCAGCAGCAGCGTGCGCACGCCACCAATGCGGTCGCAGATCACGCCCGACACCAGGCGGCTGAAGATGCCACAGGCCAGCATCAGCGACAGCATCTCGGCCCCGCGCGCTGCGCCAAAACCCAGGTCCGTGCAATACGCCACGATGTGCACCTGCGGCATCGCCATGGCCACGCAGCACGCGACGCCCGCCACACACAGCAATAGCTGTGCATGCAGCGGTCGCAGGCCGAACGGGCGGCTGCGGTCCAACGGCAGCGCCGTGGGCGCCACACCGTATGCCGTACCGTGCGCCGATGCGACGGGTGCGGCGGGTGGGGGTGCTGCATCCGTCTGTGCCAACGGCGCGCGCTGACGCATGCGCATCGCCAGCAGCAGCATGCCCACCCCACACACCAGGCCCAACATCACATAGGTGTGGCGCCAGCCGATCAGCTCGATGCCGCGCTGCACGATGGGCGGCCACAGAGCGCCCGCAATGTAGTTGCCACTGGCGCAGATCGCCACCGCAATGCCGCGCCGCCGGTTCCACCACAGCGCCGTGTCGGCCATCAAAGGCGCAAACGTAGCCGAGCTGCCAATCAGCCCCATCAGCCCGTGCGCCAGCCCAAACCCCCAGATGCTGCCCGACAGCCCCGCCCACACAAACCCGCCACACACGGCCACCGCGCCCACGCACAGCACCGGCATCAGCCCATGCCGGTCGGCCATGCGCCCGGTCCAGATCCCGCCCAGCCCCAGGCACACCATCATCAGCGTGTAGGGCAGGGAGGCATCCGCACGGCCCACGCCAAACTCGGCCTGCACAGCGGGCAGCACCACCGACACCACATACATGCTGCTGTTGCCCAGTACCACCAGGCCCAGCGTGGTCAGCAGTCGCCACGCGGCTTGGGGGGAGTCGATGAGGGATGCGGGGGCGGCGGCTGAGGTGGAGTCGGGGATATTGGGCATGCGGGGCAATTTAACTGAAGGGGCGGAAAGGCTGCACTTGGTGCAAGCTCACCGTCATTGCGCCGCGCGCATCAGCAGACTCGGGCAGTCCGCAGATGCGTACTTGGCGGTCGGCGCGTGTATGGGACCCTTAGCGCTGATCTGCCATCCCAAAGCGCATCTCCTGCCCGCTATGCTCCCCACCCAATGAAACAAGACACACGGTGACCGCCATGCACGACATCATCTGCCCCCACTGCAACAAGGCCTTCAAGGTGGACGAAACCGGGTATGCCGACATCCTCAAGCAGGTGCGCGACGCGGATTTCGCCGCGCAGTTGCACGAGCGACTAGAGCTGGCCGAGCAGGACAAACGCAATGCGGTGGCGCTGGCGCAGGCCCAGGTGGCCAATGAGCTGCAGAAGTCGGCAGCGGCCAAAGATGCCGAGATTCAGGCCCTGAAGGCGCAGCTGGGCGCGGGCGCGGTGGAGCGTGACCTGGCGGTGGCGCAGGCCCTGAGCGCGGTGGAGAAGCAGCGCGACGCGCTGGCCAATGAGCTGGAGCGTGCGCGGCAGGCGCAGCAGGCAGCAGACCAGTTGGCCCAAGCACGGCTGGCGCAGCAGCTGCAGGGCGTGGCCGCCCAAAAGGACGCCGAGATACAGCAGCTCAAATCACAGCTGGACGCTGCCGAGGTGGCGCGCAGGCTGGCGGTGTCCGAGGCAGTCACCGTGGTGGCGCGAGAGCGCGACGAACTCAAGAACGACCTGA
>NZ_JADHVT010000043.1 GCF_016783915.1 Acidovorax sp.
TCATCTGGTCGAGTTGGGCCACGGCTTGTCCCACCTCGTTGATACTGGTGCTCTGCTCATTAGTGGACGCCGTGATCTCGGACATGATGTCCGTCACGCGTTGCACCGAGGTCACGATGTCGGTCATGGTAGTGCCCGCGTCATGCACCAGACGCGAGCCGTTTTCCACCTGCTCTACCGATGTATTGATCAGAGTCTTGATCTCGCGCGCCGCCTCGGCGCTGCGCTGCGCCAGGCTGCGTACTTCGCCCGCCACCACCGCAAAGCCCCTGCCCTGCTCGCCCGCACGGGCGGCTTCCACCGCAGCATTGAGCGCGAGGATGTTGGTTTGGAAGGCGATGCCGTCGATGACGCCAATGATGTCGTTGATCTTGCGCGAAGCCGCATTGATCTGGTCCATGGTGGTCACCACATTGCCCACCACCTGCCCGCCATGTTGCGCCACGCTGGACGCCTGGGCTACCAACTGGTTGGCCTGGCGTGCCGAATCTGCGTTGTGCCGCACCGTCTCGGTCAGCTGCTGCATGGAGGCCGATGTCTGCTGCAGGCTGGATGCCGTGAGTTCGGTACGCCCGCTCAGGTCCTGGTTGCCGGTCGCGATCTCTTCGGCGGCCACGCGTACCGAGCTGCTGGCGTCCCGGATCTGTGCGAGCACTCCGGAGAGCTTGCCCGCAAAGCTGTTGAAGCTGCCAGCGATCTGGGCCAGCTCGTCCTCACCGTGGGCGTCGATGCGGCGCGACAGGTCGCCATCACCGGCGCCGATTTCATGCATCGCGTCACGCACCAGCGTGAGCTGACGCAGGCGCCGCGTCAGAACCACGCCCAGCAGCCCCACGGCCACCACCAACACCAAAACGCTGGAGATCAGCGATGTGGCCAGCATGGCCCGGATAGGCGCCATGGCCTCGCTTTCATCCAGGGCCACCACCAGCATCCACGAGGTGCCCGCGATGGGCACCACGCTGAGCAACCGGCTGCGCGACGCGATGTCCGCCTGCAACAGGCTTTTGTCCTTGGATGCTGCCAGCAGCTTTTCGACCGCGAGGTCTTTGGACAAATCTGCAATGGGCTTGAGGGTCAACGCCTGGTCGCGGTGGGCAATGATCTTGCCGTCTGCAGACACCAGAAACCCGAAGCTCTGCGGCGTGGGCTGGATGGAAGCCACGTTGGCAACCACCGACTCCATGTAGACATCGCCAGCGGCCACGCCTTTGAGTGACGCACCCGCTCCTACCGGGGTCGCAAAAGTCACCACCAGCTTCTGGTCGGATGCCGAGATGTAAGGTGGCGTGACCACCGATGTTCCGGCCTGCGCGGCCTGCTTGTACCAGGGTCGCGCAGTGGGGTCATAGTCGGCGGGCAGGTTGCGAGTCTCTGAAAACACGTACTTCTTGTCCGCGTAGCCAAAGTACGCCGTGCTGAACTTGCCCGCGTCGCGCAGCATGGCCAAAGACTTGGCAGGTTCGGGATCTTCGAAGGCGGCGACGGAGGCCGCGATGATCGTGGCCTTGGCACGGGCCCACTCCTCAATGGTTTCTGCATGGCTTTTGGCAGTCGCCATGCCCTCTTCGGCCAGCGAGACCTGGGCCTGTGCACGCGCCGAAAAGTAGTTGACCAACGTCAACACCATCAGGGCAGCCACCATGCAGGTAGCAGAGAGGACCAGGATCTGGCCCTTGAGCGTCTTCAGAAGCGACATGAAGCCCCCTTGAACCGCCCGCGCAGGCGGTGTTGAGGCATGTTACATCCGGTAGCAGTCTGTGCGCCAGTGGGGGTTTGTGCGCCCCTGCAAGGATTCGGCCAGAAAAACAACAACGGCCCCGAAGGGCCATTGGAGGAGCACCAGGCCGGTGCTCGCGGTGCCAGCAAGAGCGGAGCAGGACCGCCCTTTGAGGGTTCAGCAGGCTTAGCGGGCGTCCGCCTTGGTGTCGCTGAACCGGCCGTAGCTCTGCAGGCGCTCGTAGCGGCGGTCCAGCAAGTCTTTGGTCTTGAGGTCTGCCACCTGGCGGAAGGCATCGCCCAAAGCGCGCTTCAAAAATGCGGCCATCTGCTTGTGGTCGCGATGGGCGCCGCCCACGGGCTCGCTCACGATCTTGTCCACCAAGCCCAGGGCCTTGAGGCGGTGGGCGGTGATGCCCAGGGCGTCAGCGGCCTCTTGCGCCTTGTCGCTGGTCTTCCAGAGGATGGACGCACAGCCTTCGGGGCTGATGACCGAGTAGATGGCGTATTGCAGCATCACAACCTGATCGGCCACGCTGATGGCCAAGGCGCCGCCGGAGCCGCCTTCGCCAATGATGGTGGTGATGATGGGTACTTCGAGCTGCGCCATCTCAAAGATGTTGCGGCCAATGGCCTCGGACTGGCCGCGCTCTTCGGCATCAATGCCCGGGTAGGCGCCGGGCGTGTCCACAAAGGTGAACACGGGCAGCTTGAATTTCTCGGCCGTCTTCATCAGGCGCAGGGCCTTGCGATAGCCTTCGGGCTTGCTCATGCCAAAGTTGCGCATGGCGCGCTCCTTCGTGTCGCGTCCCTTCTGATGGCCCAGCACCATGCAGGCGTGGCCGTTGAAGCGCGCGAGGCCGCCCACGATGGACAGGTCGTCCGCGTAGTGGCGGTCGCCGTGCAGCTCGACGAAGTCGGTGAAGATGTCGCGCACGTAGTCGAGCGTGTAAGGGCGCTCGGGGTGGCGGGCGATCTTGGTGATCTGCCAGGGCGACAGTTCGCTGTAAATGTCTTTGGTGAGTTGCTGGCTCTTCTTGCTCAGCTGGTCGATCTCTTCCGAAATATCGACGGCACTCTCGGTCTGCACGTAGCGCAGTTCTTCAATTTTGGACTCTAGCTCGGCAATGGGCTGCTCGAAATCCAGAAAGGTCTTTTTCGCCAACGTTTTTCTCCTTGGGGATCGCACCCGGCGGGGCTGCCACGAATGGCACGCACTGTAACCGGCGTGCCTGCAGTGGTGTCAATAGGTTACAGGCAGGGGGTCCAGAGACCGCCAAATATACCAAGTCGCGACGCTGCACCAGGGCTTCCAGGCCTCGGCCACCTCACGGGCGTCGCTGCGGCTCACAGGGTCGCCAGAGAAGTAATTCTGGCTGATGCCACTGATCAACCCCACGTCATCGAGGGGCAAAACATTGGGCCGCATCAAATAGAAGATCAAAAACATCTCGGCCGTCCAGCGGCCAATGCCACGGATGGCCACCAGCTCGGCAATGATGGCCTCGTCGTCCATGGCGGCCCAGTCCTTGACGTGCAGCTTGCCACCCTCAAAGTGCATGGCCAGGTCCACCAGGTAGTCCACCTTGCGGGCAGACAGGCCAGCGGCCCGCATATCGTCGATCTTGAGCTTGAGCACGCTGGCGGGCTTCATGCCGCGCGGCAGCAGCGCCACAAAACGCTCCCACACGGCCTGCGCCGAAGCCACTGACACCTGCTGTCCCACGATGGAACGCGCCAGCGTGATGAAGGGGTCGCCCTTGGTCTGCAGCGCGGCATCGCCAAACTGCGGGATCAGGCGCTTCATCACCCGGTCTTTTTTGATCAGGTGCTTGCAGGCCTCCGCCCAGTAGTCGGGCGTGGCGAGCACCAGGTCCGGCATCGGCGCATCGTTTGCTATCTTTTTAGAAGCTGCCACAGCTTATCCTACCTGCGTCACGAGCACATATGACATCAAAAAATGGCTCACTGTGCAGCTTCCCAGGTCGTGCCCGCAGCGGAGTCCTTGAGCACGATGCCCTGGGCCAGCAAGGCATTGCGGATGCGGTCGGCCTCGGCAAAGTTCTTGGCGGCCTTGGCTGCGGCCCGGGCTGCAATCTGCGCCTGAATGTCGGTCTCCGCCATGCCAGAAGCACCGGCCTGCAGGAAGGCCCTGGGGTCGCCCTGCAAGATCCCCAGGCAGCCACCCAGCGCCTGGAGCAACCCCGCCAGCTCGACCGAGCGGGTCTTGTTGACCTCGCTGGCCAAGTCAAACAGCACCGCCACAGCCTCCGGCGTGCCGAAGTCCTCGTCCATCGCGGCCTTGAAGCGGGCCGCAAAAGGGTTGGTCCAGTCGATAGACGCCACGTCGGCCGGAGTCACCAGGCTCAGAGCGGTGTACAGCCGCTTGAGCGCCTGGCGCGCGTCATCCAGGTGGGCATCGCTATAGTTCAGCGCGCTGCGGTAGTGGGCCCGCACGATGAAAAAGCGCACCGTTTCCGCGTCATAAGTCTTGAGCACGTCGCGGATGGTGAAAAAGTTGCCCAGGCTCTTGGACATCTTCTCGTTGTCCACGCGCACAAAGCCGTTGTGCACCCAGAACTTGGCCAGGGGCTTGCCCGTGGCACCTTCGCTCTGGGCGATCTCGTTCTCGTGGTGGGGGAACTGCAGGTCTGCGCCGCCGCCGTGGATGTCGAAGGTCTCGCCGAGCGTGGCGCAGCTCATGGCCGAACATTCAATGTGCCAGCCAGGGCGGCCTGCTCCAAAAGCGCTGTCCCATTTTGCTTCTGGCGGCTCCTCGGGCTTGGCGGACTTCCACAGCACAAAGTCCAGCGGGTCGTCCTTGCCGTCCAGCACGGCCACACGCTCTCCGGCGCGCAGTTCATCAAGGGACTTGCCCGAAAGCTTGCCGTAGCCATCGAACTTGCGCACGGAGTAGTTCACATCGCCGTTGCTCGCCCGGTAGGCAAGGCCCTTGCCTTCCAGCTGGCCGATGAGCGAGAGCATTTGGGGCACATACTCGGTAGCGCGGGGCTCGACCGACGGCGGCTCGATGCCCAGCAGGCCGATGTCCTGGTGCATGGCGGCAATCATCTCGTCAGTGAGCTGGCGGATGGTGATGCCACGCTCCAGCGCACGCTTGATGATCTTGTCGTCGATGTCGGTGATGTTGCGCACGTAGGTCACGCGCAGGCCGCTGGCCTTGAGCCAGCGCTGCACCACGTCGAACGCCATCATCATCCGGGCGTGGCCGATATGGCACAGGTCATAAATGGTCATGCCGCACACATACATGCGCACATGGCCAGGTTCGAGCGGGGAAAAGTCTTCCAATGCACGCGACAGCGTGTTGTAGATGCGCAAACTCATGGGATTTCAGTAACGGGAGACTTGATGGGGTGGGCGAGGCAAAGAAACTCACCCGGCAGCAGCGGAACTCGGCCCTTGACAGGGGGTGGCCCGGCAAGGGGCGTCCAGCAAAATCACCAGCGGCAACAGCGTACCGTCATGACAACCCCCTCAGCTACAATCCGCCGCAGTATAAGCCCCCGCCCGGGCTGGCTGCCGCCCAACTCCTTTGTACCCCCATGAAGCAAGTCCGACGCACACTCCCACGCCTACTGCGCCTTCTGGCACTGACCGCCCTGATGGGCACGGGCGTGGTCCACGCGGACGACTATGCCGACATCACCCAGTTGCTCAAGGCTGGCAAGGCGTCCGAGGCGCTGGCCAAGGCCGACCAGCGCCTGGCCGCCAACCCACGTGACCCGCAGCTGCGCTTCTTGCGCGGCGTGGCCCAGACCGACTCGGGCAAGCAGGTCGACGCCATCGCCACCTTCACCAAGCTCACCGAAGAGTACCCAGAGCTGCCCGAGCCCTACAACAACCTGGCTGTGCTGTACGCCAACCAGAACCAGCTGGACAAGGCCCGCACGGCGCTGGAAATGGCGATCCGCACCAACCCCAGCTATGCCACAGCGCAGGAAAACCTGGGCGACATTTACGCCAAACTGGCCAGCCAGGCCTACAACAAGGCGCTGCAACTGGATGCCAACAACGCCAACTCGGTCAAGCCCAAGCTGGCACTGATCCGCGAATTGTTCTCCAACGAACCCGGCAGCAAAACCGGTCGCCCTGCTGCGGCAGCGCCAGCGCCCGCCGTGGTGGTGACCCAGCGCCCGGCACCCGCTCCAGCGCCCGCCGCCGCGCCAGCAGCTGCAGCCCCGGCGCCAGCGCCTGCCGCCGCTCCAGCACCAGCTGTCAGCCCCGCTCCGGCTGCAACGGCTCCCGCACCCGCCCCAGCTCCTGCGGCTGCCAGCGACGCGTCCACCCAGGCCGTTACATCCGCCGTACAGGCCTGGGCTGCGGCCTGGTCGTCCAAGGACATGAAGGGGTACCTGGGCGCGTACGACAAGTCGTTCGATCCACCTGGTCGCCAAGGCCGCGCTGCCTGGGAGAAGGAACGCGAGGCGCGCATCGTCGGCAAATCCAAGATCAGCGTGAAGCTTTCTGACATCACCGTGTCCGTACAAGGTGACAAGGCCACGGCCCGGTTTCGCCAGGCATACAGTGCCGACTCGCTCAACGTGAGCAGCCGCAAGACGTTGGACCTCGTCAATAACAACGGCCGCTGGACCATCGTTCGCGAATCCACAGGCGGTTAACCATGGCCCCCGATGCGGCGCCTGCGCCTTCCGCGCGGGCTTTTTTTTTGCCCTGACAGTCAGCTGATAGATGGTTTGCATGTTTGTGCCCCTGACCAACGCAGGCCGCAGGGCAGCATCGGCGGTGCTGTTGCTGCTGGGCCTCTCGTTGGCCACGCCAGCCCTGCCGCAGGGTGCCAAGGCCCGCCGGGCGGCTGCTGCGCATGCGGCATCCACCACACCCCCGGTGGCGCCCACACCTGCTGAGCTGCGCGACGGCCAGGCGGAAGCGCGCCTCATGGCGGTCTACAAGCTGGTGGCCGAGGGCCGGGGTCGCGAGGCGCTGGCCCAGGCCGAAAGCCTGGCGCGTGACTACCCCAACTTCCAGCTGGCGCAACTGGCGGTGGGCGACTTGCTGATGTCGCGTACGCGCCCCTTGCGGCATCTGGGCGATGTCGCCCCCGAACCCGACTCGGCCCGCAGCATCCAGGCTGCTGCGGCATTGGCCGAGCTGCGCACCGAGTCGCGCCAGCGCGTGGATGCACAACGCAGCCGCCCGCCTGCCAATGCCATCCCCGCGCAGTTCCTGGAGCTGTCGCCGCGCTCGCGCCACGCGATCGCGGTGGACACCTCGCGCTCGCGCCTGTACCTCTTTGAAAACACTGCCCAGGGACTGCGGCTGGTGGCCGACTATTACGCCTCGGTGGGCAAGCTCGGCATCGAAAAAGAGGTCGAGGGCGACCAGCGCACCCCACTGGGCGTGTACTTCATCACCAGCCGCCTGGACCCTGCCAAACTCAAGGACTTCTACGGCGCGGGCGCCCTGCCCATCAACTATCCCAACCCCCTGGACCAGAGCCGGGGCAAGACGGGCAGCGGCATCTGGCTGCATGGCACGCCGCCCGACCAATTCTCGCGCGCGCCACTGGCGACCGACGGTTGCCTCGTGCTGGCCAACCCCGACCTCGAACGCATCCTGCGCACGGTGGAGCCCCGCTCCACCCCCGTGGTCATTGCACGCCAGTTGCAATGGGTTCAACCCCACAGCGTGGCGGCCGACCGCAAATCGTTCGAAGCTGTGCTCAACGCCTGGCGCACCGCCAAGACCGAGGGAGACATGAAGCGCCTGCTGGGCTTTTATGCGCCCGACTTCCAGAGCTACCGCAAGAAGCCGCTGGAGGAATGGACCCAGGTGCTGCAGGCCGAGGCCCGCGCCCTCAACGGCCGGGAACTCCAGCTCAAGGACAAGTCTTACCTGCGGTGGACGGACTCGGCCGACACCATGGTGGTAACGTTCGGCGAAGTCGCCGAAGGTGCCCGCACAGGTCCTGTCAAGCGCCAGTACTGGACGCGCCGCGGCCAACAATGGCAGATCTTTTTCGAAGGAGTGATTGGATGATTTCCAGAAGAAATTCGACGGTAGCGCTGGCAAGTATTGCCCTGGCTGCTATGTTTACAGTAGCACCGGTGCAGGCCCAAGATGCCCCCAAGGTCAAGCTGGCCACGTCGATGGGCGATATCGTGGTGCAGCTCGATGCGGCCAAGGCCCCCAAGACGGTCGAGAACTTCCTGGCCTATGTGAACAGCAAGCACTACGACGGCACGATCTTCCACCGCGTCATCGACGGCTTCATGATCCAGGGCGGCGGCTTCACCCCCGACATGCAGCAAAAGCCCACCAAGGCCCCCATCCCGCTCGAAGCCAAGAACGGCCTCAAGAACGACAACTACACCATCGCCATGGCGCGCACCGGCGATCCCAACTCGGCCACTTCGCAGTTCTTCATCAACGTGAAGGACAACGGCATGCTCAACGCCCCCAACCCCGACGGCCACGGTTACGCCGTGTTCGGCAAGGTGGTCGAAGGCACCGCCGTGGTGGACAAGATCAAGGCCGTGGCCACCGGCAACAAGGGCCCCTACCAGAACGTGCCTACCACACCCATCACCATCAACTCCGCCACTGTGGTGAAGTGAAGCAGACCATTTTTTGAAAGAAGCAAAGCCATGAGCAACCCCCAAGTCGAACTGCACATCACCGGTTACGGTGTCATCACCCTCGAACTCGACGCCGCCAAGGCACCCAAGTCGGTCGAGAACTTCCTGGCCTACGTGAACAAGGGCCATTACAACAACACCATCTTCCACCGCGTGATCCCCGGCTTCATGGTGCAAGGCGGCGGCTTTGAGCCCGGCATGACCCAAAAGGGCACCGACGCGCCCATCGAAAACGAAGCCAACAACGGCCTGAAGAACGCCAACTACACCGTGGCCATGGCCCGCACCAGCGACCCGCACTCGGCCACCGCCCAGTTCTTCATCAACGTGGCCGACAACGGCTTCCTGAACCACACCGCACCTTCGGCCCAGGGCTGGGGCTATGCCGTGTTCGGCAAGGTTGTGTCGGGCACCGACGTGGTGGACAAGATCAAGGCCGTGAAGACGGGCCGCAAGGGCTTCCATGACGACGTGCCGAAGGAAGACGTGATCATCGAGAAGGCCGTCGCCCTCTGAGCATGGCATCCCCCTGTGGCGCTGCGCGCCCCGCTGAGGCCACGCCAATGTCGGCCGCCCATTGCAGGCCGCAGCGCAAGGGATGAACCACCCAGCCTCCCCCGTGACCACGACCGTGCCCCGGTTCGAGGAGCTTGTCGCTCCCTCGCATTGGCGCACGGTCGATTTCATTTCAGACCTGCACCTGCAGGCCAGCGAGCCCGCCACGGCGGCCGCATTCCAGCAGTATCTGGAAGGCACCACGGCAGACGCCCTCTTTATCCTGGGCGACCTGTTCGAAGTGTGGGTGGGCGACGATGCCATGAGCGAGCCCAGCAGCTTCGAAGCCCGGGGCTGCGCACTCCTTCGGGCCGCCGCGCGGCGCCTGCCGGTGTACTTCATGCATGGCAACCGCGACTTCCTGGCGGGCCCTGCCTTCCTGGCTGGGTGCGGCATCACCGGCCTGGAAGACCCCACAGTCCTGGTCTTTGGCGGCCAGCGGTATGTCCTGAGCCACGGCGACCTGCTGTGCCTGGACGATGTGGACTACCAGCGTTTTCGCCTGCAGGCCCGCAGCGCCGCCTGGCAGCAGCAGTTTCTGACCCAGCCTCTGGCCACGCGCCGCGTGCAGGCGCGCGGTATCCGCCAGGAGAGCGAGGCGCGCAAGCAGTCTGGGGCCACGTACGCCGATGTGGACAGCCCCGCCGCCATCGCCTGGATGCAGGCCGCAGGCGCCCACACCCTCATCCACGGCCACACCCACCGGCCAGCCGACCATGTGCTGGCTCCGGGTCTGCAACGCGTGGTGCTGAGCGACTGGGATGCCACAGCATTGCCCCCCCGGCTGGAAACACTGCGTTTGTCCAGCGCGGGCTTGGAACGGCTGCCCCTGGCCCCCAAGTAACAGCGGTCATGAACTGAGCGGGCCCACCTCCCGCAGCCCGATCGCCATGCCCCCCTTGCTCAACCGCCTCTGGCGCCGCGTGCGCGCCACCGTGGCCCCCGTACCGGACATCTCCGCCACGTTGTGGCTGCAGACCATTCAGCGCTACCCGTTCCTGGCCGCACTGTCGCTGCACGACCAGGCCAAGCTGCGCGTGCTGAGCGCATTCTTTCTGCACCACAAGGAATTCCACGGCGCCCATGGCCTCACGGTGACCGACGCCATGGCCATCGACATTGCCGCGCAGGCCTGCCTGCCCCTGCTGCATTGGGGCGACCCCGCCAAGGCGCTTGGCTGGTACGACGATTTCGTGGGCATCGTGCTGCACCCCGGCGAAGCCATCGCACGCCGCCAGACAATGGACGAAGCGGGCGTGGTGCACGAGCACACCCAGGTGCTGCTGGGCGAGGCCATGGAGCGCGGCCCCCTCATACTCAGCTGGCAGCACGTGGCCAACGCCACCGAGAACACGGCGCGCGGCCACAACGTGGTGGTGCACGAGTTCGTCCACAAGCTCGACATGAAAAACGGCCAACCCGACGGCTGCCCGCCCTTGCCTGCAGGCTTCATGGGCACACGCACCGGCCGCGCAGCATACGAAGCGTGGTGGGCAGCCTGGGAACCTGCTTACGAGCAGTTCCGTGAACGCGTCATCCTTGCCGAGCGCTTCGGCGCAGAACGCCCCTGGCTGGACGCCTACGGCGCCACCTCGCAGTCCGAGTTCTTCGCCGTGGCCTGCGAGGCGTACTTCGTGAACCGCGCTCGGCTTGCCCAGGATTTTCCCGGGTTGATGCCGGTGTTGGATGCGTTTTTTCGCCCGCCTTTGCGCTGACCCAAGCGGCGCATAAAACACTCCCCGATGGAACCAAGTTGGTCTCTGCAACTGCGCCACAGTAACCAAGAGTTACTTGGCAGTTGTAGCGCACGCCACATAGACTCGTCGCGCCACACGCCGTGCACAACGGCTACTTTTTTCATCCAAGGGAGTTTCATGTCAGACATTGCATCCAACGAAAGACTGCGACGTATCGGCCTGCTGGCCGCATTGATTGTCC
This sequence comes from Acidovorax sp., assembly GCF_016783915.1. Taxonomy (GTDB): domain Bacteria; phylum Pseudomonadota; class Gammaproteobacteria; order Burkholderiales; family Burkholderiaceae_C; genus Acidovorax. The sequence goes on from NZ_JADHVT010000043.1 coordinate 10,833, forward strand.
CCGCGCTCACTGCCTGTGGCGGCGGCTCTGGCGGCTCTGTCGAGTCACCAACGCCCGCCCCGCCGTCCCCGGCCCCAACAGCCACTATGTCCCTCTTGGCGGGCAATACCAGCGGGGCGGGTAACCAGGATGGTGCCGCACTCACCGTCGCGCGCTTCAGCCTCGGCCTTGGTGGAATGGCGGTGACCGGCGCAGGCGAAGTCGTCATTGCAGACGGTCACCGGATACGCAAGCTCAGCGCTGACCAGGAACAGGTCAGCACCTTGGCGGGCGGCGGGGCTATGGAGACTTCTGCCCTCACCAACTATGCGGACGGAAGCGGTTCTGCAGCACGATTCTCCTATCCCAAGGCCGTGGCTGTAGACGCAGCGGGGAACACCTATGTGGCAGATACAGCGAACCACCTGGTGCGCAAAATCAGCACATTAGGAACCGTCACAACCCTGGCCGGGAAAGCAGGGGTGTGTGGGACCCAGAACGGCGCCGGTGAAACCGCGACCTTCTGCAACCCCACCAGCATCGCTGTGGACAAGGTTGGTAACGTGTACGTCTCCCAAGGCTCCGCCACGGAAAACCCCATCCGCAAGATTACCGCTGCCGGTGAAGTGAGTACGTTCATCGGCAAAGCCAGCCTGTCCGCCGGCGGAACGCCAACACCTTGGGGCTCCATCCCCTACTACCATCCCGTGCTTTTGGCGATTGACTCGATGGGGACACTCTTTGCGGCAGACCCCAACGATCACGTCATCCGCAAGTACACCGCCGACGGTCAACCCATTGTGGTGTCTGGCACACCAGTCCCCAACAATGAAGGTGATACGGATGGCGTGGCCTCTGCCGCTAAGTTCCGAACCTTCCTGGCCGTTGCATTCGACTCTGCGAATCGTCTGCACGTGCTAGGCCCTGACAACTCCGGCTACCCGACCATACGGCGAATTAGCAGCGATGGGTCTGCAACAACCCTTGTTCGGGCGCAGTCCTGCGCCGCCCAGGATGGAGTTGTTACCAGTTCGCCAGGGCCCCTGTGCACCGCGAACCAAATGGCCGTCAAAGCCAATGGCGACTTCCTCGTTGCCGAATACGGTCACAACGGCAGCGGCTACAAGTACAAGCAATTGCGCAGTTATACGCCTCAAGGAGCCTCCATCGTGGTTGCAGGAATACCTTCCGCCGATGGAGCTGATGACGGGCAAGGCAGCAGTGCGCGATTCAACAGACCAGGCGCTCTGGCTTTCAACCCGTCGGGGGCTCTGTATGTGCGCGACAACGGTAACGACAGCATTCGCACGGTGCAGGCAGACGGCCTAGTGCGCACTCTGGGCAAGCCAGACGGGCATTGCACGGCTGTCACCGGCATGGCCAGCGAATTCCTGGCCCTGTCGGGCCCAAACAGCGGGTCCCTGCGATACAACGGTGGCCCGCTGGCCACTGATAGCTCGGGGAGCCTTTACACCGTCAATGAGGAGCGCGTCCTCAAGATGAGGGATTGCCAGGTCACGCTCCTGGCGGACCTGAAACCGTTTCTGGAAAAGTCCACCATTTTCATGCCCAACAACGCATCGGGTATTGCGGCAGACAGCAAGGGCAACATCTACGCCTCAACCCTCAAGGGTGCTATTTTCAGGATCGACACCAAGGGCGAGGTCACGTTGTTCGCGGGTAACGTGGGAACATTGGGGCATGCGGATGGACAGGGCTCAGCGGCACAATTTTCGGCGCCAGGCTCCATGACCATCGATGCGGCAGACAATCTCTATGTAGTCGATGGCCTGACCAGCATCATCGTCAAAGCGGGCCCCACCATTCGAAAGATCACGCCGTCCGGGCTGGTCAGTACTCTGGCGGGCAATCCCAACGCTGCACCTGGCTACGCGGATGGCGCCGGTAATTCCGCATTGTTCACGATGGGTAATACCTCATCTGGAGAGACTGCCAGCCTCGCCGTGGACAACAAAGGAAACGTGTATGTCACCGACCCCGTCAACAGCGTAATCCGCAAGATTGCCACCGACGGCCAAGTCACCACGCCGGTGGGCCAAGTGTGGCAGTACGGCTATGCCGCGGGTGCTTTGCCGGGCATCATCAACCGCCCTGCGGGGATTGCAGTGCGCAACTCCACGATGTACATCTCCGTGCCGAACGCGGTGCTGCAGGTCGGACTGCCCTGACGATGAGGCTGACGAAACGCAAAGCAGCAATGCAATGCGTCTGCAGCAACTTCGCCCCCTTCATGTGCGGACGCGCCATCGTTCACACATGGGCACTGACAGGTCTTCGGCCATACGGATGTAGCCGAGCCTGACTCGGCCCTCTTCATTCGTATTCGCCAGCCCACCCAGCTGGCCCCTGCACAACCCAGCAGTGAGCGCACGGCCATTTAAGAAAATGGCTGCGCAGCTCTCTACCTCCAGCAGCATCGCCAGGCAAGCTCGCGCAATGCAGCCTCTGCTGCCTTGACAAACGTGCAGCCCTCGGCTGGCCGTAGGGTTTGCACTTCATCGCATTATTTTGATATTTCGTCTAATTTTGGACAAATTGGACAGACGCCCGCACGCCTTTCTTCGCCCCTCAGCCCCCAACGTCCCGCAGCGCGAGGCCCGGGTGATAGCGTTCTCCTCAGGCAACCACGCACAGGGCATTGCGCTTGCCGCGCGCGAGATGGGCATCCCGGCCACCATCGTCATGCCGCAAGACGCGCCAGCCACCAAGGTGGCGGCCAGGCAGGGCCACGGTGCTACCGTGGTGTTCTACGACCGCTACCCATAAGACCGCGAGCAGATCACCCCCGACCTAGCGCAGCAAAATGGCATCAAGCTGATCCCGCACTACGACCATGCCGATGTGCTGGCCGGCCAGGGCACGGCTGCCAAGGAGCTGTTCGAGGAGGTGGGCCCGCTCGATGCATTCTTTGCGTGCCTGGGCGGCGGCGGGTTGCTGTCAGGCTCGGCCCTGGCCACGCGCGCACTCTCGCCCCAGACCAAACTCTATGGCGTGGAGCCTGCAGCGGGCAACGATGGACAGCAGTCGTTCCGCAGCGGCTCCATCGTGCACATCGACACCCCAACCACCATTGCCGATGGTGCGCAAACCCAGTACCTGGGCCACATCACCTTCGCCATCATCCGCCGCGATGTGGACGACATCCTTACGGTGACGGACGAGCAGCTGGTGGATGCCATGCGCTCTTTTCTTCCCAGCGCATGAGGCTGGTGGTAGAGCCCACCGGTTGCTTGGTTTCTGCTGCGGCGCGGGCGATGCAGAGCGAGCTCAAGGGCCAGCGCGTGGGCGTGCGCGTCAGCGGCGGCAACGTGGAAATAGCACGGTTTTGCGCCTTGGTGGAAAGGTGATAGGCGGCCACCCAGCCCATGCGTATGGAAAAGCTGTCACGCCGACAGGGCTTGTTCCACCGCCGCCTGGGCCTCTTCTAGGCTACTAAAAAACCGCGTGGATTGGGGCATCGCCTTGGGCAAATGGGCGGGCGCCGGCCACAGGCGATCATCTGCCCAGGCGGCTGTCCACCCCCCAATGTCCTTGCGCTTGACGGCGCAGATAGCCTGGCCGTCCACCATCGCAGTCCAGGTGGTAGGCAGGTTGTTGTCCCAGCTGACATGTGCCATGGCGCCCTCCAGCAGTTGCTCGGTTACAGCCCATTCTAGGAAGCTGTTACAGGCTGGGCAATGTGTTCGACCCCAGGGGAGACAGGTGGGGCCGCGCGGTGACCAGGTGGACAAGCGCATGGTGAAAAAAATCAGAGCTTAAACAGACTTTGTCACTATCAAATATTCACTGATAGCTACAAAATATGTAGCAAAAAACCGTCACATTAGAGCTTCGTTCGCCACCCCGTATCCGACTTCACCTGATGTGGAGAGATGGACCTAACGTCCCTCTCCCCCACCGGCGGCCACAGCCTCCCGTACAAGCCCCACCCAGACGCCCGAACAATACAACGCCGATAAAATGGACACCGGCTGCAGTAAAGGTCGCACCCAGTAATACCAGGCACCAAACGGCAGGCCATGCACGTGCTGGCCCTGCTGCGCCACATGGACGTTGGCCACCACCACACACACCAGCAGCGCCGCCAGCCCCAGCCCCAGCCCCGCCAGCTTGTGCAGGCGCGGCCACCACAGGCGATCCAGCAGGCGCTGAGGCAGCTGGAGGGCGCCGGACTCCACGGCCTGTCGATGCGCGAGATTGCCAAGGCGGTGGGTGTGTCGCACACGGCGGCCTACCGCCACTTTGCCGACAAGCAGGCCCTGCTGGACGCCATGGCCGAACAAGGCTTCCAGGCCCTGCGCCAGGCCAGCCGCGAGGCGGTAGCGACCGCCCAGGGCAGCCCAGACCGACTGCTGGCCAGCGGCCTCGCCTATGTGCAATTCGGGCGCCAGCACCCCCGGCAACTGGCCCATATGTTCGGCGCGGCAGCCCGGGCCACCGCGCCTGCGGGCCGTGGCGGCCGATCTGTTCAATGACCTGCAGACCCTGGTGGCCGAGGGCCAGCAGCACGGAAGCTTCCGCACGGGCAACCCACGCGCACTAGCCCATGGATACTGGGCTATGGTCCACAGCCTGGCGCTGCTGCAAGGCGGGCACCTGCTGGGCCAGCACCCCGATGCAGATGTCAGTGCGGATGCCTCCACCGATGCCGTTGCACAGTGGCCAGGCGAAGCAGCCACTCGACAGGCGCGCGAAGCGCTTGGAGTGCTTGTGCAGGGCATGGTGCCCGGCGAGGCTTCGTGAACCCACTGCGGCAGTTACCACGCCGCCTTGCCAGACCGTACCGAAATGCGCCGACATGAGGGCTGCGGTGATTCAGGCAGAGCATGTCGGTGCGCATGTCTTTCTGCACGGTAACAGTGAGTTACCACTCAGTAAAAGTACATGCCGCCTACATAAACTCGTTGCGTCGCAACCCATGCGCAACAACCAACACCGTTCCGAGGGAGATTCATGTCAAACACTGCATTCAATGAACGAATGCGACGCATCAGCCTACTGGCCGCACTCGTTGCCCCGATGCTCACCGCCTGCGGAGGAGGCTCTGGCGGCTCGGCTGAAACACCTGCGCCCCCTCCACCCGCACCAGCGCCAACTACCACGCTCTCACTCCTTGCTGGCAATACTGACGGGCCTGGCAATCAGGATGGGCCCACCAGCACCACCGCACGCATCGGTAGCCCAGGGGGGATGGCACTGACCAGTACGGGCGAAGTGATCATTGCAGACATCGGCAACGCCCGCATCCGAAAACTCAGCGCCAACCACGAACAACTCAGCACCCTGGCCGGCAGCGGGGTCGGGGTGGCCCCCGGCAGTCAATCCCCGAACTACGCCGACGGCGCAGGTTCATCCGCAAGGTTCCACAATCCGCAGGCAGTCGCTGTAGATGCAGCAGGCAATACCTATGTGGCCGATGCCAGGAACCACTTGGTGCGCAAGATCAGCGCATCGGGAGCCGTGACCACCCTCGCGGGTCGGGCAGGCGTGTGTGGCAACGACAATGGCGTGGGCAGCGCCGCCACGTTGTGCGAACCTACCAGCATCGCAGTGGACAAGTCGGGAACGGTGTACGTATCAGAAATCAAGCGGTCACCACAGACTGCCATGTCCGTGGCCAATCCTATTCGCAAAATCACAGCAACCGGTACAGTGAGCACGCTCACCAGCAAGGCAAGTCAGTACCCATCGCTGGGATACGTTTCGGGTCCAGCTGTCGAGTGGTACCACCCTGTGCTCCTGGCAACCGATTCGGCTGGAACCCTCTACGCAGCCGACCCCAACGACCATGTGATCCGAAAATACGCGGCAGATGGCCAGGCCAGCGTGCTGTCGGGCACCGTGGCCCCCCGCAACGAGGGCAGCACGGATGGCCCCGCCTCTGTGGCGCAGTTCGGCGATCTCCAGGCCATCAGCTTTGACCCGGCGGATCGCCTGTTCGTTCTGGACAACAACGGACGCCCTGCCATCCGCCAGATTGGCTCTGACGGTAGCGCCACGACGCTGGTGCGTGCCTCATCCTGCAGCATCCCAACAAATCTTGTGCCCGGCACCCTGTGCACAGCTTCCCAGATGGTGGCCAAGGCCGGGGGCCAGTTCCTGGTGGCCGAGGTCGGCATCGGCAATAGTCAATCGAACCACTATTCGCAGCTTCGCAGCTATACCGTGCAAGGCGCATCTACCGTGGTCGCCGGGCTTCCGTCTGCCGCAGGGAGCAGCGATGGCCAGGGCGGCACTGCGCGCTTCGACACGCCAAGCTCACTGGCCTTCAACCCAGCGGGCACCTTGTATGTGCGAGACAACCTCAATCGCACCATCCGCACAGTACAGACGGATGGCCTGGTGCGCACACTGGGCAAACCAGACGGGCATTGCACAGCGGTCACAGGGATGGGCGACGAGGTCTTGTCCAGCTTCTTCGCGCCCCTGGCGACCGATAGCGCGGGCAACCTCTACACCATCCAGGAAGGACGCATCCTGAAAACAAGGAATTGCGAAGCCACCCTATTGACGGACCTCACTCCTGCGCTGGACAAAGTCCCGACACTCTTCAGCAGCGCTGCCTCAGGCATCGTTGCAGACAGCGTCGGCAACATCTTTGTATCCACCTTGAAGGGCGCCATTTTCAAGATCGACGCCAAGGGAAAGGCCACCCTCTTCGCGGGCAGTGTGGGTACAGTGGGGCACCTGGATGGGCAAGGCACAGCGGCGCAGTTTTCAGTGCTGGGCAACATGACCATCGACGCAGCGGGCAACCTCTACGTGGTCGATGGGCTCTTCCAGGATAAAACCAAGATAGGCCCCACCATCCGCAAAATCACCTCGACCGGGACGGTGACCACACTGGCAGGCAACCCCGCTGCCGCGCAAGGATATGCGGATGGCTCGGGTGCAGCCGCTGTGTTCACTGTGAACCATGAGTTCGGAAGCAACCAGCCGACTGCCAGCCTCGCCACAGACAAAAATGGCAATGTGTATGTCACCGACCCCATTAACCATGTCATCCGCAAGATCACCCCCGACGGCCGGGTCACCACTCCCGTGGGGCAGGCATGGCGCCAGGGCTTTGCTGCGGGCGATCTGCCTGGCATCATCAACCGACCGATGGGCATAGGCATTCGCGATTCGATGATGTACATCACCGTCCCGAACGCGGTGCTGCAGGTCAAGCTCCCCTGACGGAGGAGAGAGAAAGTCGAAAGCCCCCGGACGCTATGCGATGGCACGGCGTCCGGGGGCTTTTCTGTTGCGCTTGCGGGATGCTGCCTGGACCGCTGCTACCGCAGCCCGGCCCGCGCCACACGGGCGATGTGTGCGGCATCCACCCCAAAAAATTGGCGCAGTGCAGCCCGCGTGTCGCTGCGTCCAAATCCATCCGTGCCCAGGGTCACATACTTGCGGCCCTCGGGGATGAAGGCGCGCACCGTCTCGGGCACGGCGCGCACGTAGTCGGTGGCGGCCACCACGGGCCCACTGGTGGCTGCCAGTTGGGCAGCAAGCCAGGGGGTACCGGGGTCAACCCCTTCTTCACCTGCCAGCGCGCGCTGTTCGCAAGCCACGCCGTCGCGGGCCAGCTCGCTCCAGCTGGTGACGCTGAGCACGGTCACATCCAGGCCTTCGCTGGCGAGTTGTTCTGCGGCCTTGACCACCTCGGTGAGGATGGCGCCGGAGCCCATCAGGGTGACGCTTTTGGACGAAATCGCGCTGTCGCGCTGGTGCATATTGCCTGAATAGCTCCTGAAAACATAGCAACCACGCAGCACACCTTCTGCCGCACCGGCGGGCAAGTCGGGCTGTGCGTAGTTCTCGTTCATCAGCGTGACGTAGTAGAAGACGTCACGCTGCTCGGTCACCATCTCGCGCATACCGGCGTCGATGATGACGGCCATTTCTCCCGCGTAGGCCGGGTCATAGGCCTTGCAGTTGGGAATAGTGGCGGCCACCAGGTGGCTGCTGCCGTCCTGGTGCTGCAGGCCCTCGCCGCCCAGTGTGGTGCGGCCCGAGGTCGCGCCCAAGAGGAAGCCCCGCGCACGCTGGTCCGCCGCAGCCCAAATGGCGTCGCCCACGCGCTGGAAGCCGAACATCGAGTAATAGATATAAAACGGCAGCATGGCCAGGCCGTGCACGCTGTAGCTCGTCGCAGCAGCCGTCCAGCTGGCGATGGCACCGGCCTCGCTGATGCCTTCTTCCAGGATCTGGCCGTCCAGCGCCTCGCGGTAGCTCAGCACCGAGCCGATGTCCTCGGGCGCATAACGCTGGCCCACGCTGCTGTAGATGCCTACCTGCTTGAACAGATTGGCCATGCCGAAGGTGCGCGCCTCGTCGGCCACGATGGGCACGATGCGCGGGCCCAGCGTGGCGTCTTTGAGCAACGTGCCCAGCATGCGCACGAAGGCCATGGTGGTGCTCATCTCCTTGCCATCGGCCTGCAGCGCGAACTGCGCGTAGCTTTCGATGGCGGGCAACGGCAGCGCGTCGCAGGTGGTGTCGCGGCGTGGCAGGTAGCCGCCCAGTGCGTCGCGGTGGCTGCGCAGGTAGCACATCTCGGGGCTGTCTTCAGCCGGCTTGAAGAAAGCGAGACTCGTGGCCTGCTCGTCGGAGAGGGGCAGGTTGAAGCGGTTGCGAAACTCGATGAGGTCCGTCTCGTCCAGCTTCTTCTGGCTGTGCGTGGTCATCTTGCCCTGGCCGGCGGTGCCCATGCCGTAGCCCTTCTTGGTGTGGGCGAGGATCACCGTGGGCTGGCCCTTGTGGGCGGCAGCGGCGGCGTAGGCAGCGTGGATCTTCACCAGGTCGTGCCCGCCGCGCTTCAAGCGATCAATCTGCTCGTCCGTCATGCCTTGCGCCAGGGCGGCCAGCTCGGGGTTCTGGCCGAAGAAGTTGTCGCGGTTGAAGCGGCCGTCCTTGGCCGCGAAGGTTTGCATCTGGCCGTCCACCGTGCCTTCGAGCGTGCGCACCAGCGCGCCGGTCAGGTCGCGGGCGAACAGGCCGTCCCAGTCGCTGCCCCACACGAGCTTCACCACGTTCCAGCCCGCGCCGGCGAACAGGCGCTCCAGCTCGTCGATGATGCGGCCGTTGCCGCGCACGGGGCCGTCCAAGCGCTGCAGGTTGCAGTTGACCACCCAGACCAGGTTGTCTAGGCCCTCGCGCGCGGCCAGGGTCAGCGCACTCATGCTCTCGGGCTCGTCCATCTCGCCGTCACCAAACACGCCCCACACCTTGCGCCGCGCGCAGTTGAGCAGGTTGCGGTGCGTGAGGTAGCGCATGAAGCGCGCGTGGTAGATGCTGCTGATAGGGCCGATGCCCATCGACCCGGTGGGGAACTGCCAGAAGTCCGGCATCAGCCAGGGATGCGGGTAGCTCGACAGGCCCTGCGCGCCTGCACCCGGCGCCGTCAGTTCCTGGCGGTAGTGCATCAGGTCCTGCTCGGACAGGCGCCCTTCCAGGAAGGCGCGGGCATACACGCCGGGCGCGCTGTGCGGTTGAAAGAACACCAGATCGCCCCGGTGCTGCCCTTCGCCCAGGCCTTCACGGGCACGAAAGAAATGGTTGAACCCGCTTTCGAAAAGATCCGCAGCACTGGCGTAGCTGGCAATGTGCCCACCCAGCTCGCCATACGCTTGGTTGGCCCGCACCACCATGGCCAGCGCGTTCCAGCGCACGATGGAAGCCACGCGCTCCTCAATGGCCAGGTCGCCCGGGAACACAGGCTGGTTCTGCACCGCCACGGTGTTCACATACGGCGTGTTCAGGTCGGGCTGCCAGCCAATGCGCTGCGCGCGCGCCACCCGCACCAGCTCCTGCAGCATGTGCCGCGCTCGCTCGGGGCCTTCGGTGGCGACGAGTGCCAGGAAGGCGTCGCGCCACTCGGCGGTTTCTTCGGGGTCGGCGTCCAGGGGGGCGCCGGTGGCTTGTTGCAACAGGGCGTGGGGTGTGAGGGCGTTCATGGAGGCCACTGTAGCGAGGCTGGCTCCAAATGAGTTGCCGTTTTGCCTTTCGCGACGCGTGCCTATAGCACTTTATGCCGCCAAAACCATAAACTGCGGCATATGAAACTGGATACCCTCGATTTGCGCATTCTGGCCGAGCTGCAGGCCGATGGATCTTTGTCCAACGTGGAGCTGGCGCGGCGCGTGCACCTGTCGCCCTCGCCCTGCCTGGCGCGGGTGAAGGCACTGGAGGCGGCAGGCGTCATCAGCCGCTATGTGGCGCTGGCCAATGCGGCGGCGCTGGGGCTGGGCCTGAATGTGTTCATCAGCATCAGCCTCAAGGCGCAAAGCAAGGAAGCCCTGGCCGACTTTGAACGCCGCATTGCCGAGCACGATGAGGTGATGGAGTGCTACCTGATGAGCGGCGACAGCGACTACCTGATTCGCGTAGCGCTTGCCGACATTGGGGCGCTGGAGCGTTTCATTCTGGAGCAGCTGTCGCCCATTCCGGGCGTGGAGAAGATCCGGTCGAGCTTTGCACTCAAGCAGGTGCGCTACAAGACCGCCCTGCCCTTGCCCAGCGCCTGAGCATGCTCACTGCTGCAAGCAGCGCTGCGAACCCTATTTGCGCGCCACGCCGCTCGTGGCCACGCGCTTGCGCAGCTCGCGGATCAGCGCCTTGGCACGCTCCTCGTTGGCGGGGCCCATGCGCAGCAGGATCTTCTGGCCGCTGGGCAGCGCCTCCAGAGCGGGGTCCACAAACTCGTAGCGCACCCAGGGCCGCAGGTTGGGCACTTCGGTGTTCACGGGCGTGAGCTTGACCTGCAACGGGCCCGCAGGCTCGGGCGCCAGCAGCAGTTGGTCCAGCACCGCCACCAGGCGGTCGTTGAAGTAGTGCCGGGGGTAGCCCAGTTCTTCGTACGCTTGCTGAAACAGCGGGTACAGCCGCGCATAAAGCGCCACGGCAGGCTCCATCGGCACCGCCTCGGCAAACGTCAAAAAGGCGCCGTAGCGCGCGGCGTTGGCGGCAGCGATGGTGGTGGGCGCATTGCCAGTGCCGTCCACTGCAAACCGCTGCGCCGTGGGCTGCACGGGCCACATGCGCGATGGCGCATGGGCGCGGCCCAGGTTGTCCACGGTGGCCACCACACGGCGGACGAAACCATCGGTCTGCAGAAACACCGCAAGCTTGTCGCGGCCCAGCAGGTCGGCCAACAGCTCTGCAACCCGAGGGTCGGACTCGGCCAGCGCAGGCAATGCGGTATCGGGCGGCGCCAGCGCATCCACAGGGTTCTGCTGCCCCGACGCCTCGGGGGCGGTAGACGGCGCAGCGGGTGCTGCAGGGGCCGTAACCACAGGGGGCGGCGCTATCACAGGTGCCACGGGCCGCAGCCAGAACCACCATGCAACCCCAGCCGCCACGGCGCATACCAGCGTGACCAGCACCGCCCAGAGTGCGGGGGAAGTGCGCTCTGGTGCGGGGCGGAATTCTGCAGTGTCTTGATCGGGCATGGGCTCTCCTTCAACACAGGAACAACCCTTGTCCGAGCCTCTACAGCGTCAGGCGTTCCCTGCCAGTCCCCCAAGGGCGACTTGCCCGATTGGATCGCCACACGCCCACGACCTGGTAACGCGATGTAGCCAGCATCGGGTTGGCCCGCCCACAAAAGACCTGTTTAAAACGCCGTCGGCGTGGTGGACAGCGATTCCAGCCAGGTCACCGTAGCCGCCAACTCGGACGGGCGAATTTCGTGCGCGCTGGGGAACTCGCGGTACGTCACCGTCACCGGCAGTGGCGCCATGTGGTGGGCGATGGCCTGGGCGTTGGCCAGCGGGATCACGTTGTCGTGGGTACCGTGGCTCAGCCACAGTTGCTTGCCGCGCAGCGCATCGGCGGGCGCTGTGAGCGGCACCACCTGCGGCAGCAAGCGGCTGTGCCACACCAGGCCTGCATGCATCAACGCGGGTCGGGTGAGCAACAGCGACAGCGCCATGATGCCGCCCTGGCTGAAGCCGCCCACCACCACCCGCTCGGGCGGAATGCCCAGCTGCTCGGCGGCAGACTCGACCGCCTGGGCCACCAGGGCGCGGCTTTGCGCCTCCTGCTCTTCGTTGATGGTGCGCTCGCCGCCAGGTTCGATAGAAAAATCAAACCACGCGTGCGAACCCGGCCCCATGCGAAACGGCGCCCGCAGGCTCAGCACATGGAACCGGTCCGGGATCTGCGGCGCCAGGCTGAACAGGTCCTGCTCGTTGCTGCCCACGCCATGCATCAGCACCAGCAGCCAGGGGCGAGGCGTGGTGGCGGCAGCGGGGCGCTGCAAAAAAGTGAGCGGCAAGGTAAGCATATATGTGCACCTCAGTCAGTTTCAGGGCAAAAATTGGCACGCCAAATGGAGGTCAGTGCACCGGCTCCAGGGCAAAGGCGTCCATCGACAGCATGCTGTACATCACCTCGCGGCTCAAGTAGTTTGCGTGCAGGTCGTCGCCTGCTGCACCCAATGCAAAGAAGATCGGCAAAAAGTGGTCTTCGGTCGGATGCGCGCGGTGGGCGTGAGGCGCCTGGCTGCGGTAGTTGAGCAGTGCTGCCATGTCACCACGGGCCAGTGCGTCCTCGATCCAGCGGCTGAACTCCAGCACATAGGGAGCGGGCGCGCGCTCGCCGCCAAAAAACTCGGCCAGGTTGTGCGTCATGCTGCCCGACCCCACCACCAGCACGCCGTGGCTGCGCAGACTGCGCAGCGCGGCACCCAGTGCATACACATCGGCCGGGCCCGCGCCCACGGGCAGGGCCACCTGCACCACAGGCACGTCGGCCTGCGGGAACAAATGCATCAGCGGCACCCAGGCGCCATGGTCGAAGGGGCGGGCCGCATCGCCCTGGGCCGCCACACCGGCCGCCTGCAGCAGGCCCAGTACCTCTTGCGCCAACGCGGGCGAGCCCGAGGCGGGGTATTGCAGCTGGTAAAGCGCGGGCGGAAACCCGCCAAAGTCGTGCCAGGTGGAGGGCTGCGGCCCGGTCATGACCTGGGCGGTCCGCGCCATCCAGTGCGGGGACATCACCACCACACCGCGCAGGCCGGGGTATTGAGCCTTCAGGCTCTGGCCCCATTGCGTGAGCGCAGGGCCGGTGGTGCCAGCGTCCAGTGCAAACAATGGCGCACCATGCGACACAAACAGCGCGGGCACTACAGCAGAGACAGCGGCGGGGGCTTGGGCAGACGCAGACATGACAACTCCAACAAGGGACACCATGAATGTAGGACTGATGGCCCGTGATACCAAGCCCTGCATGGCAGACAGATTGTTCTATGGATGATGCCAATCAAACATTGACAGGCCGTTGGCGCGCGGTGGGCAACACCTGCACGCCCCTCCTGACGCTCAAGCCTCAGGAGCCGTCGCGCACCCGGCCCCGCAGCGCCTTGGTCTCGCCCCGCTGCGTCTTGCTTTGCAAGCGCCGCTGTTTGGACCCATAGGTGGGCTTGGTGGCCCGGCGCACGCGGGGCGGCGCGGCCACGCTGTTGACCAGCGCATTCAGGCGCTCCAGCGCATCGTTGCGGTTTTGCTCCTGGCTGCGGTACTGCTGTGCCTTGATGACCACCACACCGTCTTGCGTGATGCGGGTGTCACGCAGGGCCAGCAAGCGCTCCTTCACGCCTTCGGGCAGCGAAGATGCAGACACAGCAAAGCGCAGATGGACGGCGCTGGAAACCTTGTTGACGTTTTGTCCGCCCGCGCCCTGCGCGCGCATGGCGGTGATTTCGACCTCGTCCTCGGAGACTTGCAGGGGCAGCGGGACCATGAGGTGCGAACCGCGCGCGCCTGTGCTCAGGCCGCGGGCTGCTGGGCCAGCAACTGCGCCAGCCCGTCAATCGCCAAGCCATAGCCCAGCACGCCAAAGCCACACATCACCGCCTTGGCAGCTGCTGCCATGTACGAATGGTGGCGGTAGGCCTCGCGCGCATGCACGTTGCTGATGTGCAGCTCGATCAGCGTGATGCCCGTGCCCTTGATGGCGTCGTGCAGCGCAATGCTGGTGTGGGTGTAGGCCCCGGCGTTGATAACCACACCCGCAAGCTCGCCCGCCGCATGCAGGCGGCCCGCCTCGTGAATCCAGTCCACCAGCGCGCCTTCGTGGTTGCTTTGGTGAAAACGCAGCGCAAAACCGTAGCGGTCGCAGGCGTCGGTGCAGAGCTTTTCCACATCGGCCAGGGTGGCTGCACCATATACGGCGGGCTCGCGCGTGCCCAGCAGGTTCAGGTTGGGGCCATTGAGGACAAAAACGGTTTTATTGGCAGTCACAGACAAGGTCTCCGGGGCAATGCGCCTGCCACGCTGGCAGGCCAGAGTGCGGGATTATGCGGCGCCGCAGCGCAAGGGGCCGCCCCAATAAAAAAGCGGCCCCGAGGGACCGCTGTAAAAGGCAGCCTGTGCAACGCTGCCTGTGAGCGACTCGCGCCCAAGAGGTTGGTGACAGACCAGCCGCCGGGGCTGATCAACGGTCCCAGTGGCGACCGTGGCCGTGTCCGTGGTGGCGATGGCCGTAGCCATAACCATAACCGCCGTAATACACCGGTGGGGGTGGCGTGTAGTACACCGGCGGGGCGTTGTAATACACAGGGCGTGGAGGGGGCGCGTAGTACACCGGTGGGGGCGGTGCCACGTATACCGGGGCAGGGGCATAGTAGCCATTGCTGGCCCCCACCACCACGCCGGGCACGCCAATGCCCACAGACCAATTGACATCACGGGCCTGGGCGGAGCCAGCACCGGCCAACAGGGCCAGCGCCACACCCGCCACAGCGGCCGCAGTAGAAACAGAACGGGTTTTCGTCATGGAAATCTCCTAGTGAATGAGGGCGACCAGCCAAAAGGACGCACCTCACCGGTACACAACGCACCAAGTGCCTAAAAGGATGGCATAAAACCGTCTTTACGTTGTGTCTGAACGTACACGTGCTCGTTTTAATGCGTAAACCGTCACGAAACCGCCGCCTAAAATGGCTGGATGAGCACCCCCTCCCCCGCCAATACCGCCGCCACTGCAACTTCTGCGGCCCCTGAAACCGTCAAGCCCAGCAACTTTTTGCGCCAGATCATCGAGCATGACCTGGAAAAAGGCACATACGCCACCCGCCGCTGGGCAGGCACCCCCGGCGACGCCGCCCACCACGCCCAGGGCGAGCCCGACCCCGCCAAGATCCGCACCCGCTTCCCGCCCGAACCCAACGGCTACCTGCACGTGGGCCACGCCAAGAGCATCTGCATCAACTTTGGTTTGGCGCGCGACTACGGTGGCGTGTGCCACCTGCGCTTTGACGACACCAACCCCGAAAAAGAAGACACCGAATACGTCAACAGCATCATCGACGCGGTGAAGTGGCTGGGCTTTGACTGGAACGGCGCACCCGACGCCGCCCCCTACCAGGCCAGCGACTACTTCGACTTCATGTACCGCGCGGCTGAATACCTGATCGAAGCTGGCCACGCCTACGTAGACGAGCAAACTGCCGAACAAATGCGCGTGAACCGGGGCGACTTCAGCAAGCCTGGCGTGGACAGCCCCTTCCGCAGCCGCACCCCGGCAGAGAACCTGCGCATCTTCCGCGAGATGAAGGACGGCCAGCACGAAGACGGATCGATGGTGCTGCGCGCCAAGATCGACATGGCCAGCCCCAACATCAACATGCGCGACCCGGCCATCTACCGCATCCGCCGCGCCACCCACCACAACACGGGCGACACCTGGTGCATCTACCCCATGTACACCTACGCGCACCCCATCGAGGACGCGCTGGAGCAGATCACCCACAGCCTGTGCACGCTGGAGTTTGAAGACCAGCGCCCCTTCTACGACTGGCTGCTGGAGCGTTTGACCGAAGGCAACCTGCTGGCCAGCCCGCCCCCCCGCCAGTATGAGTTTGCGCGCCTGAACCTCACCTACGTCATCACCAGCAAACGCAAGCTGGCCCAGCTGGTGTACGACCACAAGGTCAGCGGCTGGGACGACCCCCGCATGCCCACCATCGTGGGCCTGCGCCGCCGTGGCTACACCCCCGCCGCCATCCAGACCTTTGCCGAGCGCATCGGCGTCACCAAGTCCGACAGCTGGATCGACTACAGCACCCTGGAAGGCTGCCTGCGCGAAGACCTGGAGCTGAAAGCCCACCGCGGCATGGCCGTGCTGAACCCCGTCAAGCTGGTGCTGACTAACTGGGACGACGTGATGGGCGCAGGCCACCTGGAGCCCTGCAGCCTGCCCGCCCTGCCCCACCCACCCGAAGGCACAGAGTCACCCGTGCGCCACTTCACCATCGGCAAGGAAGTCTGGATCGAACGCGAAGACTTCGAAGAAGTGCCCCCCAAGGGCTACAAGCGTTTGTTCCCCGGCAACAAGGTGCGCCTGAAGGGCGGCTACGTCATCGAATGCACGGGCGCCAACAAAGACGCCGACGGCAACATCACCGAAGTGCTGGCCACCGTGGTGCCCGACACCAAGAGCGGCACCCCCGGCGCCGACAGCGTGAAAGTGAAAGCCGCCATCACCTGGGTGGGCGTGGCAGACGGCGTGAACGCCGAAGTGCGCATGTACGACCGCCTGTTCCTGGACGCGCATCCCGATGCGGGTGGCAAGGACTTTATTGAAAGCCTGAACCCGAACAGCCTGAAGGTGGTTACTGCCATCGTGGAGCCGTCATTGGCCAATGCCCAACCGGATGACAAGTTCCAGTTTGAGCGGCATGGGTACTTTGTGGCGGATCGCATTGACCACAAAGCAGGGAAGCCGGTGTTTAACTTGGCCGTGGGGTTGAAGGATTCCTGGGGGAAGTGATTACCTCCTGTTTGAAAAAAGGCCAGCAGATTTTTATATTTGCTGGCCGTTTTCTATTGGACCGACAACAGCTTTCGACCCGAAGCGGTCTGCCACAGTGCAATATGGATCTGTCATTTGCTGCCACTCAGTTAAAGCCCCCGCCCTCTGAGTGAGGTTTGCCATGGTCAAGCACTTCGCATCTCGAGCGGTATCAGCTCCCCAGTGGCTTGGTTGGAAAACACGGTCCGCGACTTTGGGTGGAATGGCGAATGATGCTGCTGTGTAAGCTGCAGCTTGAAAAGCGAGGAAAAAATATGCTGCTAACCGATATCGCCGTCGAGCACACCCTGGTGTCCAAAAAGAATGGAGTTCGTCAGACTTTCTTGCTGCATCCGTTTACCGATACACAGCGAGATTCGCTTGGTAAATTCGAGATCGTTCGTGACATCAGCCAGCCAGGATTCAAAGACGTTAAACGTTCAACCTTCGTGACGTTTCAACAACTGGCAGAGTTGTATGCAAAAGGTGCGCTCGAAGAATTCGGGTTTTCCGTTCGCATGTGTCCGGGTCAGGGCACGTACCCCGCCAAGAATCCCACAAAAAAGATACTGCCAACCAGCATCAGGCCGGGTTCACCGTTCGACCTGGCTGTTCAAAAGGTGGATATTTCAAAACCTGCTACTCGCGAATTAAGGACCGCCTTGCTTCGCACCAATGTCACCCTTCAAGGGTGAGGACGCTGATTGATAGGAAAGTCCCTGTGAATTCATCCGTTGCCCATGCTGAACTTATCGCCACCTTCAAACGGGCGCAGGCAGATGCCGCTCACAAGCTCGGATTGATCAAAGCGGCTGCGAACAAGGGCCCCAAGGCAGTCCAAGCCGCGACGGAAACGGCTGCAAAGGCCGTAAAACGCAGGGACTCGTTTGCAAAAAAAATGGACAACCTGGGGGTGAGCCTCAAGGATTGAGGGCGGTCCAGCCTGCGGCCCGGCACCAGCCAGCAGCCACCGCCTGCACTAGGCCGCAGGAGATAGATAAAGATAAGCGCTAGAGGCAAATGGCATGATCCATGCAAACCGCCCCTAGTCTCCCACGGGGTACAGAGCTGAGCCTTGTATCGACCGAAAAAGCACCCACAACACGCTGCACGCCGTACACGGGGTGATCTACCCGGCTGCAAGCGCTACCCCGTTTGCGCTACAAACACTGCCATGCTCACTACCCCACCCCTGCCGCCCACCTTCACCCCCACCTACCGCCCCGTGCCGCCCGGCCCGCTGGCGGGGCCGCTGCAATTGCTGCCTGTCAACGCCGATGTGATGGCCGTACACACGGCCACGGGTGCGCATGTGGGCTCGCTCAAGAAGCTGGGCGGGGTCTGGAAGTTCAAGGCCATGGGCTACGACGCTGCCGGGCGCATGGAGCCGGGCCATGGGCCACTGACGGAGCAGCACAACATGGCATTCGCGGCGATCGATGAGGCCGAGGTGAGTGCCCGGCTGCTGGGCGCTTTGGGAAGCGCTGGGTAACGAGCGCTAAGAAAGCACCAAAAATACGAAGCTGCGCCGCACAGGGCCGCAACTCTCAGAGTTGCGCGTCGGCCAGCACAAACTCCACCGCCGCACAGGCCGCCGCCACCTGTGCATCAATGCACTGCTCGGGCGTGGCGCGGGGGCTGTCGGGGTAGACCTCCGTTGTGGTGGTGTAGCGCGCGCCGCTGATGCCCGCGCACAGGCCCCACTGCTTCATCGGGTAGTGGATGACGCCCGGCGCCACCACGGGCGAGCCGATGATTTCGTTCTTCTCGTCCGCTGGCGCAATGTGTGTGACGCGGCTGACGGCCTCGATGATGGTTTGCTGGAAGGCGGGCTGCGGGTTGTCGGTGTCGTCCACCAGGTAAAAGCCGTCGGGGATGCTGCCGGGCTCGAACACCTTGCCGTCGCGTGCGGCCACGGCGGGGCGGTATTCGGATTCGTCGGTGTTGGTGGTTTCGTGCAGGTCGATGTGGGCGGCAAACTGCCCATGCAACGGCGCCACCAGGCGCATGAGGGCCGCGGACTCCTGCGCGGGCGAGCCGTCGCGGAACGACCGGTTGGGGTCGATGGCGTCAAAGTTCCAGCGCTGAAACCGCTCGTACGCCCAGGGGCTCACGCACGGCACCACCAGCAGGTTGGCGCGGCCTGCAAAGCGCTCGGCGTGCGTGTCCACAAACCGCAGTGCGCCGTGCACGCCACTGGTTTCGTAGCCGTGCACTCCCCCGGTCACCAGCACGGTGGGCAGGCCGGGCTGCCACTCGCGGCTGCGCAGGCCCCGCAGGGGAAAGCGCTCTGCCGGGTGCTGGGCGTCGCCATAAATCACGTCGCCATACATCTCCACGTCAAACCGGCCCCGCAGTGCCTCGATGGCCGTGAGCACGTCTTCGGCGTAGCTGCGCTGGCGCACCTGGCGTGCGCGCCACTGGTCGCGTTCTGCAGCGCCCCAGGGTTGGCCGGGCGTGCCGATGGGATAGGTGTGGGTGGGTTGCATGGGTGCGTGGGATGGAGTGGCGGGTGAATGGTTGCAAACGGGGCCGACGGAAAGGAGAACGTCAAACGGCTTGTCGCAGGGCGTTCATAGAATACCGCGATGCCCCTCCCTTTGATTCGGCCCTTGCGGCTGGCGACCTCGTCGCTGCTTTTGCTGCTGTGTGCGCTGGCGCACGCACAGCCCGCCCCCCAACCCGCAACTGCCAACACCCCGGCCACGCGCCCGGCAGGCAGTGCCCCTGTGGATGGCACAAAACCCACACCGGGGGGCGCTGCAGCCGCCGCACCCACAGCCGCCGATGCGGCCCTGCTGTCGCGCGATGCGCGGCGCATTTATGAGCTGTCGCGCGACAAGCTGGTGCAGATCCGCACGCTGCTGCGCAACGCCAACACGCAGGCGTCGATTGGCTCGGGCTTTTTTGTGTCGGCCGATGGGCTGATCGTCACCAACTTTCACGTGGCCAGCCAGCTCGCGCTGGAGCCCGAGCGCTACCGGGGCGTGTACGTGACGATGGAGGGGCAGGAGGGCGAGGTGGAGCTGCTGGCGTTTGACGTGCAGCGCGACCTGGCCGTGCTGCGCGCCAAGGGGCGCACGGCCGCTACGCCGGTGCTGAGCTTTCGGCCCTCCACCGACGCGCTGGCGCAGGGCGAGCGCATCTACTCGCTGGGCAACCCGCTGGACATCGGCTTTGCGGTGACCGAGGGCACCTACAACGGGCTGGTCAAGCGCAGCTTTTACCCGCGCATCTTTTTTGGCGGCGCGCTCAACCCCGGCATGAGCGGTGGCCCCGCAGTGGACGACGCAGGCCGGGTGTTGGGCGTCAACGTAGCCAAGCGGCTCGACGGCGAGCAGGTGAGCTTCTTGATACCGGCCGAGTTTGCGCAGGCGCTGGTGCAGCGCGCAGCCAATGCCCAGCCCATCACGCAGGCCGCGCACGCCGAGATGACGCGGCA
>NZ_JADHVT010000044.1 GCF_016783915.1 Acidovorax sp.
AAAAAAGCCGGGTCAAAAACCATTCCTGAACCGGATTCGGTGAGTCGCCTTGCGGGTTCGGCTCATCGATGGGATGAACTGTACGCCGATGGGGTACAGAGAAAAACCACCGGGTCGCGAACTAACTGTTCCAGTATTGTGAACAATCGAGGCGGAACTTTTCAGGGTTTACCCAAGCCTGACTGGCGAGGGTGGTCAAAAAGTGGACTCTCAACGGCATCGCCTAATGAAAACCCTGATTCCTATTTGGAACAATGACATTGGGGTGACAAGGGACTTGGACACCCCGTAAAGGCCGGCTGGTCAAGGCCTTGGCTTGGGGCATCTGGACATGCGATGCGCGTCATGTGGCAAAAACAAGGGCTTGCAGCAGCCCGTGCTGCTTGATGTGCATCAAGATTGTGTGTCTGTATCGCGTCATGCGAGTCAGTGCCTTGCAAGAGAACCCCATATAGTGCGAAGCAACGATTTGTGTTGCTTGCATGACCGATATTCTTCTTTCAGCGGATACCGAGGACGCTGACAGTCCTTACTACTTGCGTGCGCTGACCGACATGGCCGACCGGCGCACAGTCGTTGCCGGTGCTGCCATCTACACGGACAACGGCATCAAGTTGGTGGAGAAGGGGGCGCGCATCGACAGCCGCCTGTATGACCGCCTGGTACAGCACAAGCTGCGCGAACCCATTGACCGTCATCTGTCGATTGAAAACCCGGTGGACGTGCCGGCCCTGCTGGCCCTGGGCCAGGCGCTCATCGAGCAGGAAACCCTGCCCGCCATGCTGGCCGAGGCCCTGGGCTCAGGTGCCCGGTTGCTGGCGCCCCTGCGGTCCCTGCCGTTGCCTTCTGCCATGGCCTGCAAGCTTACCGTGATGCGTGACCAGCGGCCCACGCTGTTCCAGCACAGTCTGGTGATGACCACCGTGGCGGTATTTCTGGCCGTCAAAAGTGGGCTGAGCGAACGCGACTGCAGCACGGTGGCTGCCGCTGCACTGCTGCATGACCTGGGTGTGCTGCACATGGACCCCGCCTGGGATGACCCGGACCACAAGGTGGTGGGGGTAGGGCGCAAGCACCTTGTGGCCCATCCCATATCGGCCATGCTCATGATTCGCGACACGCAGGCGTACCCACGCGCTGCCGAGGTGGCCGTGCTGGAGCACCATGAGCGCATGGACGGCAGTGGCTACCCGCGCGCCTTGCTGGGGGCGGACATCACACCCATGGGCCGCATCCTGCTGCTGGCCGAAGTGGTGGCAGCGTTCTACGAAAAATACGACGACATGCCCGCACAGCGGCTGTCGCTGGTGCTGCGGCTCAACCACCGCAAGTTTCCTTCGGCACTGGTGGCGTTCATCCTGCCGCTGTTGCAGGAGGAAGTGGCCCGCGAATCAGCCCTGATGCCCCTGGGCAACGATGCACCGCGCCAGATCGAATTGCTGGCCGAAGCCTTTGCCTACTGGGACCAGCTCAAGGCGGCCTTGCCCCCAGACACGGCGGCCAAGTCTCCTGCAGGCAGCGCCTTTGCGTTTACCGATTCCCGCCTCCTAGCATTACAAAAAGCCTTGATAGAAGCGGGCTCACACCCCCGGCATCAGGGGGAGTTGCTGGCGCAATTGCAAGGGGATGCCATTGGCATGGCGGAGGTCGCTCTGGTGGGGCGCGAGGCCTTGTGGCAACTGCAAAGCATCCTGAACGCCAGCCACCGCCGCTGGCCCCAGCTCTCGGACCGTGCCACGCCTGCCGATGCGGCGGTGGCGGACTGGTGCGACTGGGCGATGCGCTCGCTCTAGGGATGCTCTGTACGATGATTCGTGCAGAGCATCCCTGACCATATCGATCCTGCTGGTGCGGCTGGTTGCCCCTTCGGTGGTTCCCCGCCGCTGGCGGTGCTTGCTGGCGCCCATCGGCGCTGCCCTGAACGCGTATGCCGTTTGCCAGCGCGCGCCTATCCCCTCAGACCGACCTCTTTGGTGAGGTTTCACCCGCAGGTTCCCCCATATGGCAAAATACTGGTTATATTTACAGTATTCGTGTTGACTGAACCTCTCCCACCACCATGCCTGCGCCACACCCCTCTTTGCGGGTTGCGTCCGATTTGCCGATTGCCGTACCTGGGGTGTGGCATGCCGACGCGCTGGGTACAAGCACGCAGCGCGTCCTGCCTACGGGCCACGCCGCGCTGGACGCCCAGCTGCCGGGTGGCGGCTGGCCCGTGGGGGCCCTGAGCGAAGTGCTTCAGCCTCTGGCGGGCTTGCACGAATGGCAACTGGTGCTGCCCGCACTGGTGCAGGCCACGGCCAGGCAGAGCGGGGCGGTGGTGCTGGTGGCGCCGCCGTGCGAGCCTTTTGGCCCGGCCCTGCAGTCGCAGGGGTTGCGGGCAGAGCGGGTGTGTGTGGTGCATGCCGACTCGCCCATGGTCGCCTTGTGGGCGGCCGAGCAGTCACTGCGCTGCCAAGGCGTGCTGGCCGTCATGGCCTGGCTGCCCCAGGCACAGCCTGCCTCCCTGCGGCGGTTGCAATGGGCGGCGGCCCAGCAGCAGCAATTGTTGTGGGTGTTTCGTCCGGTCGATGCCTCATGGCCCGCATCACAGGTGTCTCAGGCGTCGCCGGCCCAGTTGCGGCTGCAAGTGCAGGGGCTGGCCCTGCCAGGGGATGCCGCAGCAGCCCCTGGCATGCAGGTGCAGATCCTCAAACGCCGGGGGCCTCCGCTGGCGCAAGTGCTCCGTCTCCCGGGCTGCCACCCTCAGCTGGCGCAGGTGCTGTTGGCACAGGCCGAGCGGCGCCGTGCGGCGCAGGAGGCGGCGAGTGCCCTGGTGGCGGGCCGCCAGGCTGTGGCTATGCGGGTGGCTGGGGGCTCCGGTGCCCTGCTGGCGCGCAATGCACCGGGGGGCAGACCAGAAGGGAGCAGGCATGCACTGGATCGCTCTGCCATTGCCCTGGTGCGATGAGGCCACCGCCTTGGCGGGTACAGACACCAATAGAAGTACCGAAGCGCTGAACTCCGCCGCAGGCTGGTGGGCTTTGTGCTTTACGCCGCGTGTGGCGCTGGCCGATGGCGAGGCGGTGTTGCTGGAAGTGTCCACCACCGAACGCCTGTGGGGCGGGCGCGAGGCGCTGCAGGCGCTGGTGCTGCAAGCCTGGGCCGATGCGTCCGTCTCATGCGAAGGGCATAGCGTTGTCCATCCAGCCGCCAGCAGCACTGAAAACCCTGTCCATTCCTGCGGATCGACCACGGCTTTGCTGTCCCACGCACCGACTGTGTGGGGCACAGGCCCCACCGCCCTGGTCGCCCAGGCCAGGCTGCGTATGGCGTTGGCCGGGCGCATCTGCCCGCCGCAGGACAGGGCAGAGAACCTGCCTTTGCACACGCTGACAGCACTGCGCCCCCATGTGGCCAGCCTGGAGCGCATGGGGTGCCGCACCTGGGGGGCGCTGCGGGCCTTGCCGCGCGCGGGCGTGGCGCGGCGCCTGGGGGCGGGTGTGCTGCGGGTGCTGGACCAGGCCTTGGGCGATGCCCCTGAAGCCCATGCCTGGCTGCAACTGCCCGAGCAGTTTGTGTTGACCACCGAGCTGCCCGCCTTGGCCGCGTCGGCCGACGCACTGCTGTGGAGCGCCAACCGCAGCCTCACGGCCCTGCAGGCCTGGCTGCAGGCGCGCCAGCAGGGCGTACTGGCGCTGGAGCTGGCATGGCGCCACGACTTGCGGCGCATCGATGGCGTGGTGCTGCCCCCCACCCAGGCGCTGCAGGTGCGCACCGCCCAGGCCACCCACGACCTGGCGCACCTGCGGCGCTTACTGGCCGAAAACCTGGCGCGCACCACGCTGGCCGCGCCGGTCAACCAGATCACGCTGCGACTGCTCGACGCGGCCCCGCTGCCGCACCGCAGTGCCAGCCTGCTGCCCCCGGGGGAGGTGGGGGGGCGCAGCCTTGCAAGCCATGGCAGCGCCGATCCGGCAGGTACCCCAGGCGAGGCTCTGCACCAACTGCTGGAGCGCCTGTCGGCCCGCCTGGGGGCCGACCATGTGATGGCACCGGCGCTGCTGGCCGACCACCGGCCCGAACGCATGCAGCAATGGCGCCCGGCCACCGAAATGCTGGGTACGTCCTCCGCTGCCACGCATACACCCGCCAGTCCTGCTTCTGCGCGTGCGGACGATGTTTTGCAGGGCATTGTCCCAGATGCCCCCTTGCTACCCACCTGGCTGCTGAACCCGCCCCGGCGGCTGGCAGTGCAGGGCAACCGGCCTTGCCACCACGGCTTGTTGCGCCTGCTGGCCGGGCCCCACCGGTTTGAGGCGGGCTGGTGGTCTGCCACGGACGACGCGGTGGACCCGGCGCACCCCTGCGCCGGCCTGGCCTTACGCGACTATTTCGTAGCCCACAACAA
The DNA here is from genome assembly GCF_016783915.1 of Acidovorax sp. GTDB lineage: Bacteria > Pseudomonadota > Gammaproteobacteria > Burkholderiales > Burkholderiaceae_C > Acidovorax. The sequence continues at coordinate 4,391 of NZ_JADHVT010000044.1, forward strand.
TGTGGCGGGGCTGGTGTGGGTGTTTCGCGAGCGCCTGGCGCCTGCGCTGGATGGCACGGCGACGGTGGCACGCCCCCACCGCTGGTTTCTGCACGGGATCTTTGGGTAAGCGGGCAGGGCGGTTGTCCATGGGCTTGACGCATCGACCCCCTTCACAGGCCTCTGCGGTGCCAGGCCCCTTGGCGGGCGCTGCCGAGCTGCCAGACTATGCCGAGCTGCATTGCCTGTCCAATTTCAGCTTTCAGCGGGGCGCATCGCACCCGCAAGAGCTGGTGGCACGCGCTGCCAAGCTTGGCTACCAGGCGCTGGCGCTGACGGACGAATGCTCGGTGGCCGGGGTGGTGCGTGCCTGGGGTGCGGCCAAGGAATGTGGCCTGCATCTCCTCGTGGGCAGTGAGTTTTTGTGGGGCGACCTGCGGCTGGTGGCGCTGGCGCGCGATGCCGAGGGCTGGGGCAACCTGTGCGAGTTCATCACTGCCGCCCGTGCCGCCGCACCCAAGGGGCGCTACCACGTGGGTGTGGGCAGCCCCTGGCATTTGCTGCAAGGGTGCGAGTTGCTGCTGGCGCCATGCCGCCAGCACTTTGATGCTTCTGATTTTGTAGCGCTCAGCGCATGTATCACTAGCGCTACAAGCCAATTGGGCCCTCAAAAGGCTCAGTATGTGTGGCTGGCGGTCGAATTGCACATGGCCCCCGACGACAGTCTGTGGCTGGCCACGCTGCAGCGTGTGGGCGCTGCGCTGCATCTGCCGCTGGTGGCGGCGGGCGATGTGCACATGCACGCCCGCTCGCGCAAGCCGCTGCAGGATGTGATCACGGCCGTCAAGCTCGGTTGCACTGTGGCCGAGTGCGGCTTTGCGCTGCAGCCCAATGCCGAGCGCCACCTGCGCCAGCGCGTGCGGCTGGCGGGCCTCTACCCACCCGATTTGCTGGCGGCCACACTCACCGTCGCCGGGCGCTGTACCTTCAGCCTGAGTGAGATCCAGTACCAGTACCCGCTGGAGACCGTGCCCCAGGGCATGACGCCCGCCCAGGGCCTGGCCTGGCTGGTCGATGCCAACACGGCAGGCCTGTACCCTGACGGAGTGCCCGAGGCGATCGCCGCGCAGATCCGCAAGGAGCTGGACTTGATCGCGTACTGCAGGTACGAGATGTACTTTCTCACCGTGTATGACATCGTGCGGTTTGCGCGCAGCGTGGGCATCCTGTGCCAGGGGCGCGGGTCGGCCGCCAATTCGGTGGTCTGCTATGTGTTGGGCATCACGGCAGTGGACCCCAAACAATCCCACCTGCTGTTTGAGCGCTTCATCAGCAAGGAGCGCAGCGAGCCGCCCGACATCGACGTGGACTTTGAGCATGACCGGCGCGAGGAAGTCATCCAGTACATCTACAACAAATACGGCCGCGACCGCGCCGCCATTGCTGCCGTGGTCACCTGCTACCGCACGCGCAGCGCCCTGCGCGACGTGGGCAAGGCCCTGGGCGTGGCGCCCGCGCTGGTCGATGCGTTTGCCAAAGACCACCACTGGTTTGACGAAGAATTTGCATCCGACCGCCTGCAAGAACTGGCGCAAAGCCTGGGCACACCCCTGCACCGCCACACCGCCCGGCTGTGGCTGGAGCTGGCGGCCGATCTGAAGGACTTTCCGCGCCACCTGAGCCAGCATGTGGGCGGCTTTGTGCTGACCCAGGGCAAGCTCACGCGGCTGGTGCCGGTGGAGCCCGCCAGCATGAAGGACCGCTCCGTCATCCAGTGGGACAAGGACGACCTCGATGACATGGGCCTGCTCAAGGTCGATGTGCTGGCCCTGGGCATGCTCAGCGCGCTGCGCCGCTGCCTCAACCTGCGCGCAGCCCTGCGCGGCGAGCGCTGGGGGCTCAAGGAAATCCCGCGCGAAGACCCCGCCACCTACGACATGATCTGCGCGGCCGACACCGTGGGCGTGTTCCAGATCGAAAGCCGCGCCCAGATGAGCATGCTGCCCCGCCTGCAGCCGCGCGAGTTCTACGACCTGGTGGTCGAGGTTGCCATCGTGCGGCCTGGCCCCATCCAGGGCGGCATGGTGCACCCCTACTTGCAGGCGCGCGAGCGCCGGCGCAGGGGTGAGCCTCTGCAACTCGAAAAACCCGAGCTGGAGGCTGCCCTGGCGCGCACTCTCGGCGTGCCCATCTTTCAGGAGCAGGTGATGCAGATCGCCATGGTGGCCGCCGGGTTCTCGGCCGGTATGGCCGACGATCTGCGCCGATCCATGGCTGCCTGGAAGCGCAAGGGCGGTGTGCACCGGTTCGAGCGCCCCCTGATCGGCGGCATGGAGGCGCGCGGCTACCGCACCGAGTTTGCCCAGGCCATCTTCCAGCAGATGCTGGGCTTTGGCGAATACGGCTTCCCCGAGAGCCACGCCCACAGCTTTGCGCTGCTGGCCTACGCCAGTAGCTGGCTCAAGTGCCATGAGCCCGCGTGTTTTCTGGCCGCGCTGCTCAACTCGTTGCCCATGGGCTTTTACAGCGCCTCGCAACTGGTGCAGGACGCCCGCCGCCACGGCGTGCGCGTGTTGCCCATCGACGTGACCGTGAGCGATATCGACTGCACCCTGGAGGGCAACGCAGAGCCGCTGCGCCCCGCACGCGGCCTGGGCGCGCCGCTGCTGCCCCAGCCCGCCGTGCGCCTGGGCCTGCGGCTGGTAGGCAGCCTGCACGCAGACGCTGCCCAGCGCCTGCTGCACGCCCGCGCCACAGGCCCCGCCTTTGTCACCACCGAAGACCTGGCCCTGCGTGCGCAACTGAGCCAGCAAGACCTGCAGGCACTGGCTGCTGCCGACGCCCTGGCCAGCCTGTCGGGCCACCGGCGCCAGCAGATGTGGGACGCCGCCGCACAGCACATCGCGCCACCCCTTTGGCGCGATGTGCCCGTGCACGAGGCCCCGCTGCAACTGCCCGAGGCCCCAGAGGGGGAAGAGATCCTGTTCGACTACGCTGCCACCGGTCTTACGTTGCGCCGCCACCCCCTGGCCCTGCTGCGCCCCCGCCTGGCACGCTGGCGTCTGCAAACCGCCCTGCAACTGCACAGCGCAGCCAACGGCCGCAAGGTGCGCGCCTGTGGCATCGTCACCGTGCGCCAGCGCCCTGGCACCGCCAAGGGCACCATGTTCGTCACGCTGGAGGACGAAACCGGCCCCGTTAACGTCATCGTCTGGCCTGCGATGGTGGATGTGTGGCGCAATGCGCTGCTGCGGTCACAACTGCTGGCGGTGGAAGGGGTGTGGCAATGCAGCGCCGGCCCACCCGGCAGCACGGCCGTGGTGCGCCACCTGGTGGCACAGCGCTTCAAGGACCTGACACCACTGCTGGGCCGCATGGGGCAGGCACTGCAGGGGAGTCGGGATTTTCATTGAATGGAATTGGCGGGCTACAAAACGGCAGACGTCTCTGGCTTGATTGGCAGCAATCGGCTGGGTAAAGACCGGGTTCGTAAGCTCATGCAGCAGCACGGCATCCAGGCCAAGACGAAACGCAAGTTCGTGGTGACCACCGACAGCCGCCACAGCCTGCCGGTGACTGCGGACCTGCTGCAGCTGCGCTTCAACCCTGAGCAGTTCAATCAGCGCTGGAGTGGTGACATCGCCTACATCGCCACCGACGAGGGCTGGCTGTACCTGGCCGCCGTCATCGACCTGTTCAGCCGTCAGGTTGGGGCAGGAGCCTGCAGTCGCACATGCAGGCCAGCCCAGTCAAGGGCGCGCTGACCATGGCGTGGTGGCGTCGCCGTCCACTACCCGGGCTGATATTTCACAGGGACCGAGACAGGCAATACAACTCAAGCTACTACCAGGCCATCCACCATCGGCACGACCTGCAATGCTCGATAGCCGACGGCTACGACTGCTACCAGAATGTGATGGCCGAGCGGGTCAACGGCATCCTCAAGAGCAGCGCTGCTGCTGCAGCGGCCCGCCGATCTGGAGCAGGCCCGGCATATGGTGCGCCAGTCGGTCCAGATCTACAACGCCGAGCGGCCGCATCTATCGTTGAAAATGCAAACGCCCGATGCGGTGCATTGCGCGTCCTTGGTCGGTATTCGCCGACTTGAATCACCGTCCCAGGCGTCAACTTAATTCAGGACTGGTCACACAGCGCAAAAATGCCGCGTGAAGCGTGGGTTCAGAACTCCACTACACAGAGGCAAGGTCAGTTGGCTTTCGTGATGCAGAGCGCAGTCGAGGACGATGTCGTTGGTCAAGTGTTCGGAGCTCTCAACGGCTCGGCTTCTCGGCAATTTACAGGGCAGCGAAGTGCGTTGTTTCTGGGTTGCGTTGCAGGGACTGGATGTGTAGCAGTTGGCGTCGGTCTATGGTCGGTCTATGAGTAGGTCAGCGATCCTGGCCAGCGATCTACTGGACTACGTCTAGGTGTCAGCGAGTTCCTGAAGAGCGCGCCCGATCATCTCCTCGGCGTTGTCTACGGCAGTTGCTACAGTCTTCACCCCGCAGTAGACGGAAGTATGGATATCCGCGGAGTGACTCATAGTACCGGCGTCACCGGGTTGGTACATCTGTGGCTGGCGGCGGCGCGAAAAGATCCCAACTGGCCATGAAGAGTGCGGCTATCACCGGGCCGATCACGAACCCTGTCAGGCCAAACAAGGCCATGCCCCCCAAGGTGGAAATCAGCACGATGTAGTCTGGCATCTTGGTGTCTTTGCCTACCAAGATGGGACGCAGTATGTTGTCCACCAGTCCGATCACGCAGACACCGAACGCAGTCAGCACCACGCCTTGCCATACAGCCCCCGTAGCCAGAAAGTAGATCGCCACAGGCACCCAGATCAGCCCAGCACCTACGGCCGGCAAGAGCGACAGGAAGGCCATGAGAACTCCCCACAGTACCGGTCCCTGAATGCCCAGGATCCAGAAAATCATGCCGCCCAGCGCACCCTGAGATGCAGCCACCACGATGTTGCCTTTGACCGTGGCCCGGATCACGGTGGTGAATTTGCTGACCAACTGGCGCTTATGGGTGTCTTCCAGGGGGGTGGCTTGGCCTATACGCACCGCCAGACTGGCGCCGTCGCGTAGCAAGAAGAACAACAAGTACAACATGATGCCGAAGCTGACGATGAACTCCAGGGTGTTTTGACCGATGCTCAGTGCCTGTGTTGCAACAAATTGACTGGCCTGCACCGCAAAGGATGAAAGCTTTTGTTGCAGCTCGCCAACGCTGGTCAGTTGCAGGCGGTCGAGCAGACTGGCAGCCCAGGCGGGGAGTGCGGCAATGACTTGCTGCAGATACAGCCCGAAATTGATTTGGCCGGAGCGCACCCTTTCATAGATGGCGGTGGCTTCTTGAATCAGCGACACCGTGATGGCCGTCATGGGCAAAATCACCACCACAAGACACAAACCGAGTGTGCACAGCGCGGCCAGTGTGGGCCGCTTGGGCATTTTCCTCAGCAATTTGCGGTGCAACGGAGCAAAAAGAATGGCGAGGATGACGCCCCAGAAAACGGCACCATGAAACTGCCACAGGATCGCCCCGAACGCGACGGTGACAAGGGCGAGCAGCAGCAAAAAGGCTTTGTCCTGAAGTTGGTGATGCGGCATGGAGTGGGGGTTGCAATGGGATACCTGCAATGTACGCGAGGTGCTGAGCGGTGCAGTTTTTTGCGCCGTGCAGTGATGGCCTGGATGCACTTTTTGGGGGCGGACTTCGGTTCGGTGGCACAATGGCGCCCGTACCAAGGCCCTTCCCCAGCCACAGTCGCATCCGCCAACCGGTTCAGCCGTGTCGCGGAAGGTTTCTCAACCAGCTAATGCTTTCCCAAGGAAAGCGGAGGTCAGCGGAATATGAGCGATACGACATCCGTCTATCAAGCCTACCAAGGCAACACTTACCTCTTCGGCGGCAATGCGCCCTATGTCGAAGAGATGTACGAGAACTACCTCGCCAATCCCGGTAGCGTGCCCGATACGTGGCGCGAGTACTTTGATGCGCTGCAGCACGTTCCCGCAGTGGATGGCAGCAACGCCAAAGACGTCCCGCACCTCCCCGTCATCAATGCCTTTGCCGAGCGTGCCAAGCAAGGCGGAACCAAGGTCGTGGTCGCCACCGGCGCGGACTCTGAGCTGGGCCGCAAGCGCACCGCCGTTCAGCAACTGATCGCTGCCTACCGTAACGTGGGCCAGCGCTGGGCCGATCTGGACCCCTTGAAGCGCACTGAGCGCCCCGCGATTCCTGAACTGGAGCCCTCGTTCTACGGTTTCAGCGATGCTGATCAGGAAACTGTGTTCAACACCAGCAACACGTTCTTCGGCAAAGAGTCGATGACATTGCGTGAGCTGATCAATGCGTTGCGCGAGACCTATTGCGGCTCCATCGGCGCCGAATACATGTATGCCACCGACCAGAACCAGAAGCGCTGGTGGCAGGAAAAGCTGGAAAAGATTCGTAGCAAGCCCAGCTTTGGTGCTGACAAGAAGAAGCAAATCCTTGACCGCCTGACTGCTGCTGAAGGCCTAGAGCGCTTCCTGCACACCAAGTACGTTGGCCAAAAGCGTTTCTCGCTGGAAGGTGGCGAGAGCTTCATCGCCGCCATGGACGAGCTGATCCAGTCCGCCGGTGCGAAGGGCGTGCAAGAAATCGTGATCGGCATGGCCCACCGCGGCCGCCTGAACGTGCTGGTCAACTCGCTGGGCAAAATGCCTAAGGACCTGTTCGCTGAGTTCGATCACACTGCTCCTGAAGATCTGCCCGCGGGTGACGTGAAGTACCACCAGGGCTTCAGCTCGGACGTGACCACCCCTGGCGGTCCTGTTCACCTTTCGCTGGCGTTCAACCCTTCTCACCTGGAAATCGTGAATCCCGTGGTTGAAGGCTCCGTGCGCGCTCGCATGGACCGCCGTGCCGATCCACACGGCAAGCAGGTTTTGCCCGTGCTGGTGCACGGTGACGCAGCCTTTGCAGGCCAAGGTGTCAACCAGGAAACTCTGGCGCTGGCCCAGACCCGTGGCTACTACACGGGCGGTACGGTACACATCATCATCAACAACCAAATCGGCTTCACCACGTCCGATCCACGTGACACCCGCTCCACGCTTTACTGCACCGACATCGTCAAGATGATCGAGTCGCCTGTACTGCATGTGAACGGTGATGATCCGGAAGCCGTGGTGTTGGCCACTCAGCTCGCGCTTGAGTTCCGCATGGAGTTCAAGAAAGACGTGGTGGTGGACATCATCTGCTTCCGCAAGCTGGGCCACAACGAGCAGGACACCCCGGCTCTGACCCAGCCGCTGATGTACAAGAAGATCGGCGCACACCCCGGCACACGCAAGCTGTACGCCGACAAGCTGGCAGCGCAGGGTCTGGGCGAGTCACTGGGCGATGACATGGTCAAGGCCTACCGCGCTGCTATGGATGCGGGCAAGCACACGGTCGATCCCGTGCTGACCAACTTCAAGAGCAAGTACGCGGTGGACTGGAGCCCGTTCCTGGGCAAGAAGTGGACCGATGCTGGAGACACGGCTATTCCTCTGGCAGAGTGGAAGCGCCTGGCTGAGAAGATCACCACCATCCCCGAGAGCGTGACGCCGCATCAGTTGGTGAAGAAGGTGTATGACGACCGCGCGGCCATGGGCCGTGGTGACATCCCTGTGGATTGGGGCATGGGTGAGCACATGGCATTTGCCTCGCTGGTGGCCAGCGGCTATCCCGTGCGCCTGTCCGGTGAAGACTGCGGCCGTGGCACGTTCACGCACCGTCACGCCGTGATCCATGACCAAAAGCGCGAGAAGTGGGACATTGGTACCTACGTGCCGTTGCAGAACGTGGCGGAGAACCAGGCCCCCTTTGTGGTCATCGACTCCATCCTGTCTGAAGAAGCGGTGCTGGGCTTCGAGTACGGCTATGCATCGAACGACCCCAACACCCTGGTGATCTGGGAAGCGCAGTTCGGCGACTTCGCCAATGGCGCCCAGGTGGTGATCGATCAGTTCATCGCCTCCGGCGAAGTGAAGTGGGGCCGGGTGAACGGCATCACCCTGATGCTGCCCCACGGCTACGAAGGCCAGGGCCCAGAGCACAGCTCGGCCCGTCTGGAGCGCTTCATGCAGCTGGCTGCCGACGCCAACATGCAGATCGTACAGCCCACCACGGCCAGCCAGATCTTCCACGTGCTGCGTCGCCAGATGGTGCGTGATCTGCGCAAGCCGCTGATCATCATGACACCCAAGTCGCTGCTGCGTAACAAGGATGCGACCTCGCCGCTGTCCGAGTTCACCAAGGGCAGCTTCCAAACGGTGATTCCCGAGCAGGATGAATCCATCGTCAAGAAGGCAGCCAAGGTCAAGCGTGTGATCGCATGCTCGGGCAAGGTTTACTACGACCTCGTGAAGAAGCGCGCAGAGAAGGAAGCCGACGACGTGGTGATCCTGCGCGTCGAGCAGTTGTACCCCTTCCCGCACAAGGCGTTTGCCGCTGAACTGAAGAAGTACCCCAACGCCACCGACGTGGTGTGGTGCCAGGACGAGCCACAGAACCAGGGTGCCTGGTTCTTCGTGCAGCACTACATCCACGAGAACATGCTCGAAGGCCAGAAGCTGGGCTACTCCGGCCGCGCTGCTTCGGCATCGCCAGCCGTGGGTTACTCGCACCTGCACCAAGAACAACAAAAGGCGCTGGTGGACGGCGCGTTTGCCAAGCTCAAGGGTTTTGTCCTGACCAAGTAAGGCCAGCTGCGACCCGACAACAGAACAAAACCCCATTCCGAAAGAATTGATATGGCTATCGTAGAAGTCAAAGTCCCCCAGCTCTCCGAATCCGTGGCCGAAGCCACCATGCTGACCTGGAAGAAAAAGGCCGGTGAGGCCGTGGCGGTGGATGAAATCCTGATCGAGATCGAAACCGACAAGGTGGTGCTCGAAGTGCCCGCACCGTCCGCTGGCGTGCTGGCTGAAATCGTTCAGGGCGACGGCGCCACGGTGGTGGCCGACCAGCTCATCGCCAAGATCGACACCGAAGGCAAGGCCGGTGCGGCAGCTCCTGCTCCAGCAGCAGCTGCTCCCGTTGTCGCAGCAGCGCCTGCTGCCGCCCCCGCTGCTGCCGGTGGCTCCAAGGGTGACGTGGCCATGCCTGCGGCTGCCAAACTACTGGCCGACAACAACCTGTCTGTGTCGGCCGTGGCCGGTTCGGGCAAGGATGGCCGCGTGACCAAGGGCGACGTGCTGGCCGCTGTGGCCGGTGGCGCCAAGACCGCCGTGGCAGCCCCCAGCGTGATCCCCACCGGTGTGCCCTCCAAGGCACTGCCCCAGGTGGCAGCGCCCGCTGGCAAGGAAGACCTGAGCGGCCGCCCCGAGCAGCGCGTGCCCATGAGCCGCCTGCGTGCCCGCGTAGCCGAGCGTCTGCTGCAGTCGCAATCGACCAACGCCATCCTGACCACGTTCAACGAAGTGAACATGGCTCCGGTGATGGACCTGCGCAAGAAGTTCCAGGACAGCTTCACCAAGGAGCACGGTACCAAGCTGGGCTTCATGTCCTTCTTCGTGAAGGCTGCTGTGCATGCCCTCAAGAAGTACCCTGTGCTGAACGCCTCGGTGGACGGCAACGACATCGTCTACCACGGCTACTTCGACATCGGTATCGCCGTGGGCTCGCCCCGTGGTCTGGTGGTGCCCATCCTGCGCAATGCAGACCAAATGAGCTTCGCCGACATCGAGAAGAAGATCGCCGAGTTCGGCAAGAAGGCTGCCGAAGGCAAGCTGGGCATTGAAGAAATGACCGGTGGCACGTTCTCCATCTCCAATGGCGGCACGTTCGGCTCCATGCTGTCCACCCCCATCATCAACCCGCCCCAGTCGGCCATTCTGGGCGTGCACGCCACCAAGGACCGCGCCGTGGTCGAAAACGGCCAGATCGTGATCCGCCCGATGAACTACCTGGCCATGTCCTATGACCACCGCATCATCGACGGCCGCGAAGCCGTGCTGGGCTTGGTGGCGATGAAGGACGCGCTGGAAGACCCATCGCGCCTGCTGTTCGACATCTGATCCCCTGACTGTATCGACCCACCCGCGTGGCCCGGCCTCTGGTCCTGCCCGCCGGTGGGTCTTTCTCCAACTGACTGAACGAGATTTCCCATGAGCAAACAATTTGATGTGATCGTCATCGGTGGTGGCCCCGGCGGCTACATCGCCGCCATCCGCGCCGCCCAGCTGGGCTTCAATGTCGCCTGTATCGATGAATGGAAGAACGACAAGGGCGGCCCTGCTCCCGGAGGCACCTGCACCAATGTCGGTTGCATCCCTTCCAAGGCACTGCTGCAGTCGTCCGAGCATTTCGAGCATGCCAACAAGCACTTTGCCGAGCATGGCATCACCGCCACTGGCGTCAAGATGGACGTGGCCAAGATGATTGCCCGCAAGGACACCGTCGTGAAGCAGAACAACGACGGCATCCTGTACCTGTTCAAGAAGAACAAGGTCAGCTTCTTCCACGGCCGTGGCTCGTTCGTGAAGGCTGCCGAAGGCGGCTACGAGATCAAAGTGGCAGGTGCCGCTGAAGAGACGCTGACCGGCAAGCAGATCATCATCGCCACCGGCTCCAACGCCCGTGCGCTGCCCGGCACGCCGTTTGACGAAGAACTGGTGCTGTCCAACGACGGCGCGCTGCGCGTTGGCGCCGTGCCCAAGAAGCTCGGCCTCATCGGCTCGGGCGTGATCGGCCTGGAAATGGGCTCCGTCTGGCGCCGCCTGGGTGCTGAAGTCACCATCCTCGAAGGTCTGCCCACTTTCCTGGGCGCGGTGGATGAGCAGATCGCCAAGGAAGCCAAGAAGGCCTTCGACAAGCAGGGCCTGAAGATCGAGCTGGGCGTGAAGGTCGGCGAGATCAAGACCGGCAAAAAGGGTGTGAACATTGCCTACACCAACGCCAAGGGCGAAGCCCAGTCGCTGGACGTGGACAAGCTCATCGTCTCCATCGGCCGCGTGCCCAACACCATTGGCCTGAACTCCGAAGCGGTGGGTCTGCAGCTCGACGAGCGCGGCGCCATCGTGGTGGATGCTGACTGCAAGACCAATCTGCCCGGCGTCTGGGCGGTGGGCGACGTGGTGCGCGGCCCTATGCTGGCCCACAAGGCCGAGGAAGAGGGCGTTGCCGTGGCCGAGCGCATTGCCGGCCAGCATGGTCATGTCAACTTCAACACCATCCCCTGGGTCATCTACACCAGCCCCGAGATCGCCTGGGTGGGCCGCACTGAGCAGCAGCTCAAGGCCGATGGGGTCAAGTACAAGGCGGGCAGCTTCCCGTTCCTGGCCAATGGCCGCGCACGTGCGCTGGGCGACACCACCGGCATGGTCAAGATGCTGGCGGATGCCGAGACCGACGAGATCCTGGGCGTGCACATCGTGGGCCCACAGGCCAGCGAGCTGATCTCCGAGGCCGTTGTGGCCATGGAATTCAAGGCCAGCAGCGAAGACATCGCACGCATTTGCCATGCGCACCCCAGCTTGAGCGAGGCCACCAAGGAAGCAGCGCTGGCGGTGGACAAGCGCACGCTGAACTTCTGATTTAGGCCTCAATCAGCTACAGGTACATGATCTACATGCGCCTGTAGCTATTATTTTTGTAGTATCAGAGCATCCGCAAAGTGACCGTCAAACAGGCTTACCTGGCCGAGCTGGCCGCCAAAGGCTATCAAAGCGACCCCGCCCAGCTGCGAGCAGTGGAAGCCCTGCAGCGCTGTGCGGACGAGTGGGCCCAGTACAAGGCTCGGCGCTCTAACGCGATCAAAAAGCTGATCAACCGCCCGGAGATTCCCCGCGGTGTCTACATGTATGGCGGGGTGGGGCGCGGCAAGAGCTTTTTGATGGAGTGCTTTTTTGACGCTGTTCCCCTGAAGCGAAAGGTGCGCCTGCACTTTCACGAATTCATGCGTGAGGTGCATCGCGAACTGGCTGCCCTTCAGGGCACGGTCAATCCGCTGGATGTGCTGGGCGAGCGCATTGCCAAACGCTACAAGCTCATCTGTTTTGATGAGTTCCATGTGGCGGACATCACGGACGCGATGATCCTGCACCGATTGCTGGTGGCGTTGTTCGAGAACGGCGTCGGCTTCGTGACCACTTCCAATTTCAAGCCTGACGATCTGTACCCCGGTGGCTTGCATCGCGACCGCATCTTGCCAGCCATTGCCTTGCTCAACGAGCGGCTGGAAGTGGTCAACGTGGACAACGGCACCGACTACCGCCGGCGTACCTTGGAGCACGTGAAGCTCTATCACACGCCACTGGGCGCAGAGGCGGATGCCGAGATGAACCAGGCGTTTGATCAAATCGCCGAAGTGCACGACGAAGACCCCGTGCTGCACATCGAGGCGCGCGAGATCCGCGCCCGCCGCAAGGCAGGCGGGGTGGTGTGGTTTGACTTCAAGACACTGTGTGGTGGTCCTCGGTCGCAGAATGACTACCTGGAAATTGCGACGCAGTTCCACACGGTGTTGCTGTCCGATGTTCCTTACATGCCTGTGAGCATGGCGTCGCCTGCGCGGCGCTTTACCTGGCTGGTGGATGTGCTCTATGACCGCCGGGTCAAACTCATCCTGTCGGCGGCTGTGCCGCCCGAGCAGTTGTATACCGAAGGGCCTTTGGCCCACGAGTTTCCGCGCACGGTGTCCCGGCTCAACGAGATGCAGTCGAAGGAGTTCCTGGCGCTGGAGCGCCGCATGGTGGATACGGGGTTGACATGAACAAGACCGGTGGTCGCTTTTTGGCGGTTGTGCTGGCGCTGGCTTGCTCAACACTGCCCGTGCTGGTCGCCCCGGCGTGGGCCGCGACGGGGGTAGAAGTAGATGCCGCATCCGCGTCGACCGCTGCGCATCGCAAAGTGGAGCGTGACCGAATCAAAATGGAGCGCGAGGCACTGATGGCCCGGCGGCAGCAGGATGAGGCGGTGTGCTTCCAACGCTTTGCCGTGGAGGATTGCTTGCGCGGCGTACGTGCCAAGGCACGGGAGTCCCACGACCGATTGCGTGCGCAGGAAATTGAACTCAACGATGCCGAGCGCAGGGAGAAAGCTGTGGAGCGCCTGCGGGCCATTGAAGACAAACAAATGGCCGTACCGCCTGCAGGCAAACGCGCTGACGCGCAGGTTCGCAAGCCATCCGCCGATCCGGATGTTGCCAAGGCACAGCGGGACCAGGACGCACACCAACGCGCGCAGCAACAAATTAGCCGTGCCCAGGTTCAGGCCAGTGAACAGGCCGCCCGCGCTGCAGCGACCGCCGATCGCGCGGCCCAGTCGCGCGCCAAACATGCCCAGGCGCTCCAGGCGGCGCAGGAGCGTCGCGTGCGGATCGAAAAATCTCAAGCCGATGCCCTGGCTCAGGGCCGCAAGCCTGCAGCGCCCTTGCCAGCGCCTGCTGCTTCTGCGCCTCGTTGAGTTTGGAAGGGCCGCTGAGCCAAGCAATCAGTGGCTGAGTGGCTGCCGATAGAGTGGTAGGGACCACCTGCTGTTTCTCGATGGGTTCGCGCTCACCCGTCGATACACCGATGGGTGGTGCGGACAATGCCCTCAGGGCCGACCCGTGTCCAGCGGCGTCAGGCGTGCAATCTTTTTCTCTTCGGCCAGCGCTTCGATCTTGACGACCACCAGCGACAGGTTGTCGCCGCCTCCGCGTGCCCGGGAGCGGGCTTTTTCAATCAGGAACTCCGTCGCTTCGCGGGGCGACAGCGAATCGACCACCGATGCCAGTTCGGTGGGAGAAAAGTAGTGCCAAACCCCGTCGCTGCAGGCCAGCAAGACATCACCCGGCTGAAGTTGCGGAATGACGTGGGTAGTGATGGGCGGGTCGCTCTCTGTGCCAAGGCAACCTACCAGAATGTTGGAATGAGGATGGTTATTGGCCTCGGCTTCCGTCAGCTCTCCCCGGTCCACCAGGGCTTGCACATAGGAGTGGTCGCTGGTGCGAAACGCCAGCCGGGAACCCTGGAAGTGATAAATGCGCGAGTCGCCCGCATGCACCCAATGGCAGTCGCCCCGGGGATTGATGAGAAACGCCGCAATGGTGCTGTGGGGTTCTTGCTCTGCCGATATGGCCGTCAACCGGATGACGATGTGGGCCTCTTCAACCATGTTCTTGAGCATTGCCACCGGGTCATCGGTGTCAGGCGAGTACCGCTCGAACAGTTGTCGTGCTGTCATCATGACCTGGTCTGATGCCTTGCGCCCCCCGCTGCGCCCGCCCATCCCGTCGGCAACCACACCCAGAACGCAGCCGTTGTGCCGCTCGTGGGAGATCAGGGCCACCTGGTCTTGCTGGTATTCGCGGTCACCCTTGTGGATGCCGGTGGAGGCGATGAGGCGAAACGCTTTGGTCATGCTGCAGATTGTGGGGGCGCCCATGCGAACGCCTGTCGTGGAAAGCGGGCCAAGCGCGTATTATCCGCCCGCCTGTGGCATTTTTGCCATGCCCATGGCCTCCTGCCTTGAAACCCAGCCTGCACTCTCCCCACCGTCAGTTGATCGAGCTGCGCATGGAACATGCCGATCTCGACGCCCTCATCGACCGGTGCACGCCCGAAGCGGCACCCGACGAACTCACCCTGCGCCGTCTCAAAAAGCGCCGACTCGTGTTGCGTGACGCGATGGAGCGGCTGGAGCGGCAACTTCAACCGCAAGAGCCCGCCTGATGTCGCTGGTGGCGATGGTGCCGGAAGTCTTTGCCCCCGATGGTGTGCTGGCACGTGCGGATGGGCATTTTCAACCGCGCGACGGTCAGACCCAGATGGCCATTGCTGTGGCGCAAACCATTGTCGAGGGTGGTGCGCTGGTGGTGGAGGCGGGCACGGGAGTGGGCAAGACCTACGCGTACTTGGTTCCGGCACTGCTTAGCGGCGAGCGCGTGCTGTTGTCCACGGCGACCAAGGCCTTGCAAGACCAGCTGTTTGCTCGAGACCTGCCCCGATTGGCGCAAATCCTGGGGCTGCCTGTCCGCATGGCCCTGCTCAAGGGGCGCGCCAGTTATTTATGCCTGCACCGCATGGAGCAGGCACGGTTGGATGTTCTGGCCGAGGACCGCGGACTGGCGCGTGTGCTCGCCAAGGTGGAAGACTGGTCGCGTCACACCGTATCGGGCGATCTGGCGGAGTTGACGGGACTGGATGAGCGCTCGCCAGTGATCCCGCTGGTCACCTCGACGCGTGAGAACTGCCTGGGCTCGTCGTGTCCCCGTTTTCGGGAATGCCATGTCCATCGCGCTCGGCGCGAGGCACTGGCGGCTGATATCGTGGTCATCAATCACCATCTGTTCTTTGCCGATGTGGCTGTGCGTGAGTCGGGAATGGCCGAGTTGCTGCCGACGGTGCGTGTGGTGGTTTTCGATGAGGCCCACCAGATCAATGAGACAGGCGTGCAGTTCTTGGGTACGCAGACTTCTACGGGGCAATGGATGGACTTTGCCCGCGACATTTTGACAGCCGGGCTGCAGCATGCGCGCGGTCTGGCTGACTGGACAGGTCTGGCGCAGCTTCTGGAGTTGTCTGCTCGGGACCTCCGTCTGGCCGTGGGCACCGCTGCTTTCCAGGGGCTGAATGGAATTTCAGCAGGGGGCCGATTGCGCTGGACGGAGGAGGCTCCCGAAGGTGTCTCGGGCGCTGCATGGCAATCCGCGTTGCGCGCATTGGCCTCGGCGTGTGCACAGGCGCTGGAGGCCCTGGACACCGTGAGCGAAATGTCCCCCGATCTGGAGCGCCTGTACGAACGGGGCAGTGCACTATTGGCCCGGCTCGCCAGGTTTTCAGGCCCGTGCCAGGCCGATGCGGTGCGTTGGCTCGATGTGGGCAACCAGTTGCGTCTGATCGAGTCTCCGCTGGACATTGCAGACGCTATGCGCACCCGGATTCTGGCGTCGCCCGCTGAAAGCTCGGACGGCGAAGCGTGGCCCGAGGAGCCTAGCGCAAACGCGGGCAGGGCGTGGATTTTCACCTCTGCGACCCTCGGTGCGGACGAGGCGTTGACCTGGTTCACCGAACGGGCTGGGCTCACGGATGCTCGCATCCTTCGGGTGGCCAGCCCCTTCGACTATGCGCGGCAGGCGGCTTTGTATGTGCCGCGCCAGTTGCCGTCGCCTGCAGATCCGTCCCACAGCCGTAGTGTGGCGGACTGGGTTGCACTGGCCGCTGACCCGCTGGGCGGGCGCACGCTGGTGCTGACCACCACGCTCAAGGCCTTGCGCACCATTGGCGACGCACTCAAAGCACGTTGGCAGGCTTCAGGCACGTTGGAGGTGCTGGTGCAGGGCGAGTGGCCCAAGCGGCGCCTGATGGAGCGTTTTCGCGAGGGGGCATCGCACGGGCGGCCGGGTTGTGTGCTGGTGGCTTCGGCTTCCTTCTGGGAGGGGTTTGATGTGCCAGGCGATGCTCTGCAACTGGTGGTTATCGACAAGCTGCCTTTTCCGCCCCCTGGAGATCCGTTGGTGGAGGCGCGCACCCAACACATCGAAATGGCCGGTGGCAAAGCGTTCACTGCCTACGCTCTGCCAGAGGCGGCGGTGGCACTTAAGCAAGGTGCCGGGCGTTTGATCCGGCATGAAGCGGATCGGGGTATTTTGGTGGTGGGCGACACGCGCCTCATCACGATGGGCTATGGCAAGCGCTTGCTGGCAGCTTTGCCCCCCATGCGCAGGCTGGAATCGCCCGAAGAGTTTGAGTCTACGCTGATGGCGCTTACCAAACCTTCCACCACGGATCCGACTTGCCTTTGAAGCCGCCATTCAGATAGGTGCTTTGAGGGTAGGACTTGTCCATCACGCGGCGTGCATCGTCCCGCAGCTGGGTCATTCCGAGCGCGTCGTACGACTGGATCAGAATGTACAACGCCTCTTCCAGCGCGGGCACGCCCTGGTAGTCTGCCAATGCGACCTGCGCGCGACTGATGGCAGCCACATAGGCGCCACGCTGGAAGTAGTACCGCGCCACATGCACTTCATATTGGGCCAGCGAGTTGACGATGTAGGTCATGCGCTGGCGCGAGTCCTGCGCATAACGGGACTCAGGAAAGCGTGTGACCAGTTCGCTGAATGCTTCAAAGGAGTCTTTGGCCGCCTTTTGGTCACGCTCTGAAAGATCCTGGCGCGAGATAAATGAGAACAGGCCCAAGTTGTCGTTGAAGTTGACCAGGCCCTTCAGGTACAGCGCATAGTCCAATGCAGGGCTGGCAGGGTGCAGCTTCATGAAGCGGTCCAGCGTTGCGACGGCTTGCGCCTTTTCGCCCGCCTTGTAGTGGGCATAGGCTTTGTCAATCTGGGCCTGCTGTGCCAGTGGCGTGCCTGCCGCACGGCCTTCCAGCTTTTCCAGCAGAGGAACGGCCTTGTCATACGCCCCGCTGTTCATTTCGTCCTGGGCTTCCGAGTGGATGCGATTGGGGCTCCAGCCAGCCGTTTTATCAACTGTGGTGCTGGAGCAGCCAACCAGCAAACCAGCCAGCAGCAGGGCGGAAACAAGGGGCAGTGGGGCACGCAGCATCGCAAGCAGCTTTCAGCAAAGAAGGAAAAAGGTGCACAAAGAAAGGCCTGGGGGTTTAGCCGTAGGGGAGTGCGCTCGGCGTACTCGTCACGGAAGCCTCCGGCGCCATTTCAGGCACGAAAAAGCATTGTACTGGTGGCGCCAGCAGCGCCAAGGCGCTGCCGACGCAAGTCCAGTAGGCGAGTCGCCAGGGTTTCTACAATGCCTGCATGTTTGTTCATTTGCGCCTGCACACCGAGTTCTCCGTCGTTGACGGTACCAATCGCATCGACGAGGTGGCCAAAGCGGCCGCCAAGGACGGCCAGCCCGCTCTGGCCATCACCGATCTCAATAACCTCTTTGGGGCGATCAAGTTCTACAAGGAAACGCGGGGTAAAGGAGTCAAGCCCATCTTGGGTGCAGAAATCTTTCTTGAAGGCGAGGCGGGAGGCGCCCCATCGCGCCTTATTCTCCTGGTGCAGAGTCGCCAGGGGTATCTGAATCTGTCGGAGCTGCTGGCCCGGGCCTGGACGCGCAATATCGTCAAGAACCTAGCGCTGAGCACCTGGACGTGGCTGGAAGAGCTGTCAGAGGGATTGATTGCCCTGTCTGGCGCGCAGGCGGGCCCTGTAGGGCAAGCGCTGATGAAGGGGGATGAGTCAGGTGCCGCCGACATTGCGTTGCGCTTGGCGGGTATTTTTCCGCACCGGTTTTACATCGAGCTGCAACGGGCCGGCCGAAACGACGATGAAGCCCATGTGGTGGCAGCCGCTCAGCTCGCTGCCCGGTTGAACCTGCCGGTGGTGGCGACCCACCCCGTTCAGTTTGCCGAGCCTGATGACTACGAGGCGCATGAGGCGCGCATCTGCATCGCCGAGGGAGAAATCCTGGCCAACCCGCGCCGGATACGCAAGTTCACTCGCGATCAGTATTTCAAGTCTTCGGCAGAGATGGAGGCCTTGTTTGCCGACCTGCCATCGGCTATCGCCAACACAGTCGAGATTGCGCAGCGCTGCAATCTGACCCTGGTGCTGGGCAAGCCACAGCTGCCAGATTTCCCGACGCCCAACGGCATGCCCATCGACGAGTATTTCCGGTATGCATCGTTCGAGGGGCTGGAGGATCGCCTGAAGCACCTGTTCCCTAACGAGGCCGAGCGGGAGAAGCAGCGCCCGCGTTATGTCGAGCGTCTGGAGTTCGAGCTTGGCACCATCCTCAAGATGGGGTTCCCGGGCTACTTTCTGATCGTGGGTGATTTCATCCAGTGGGCGAAGCAGAACGGCTGCCCGGTGGGGCCGGGCCGTGGCTCTGGCGCTGGTTCGTTGGTTGCGTATGCACTGAAGATTACTGACCTGGACCCGCTGCAATACAACCTGCTGTTCGAGCGATTCCTGAACCCCGAGCGCGTGTCGATGCCCGACTTCGACATCGATTTTTGCCAGTCGAATCGCGACCGGGTGATTGACTACGTCAAGGACAAGTACGGCAAGAATGCCGTGAGCCAGATCGCCACCTTCGGCACGATGGCCGCCAAGGCGGCAATCCGCGACGTGGGCCGGGTCATGGACATGAGCTACACATTTTGTGATGGCATCTCCAAGCTCGTGCCCGGCAAGCCCGGCATGTCCTACACCCTGGCTTATCCGCCCGAGGTGAAAAAGGAAGGCGACAAGAACAACTATGCGCTGGAGCTGGAGCCCATGCTCTACGAGCGCGTGCGCAAGGAAGAAGACGTCAAGACCGTCATCGAGATGGCGCAAAAGCTCGAAGGCATGACGCGCAACATCGGCATGCATGCCGGGGGCGTGCTCATCGCACCCGGCAAGCTCACCGATTTTTGTCCGCTTTACCAGCAGCCGGGCAGCGAGTCTGCGGTGAGCCAGTACGACAAGGACGATGTGGAAGCCATCGGCCTAGTGAAGTTTGACTTCTTGGGCCTGGCCACGCTCACCATTTTGGAGATTGCGCGCGAGTTCATCATGAAGCGCCACAAGGGCCAGGAGAGCTTTGCGTTCGAGAATATCCCCCTCGATGATGGGCCCACTTACCGACTGTTCTCCGAGGGCAAGACCGAAGCAGTGTTCCAGTTTGAAAGCCGCGGCATGCAGGGCATGTTGAAAGAGGCACGCCCCAGCCGGCTGGAAGACCTCATTGCCCTGAATGCGTTGTACCGACCGGGCCCTATGGACCTGATTCCCAGCTTTGTGAACCGCAAGCATGGCAAGGAAGAGGTCATCTACCCCCACCCGCTGGTGGAGCCGGTGCTGGCCGAGACCTACGGCATCATGGTGTACCAGGAGCAGGTGATGCAGACCGCCCAGGTGCTGGGCGGCTACAGCCTGGGCGGCGCCGACATGCTGCGGCGTGCCATGGGTAAAAAGAAGGCCGAGGAAATGGCCGAGCACCGTGCCATCTTTCGCAAGGGCGCGGCCGAGAAGGGCATCAGTCAGGAGAAGGCCGACGAGGTGTTCGACTTGATGGAGAAGTTTGCGGGCTATGGCTTCAACAAGTCACACGCCGCTGCTTACTCCCTGCTGGCGTACCACACCGGCTGGCTCAAGGTGCACTACACGGCCGAGTTCTTCTGCGCCAACATGACGGTGGAAATGGATGACACCGACAAGCTCAAGGTGTTGTTCGAAGACGCACAAAAGATGGGCCTGTCGTTCGAGCCACCGGATGTGAACCGGGGTTTCTATCGGTTTGAGCCAGTCACCGACAAAGTCATCCGTTATGGCCTGGGGGCTGTGAAAGGCACGGGCCAGCAAGCGATCGAAGCCATCGTTGCCGCCCGTGAAGGGCGAGGTGAAGGACCTCAGGGCTCGACCAAGGGGCCCTTCAAGAGCCTTTTTGATTTCTGTGTGCGCGTGGACAAGGCCCGCATGAACAAGCGTACGGTCGAGGCTCTGATCAAGGCAGGGGCCTTTGATTCGATCCATCTCAACCGGGCGGCTCTGGTGGCATCCATTGATCGGGCCTTTGACTTTGCAGCCGCGACACTCGCCAACGTGAACCAGGGCGGTTTGTTCGACATGATGGGTGATGATGCCCATGGCTCCAGCACCCAGGAGCCCGATCTGGTCGACGCAACGCCATGGGGCATCAAGGAGCGGCTCACACTGGAAAAGACCGCCGTCGGGTTCTACCTGTCCGGCCATCTGTTTGACGAAGTAGCCACGGAGGTGCGCCGCTTTGTACGCACCCAGATCGATGAGCTGCTCGACAGCCGCGAGCCCCAGGTGCTGGCCGGCATCATCAGCGACTTTCGGGTCATTAACGGGCAACGCGGCAGGCTGGGGCTCTTCAAGCTGGACGACAAGTCCGCCGTGATTGAGGCTTCTGCCGATGAGGCGTTGCTCAACACATACCGCAATCAGCTCAAGGAAGATGAGTTTGTAGTGATGATGGGGCGGTTGCAGCTAGACCACTTCAGCGGTGGCCTGCGCGTCAAGGTGCAGCAGGTATGGGACTTGGCGGGCGCGCGTTGTCGGTTTGGCAAATACCTGCATGTGACCGTGAGCGAAAAAGTGCCGGACGTGCCGCGCCTGGTACGCGAGTTTCCGCCCGTGCGCGAAGAGGTCGCCGAGGGAGAGTTGGTGCACGGACTGCGCGTGCGCATGGGCGTGCGCTGCGAGTCGGACGACGCTGCTGCAGTGGCAGAGTTGCAGTTGGGTGAGAACGCACGCTTCTACCCTAGTGATGCAGCCCTGGCGGCATGGACAGCCCAAGTGGGGGCAGGAGCCGCCAATGTGGTGTACGAGTGATTGAGTTACCTGCGGAAGTTTCTGGAACCCCCGGGTTGAAAAATACCTGGTCAACAACCAGCTTCTCCTGCAGTGGCACCCTGTTCGGGTCGCTAGAATGATTTTCATGGCAACAAAACCACCTTCACCCCCCACCGCGCCGCCGGTGACCCGGCCTGCGCGGGATGATGGCGGTTCGGTCGTGCTCGAGAGGCGCACCCAAAAGACCCTGCCGCCGCAGATGTACCAGGTGGTCATGCTCAACGATGACTACACGCCCATGGAGTTCGTCATCGTGGTTCTGCAGGAGTTTTTCAGCAAAGACCGCGAAACAGCCACCCAGATCATGTTGAAGATCCACCTTGATGGCAAAGGCGTTTGCGGCGTTTATTCGCGCGATGTTGCAGCCACCAAGGTAGAGCAAGTGCTTGACGCCGCCCTCAAGGCGGGCCACCCACTGCAATGTGTCAGTGAGCCTGTTGAATAACAGGTCTTTTGTCCCGATCTAAAGTTATCCCTTCCACGCAAGCACAAAGGAGTTCACATGATTGCCCAGGAACTGGAAGTCAGCTTGCACATGGCCTTTGTTGAGGCCCGTCAGCAGCGCCACGAGTTCATCACCGTGGAGCATCTGTTGCTTGCATTGCTCGATAATCCCAGCGCAGCGGAAGTGCTGCGCGCATGTTCGGCTAACATCGATGATCTGCGTTCATCGCTGTCGAACTTCATCAAGGACAACACCCCCCAAGTCGCTGGTACCGATGAGGTGGATACGCAACCCACGCTCGGATTTCAGCGCGTTATCCAGCGCGCCATCATGCACGTGCAGTCCACGGGCAACGGCAAAAAAGAGGTGACGGGCGCCAACGTGCTCGTAGCCATCTTCGGCGAGAAGGATTCGCACGCCGTGTACTACCTGCACCAGCAAGGAGTCACGCGTCTGGATGTGGTGAATTTCATTGCCCACGGCATCAAGAAGGGCGAGCCGCCCGAGCCCGCCAAGGCCGAAAACCAGGCTGAAGGCGAGGAGACCGGAGGTGGTGAACGCAGCGAGAAGGCCTCGCCGCTGGAGCAGTTCACCCAGAATCTGAACCAGGCGGCCAAAGACGGCAAGATAGATCCGCTGATTGGGCGCCACTACGAGGTCGAGCGCACGATCCAAATCTTGTGCCGCCGCCGCAAGAACAACCCTCTGCTGGTGGGCGAGGCCGGTGTGGGCAAGACGGCGATTGCCGAGGGCCTGGCCTGGCGCATCACACAGAACGATGTGCCGGAGATCCTGGCCGAGGCCACGGTGTACTCCCTGGACATGGGCGCGCTGCTGGCGGGTACCAAGTACCGGGGTGACTTTGAACAACGCCTCAAGGGCGTGCTCAAGTCGCTCAAGGACAAGCCCAATGCGATCTTGTTCATCGACGAGATCCATACCCTGATCGGTGCGGGCGCCGCCTCGGGCGGTACGCTGGATGCGTCTAACCTGCTCAAGCCAGCGCTTTCCAGCGGGCAGCTCAAGTGCATTGGCGCGACGACCTTCACGGAATACCGGGGCATTTTCGAAAAAGACGCAGCGCTGTCGCGCCGCTTCCAAAAGGTGGACGTGGTGGAGCCCAGCGTGGCTGAGACTATCGACATCCTGAAGGGGCTGAAGTCTCGCTTTGAAGAGCATCACAGCGTGAAGTACGCTGCAGCTGCCCTACAGGCTGCGGCAGAACTGAGCGCCAAGTACATCAATGACCGCCATCTGCCCGACAAGGCCATCGACGTGATTGACGAGGCAGGTGCAGCGCAGCGCATCATGGTGCCGAGCAAGCGCAAGAAGACCATCGGCAAGGCCGAGATCGAAGAAATCGTGGCCAAGATCGCCCGCATTCCGCCAGCGAACGTGTCGAACGACGACCGCGGCAAGCTGCAGACTCTGGAGCGCGATCTCAAGAGTGTGGTGTTTGGCCAAGACAAGGCCCTGGAAGTGCTCGCCAGCGCGGTCAAGATGGCGCGTTCGGGCTTGGGCAAGGGTGACAAGCCAATCGGTTCGTTCCTGTTCAGCGGCCCCACCGGCGTCGGCAAAACCGAAGCGGCCAAGCAGCTTGCCTACATCATGGGCATCGAGCTGATACGTTTCGACATGTCCGAGTACATGGAGCGCCACGCCGTCAGCCGCCTGATCGGCGCGCCTCCAGGTTACGTCGGTTTCGACCAGGGTGGTCTGCTGACGGAAGCCATCACGAAGAAGCCGCATGCGGTGCTCCTGCTCGATGAGATCGAGAAGGCGCACCCGGACATCTTCAACGTGTTGCTGCAGGTCATGGACCATGGCACGCTGACGGATAACAACGGCCGCAAGGCTGACTTCCGCAATGTGCTCATCATCATGACCACGAACGCGGGCGCCGAGACCATGAACAAGGCGACCATTGGCTTCACCAACCCGCGCCAGGCGGGCGACGAAATGGGCGACATCAAGCGCCTGTTCACGCCCGAGTTCCGCAATCGGCTGGATGCCATCGTCAACTTCAAGGCGCTCGACGAGCAGATCATCCTGCGCGTGGTGGACAAGTTCCTGCTGCAGCTGGAGACGCAGCTGGCCGAGAAGAAGGTGGAGGTCACCTTCACCGACGCCCTGCGCAAGCACTTGGCCAAGAAAGGCTTTGACCCACTGATGGGGGCTCGCCCTATGCAGCGCCTTATCCAGGACACCATTCGCCGCGCCTTGGCCGACGAACTGCTGTTTGGCCGCCTGACAGAAGGCGGGCGCCTGACGGTGGATATCGAGATGAAGAAGGACGACAAAGGTGTGGAAACGTCAGAGGTGCTTTTGGACATCCAGCCCTTGCCCAAGAAGGAGCGTTCAGCGAAGTCCGAGCCTGCAGAGCCAGAAGAGGCGACCGCCGACTGACCCCAGTTTCCCCTCAGTTCAGCAAAAAGCCCACGGTTCATGCCGTGGGCTTTTTTATTTTGCAGCGGTCGCAGGGGGCTTGCGCATCGCTGGTGTTCTGTGGAGGGGGCCTAACGTGTAGGCGTGCGGGCGGCAGGTGCGCCAGCACGCCCCGCCTTGACCGGTTGCGTGGCCTGCGCTAGCAAGGGAGCACATTGCGCGTCGTCGTCAGCGCCTGGTACCGTTACAGGCAGCAATGCCAAGGCTGCAGGCGCGGCCACCGCGGCGGCGATGGCTGCACCTGCGCGCAACAGCAGGGGGCCGGGTTCTATGCCCACATCGGGTTTGCCTAGCGTGCCGCGCACGTAAAGCGGAGTGCGCAGGGACAAGAACTTCCACTCCAGCGAGGCAGGCTTCACGCTCAGGTTCAGACGCTCCTCTCCCATGTCGATGGTACCCGTGACATCCACTACCGCCTCGTTGGTGCTCAGCTTGGCGGTACGGACAGTGGCAAGGCCTTCACGCACCGTCAGATCTGCCACCGCGCAACGCAGTTGCACTTCTTTGTTGTTGCCAAACAGTTTGCCCACCACGATGCTGCCAACGTTGAGCGCAGCGCGGTCCAGCAGTTCGCGGCTCAAAGTGCCGTCGCGCACATACAAGCGCGCCTCGCCGCTGCTGGTGCCCAGCCACTGCGCCACTGAATTCCCCTGACCATTCAGCGCCATGGCGCCATCGAGCCGCCCCAGGCTTTTGTGAGTCAGTTCCACCTCGGGGAACAGCGCAGCGAGCCGCAGGTTTTGCACGCGGGTGTCCATGTGTACCGTCAGCGGTCGGTTGCGGCTGTCCAGCACCAGTTTCGATTCGATCTGGCCTTTGGCTACGCCAAAGTGCAAGGGTTCCAGTCGCAGTACGGCACCGTCCAATACTGCATGCACGCTAAGGTCCTCCAGCGGCAGGCTGTTGGGCCGGATCACACGCTGCCCCGTGAACTTCAGATCCATATCCATCGTGCTCCAGCGTTCGGTGGCAAACGCAGCGTTGGGCAGTACCTTGCCCTTGCTGCTAGGCTGGGCACTTGCTGTGGTAGCTGTACCGAGCACTGGACCCAGGTCTACAAGGCGCAACTGATTGGATGTGATGGCACCCGAAAGTTTGCCGCGTGGCGCACCCGACACGAAGCGCAAATTGCCATGGAGATCGCTCTGGCCTACCGTACCTGTGAAGTCACGGTAGTCCCACACTGCACGGCTTGGTTGCAAGCTGCCCTGCAATCGACCCTGGGTTTGAAACGGGGGCGTGTTGGGCAGGACAAGACCCGTGAGCGCATATAGATCCGCCATGCTGGCCCCCTTGAGCATGACCTGAAAATCCATGCCAGACAGCGCGCCCGGGTTGGCCAGAATGCCTTCAACCGCTGTTTCTAAATTGCCTGCCTTGGCGGTGAATTGCAGGGGGTAGTTCACCTCCTTGTCGCGCAGCGTGAGAACAGAGCCGGCCTTGCCCTGACCTTCTATGCGCGCCTTGCCCAGCGTGCCCGTGAGGTCGAAGCGCATTCCATAGACAGGGGCGCCAGCAGCGCTGACGGTGTCGGAGGCAGGCGATGGTGGGTCCTGTGGGCTCGGGTCTTGCGGATTCTTGTTTATGGTGTCGATGTGGGCGGTAAGGTCCAGGTCCTGGGCTGCGTCGGCGTAGGCCAACTGTCCCTTGCGAACCACCAACTTACCAACGTCGACCGCCCAGCGGGGCGTGGTGTTGTCGGGGGCTCGCTGGGGCGCCAGTGTCCAGTTGTTGTTACCGTTGTGCAGCTGGACCAAAGCGATATCGAGGCCTGCGAGTTCGAGGGTATCGATGGCCACCCCCCTCGCCCACAGGGGCCAGAGTTTGATTGATGCGCGCGCCATCTCGGCTCTTACGGTGTGGCGTGGCTCGGCGGCCTTTCCAGGGCGGACAAACCCCGGCGGGTCTTGCATGACCAATTGCGTGGCTTGCACCGTAACTCCAGGTATCCACCGATGCCACCCCTCATCGAGCGGCTGAGGCCAGTGCCAAGAGGCCGACAGGTCACCCTCCACCGCAAACAGCCGTCCGGTCGCCTCACTGATGGTTTGGTTGAGCCAGGGTTTGGCACGGTTCCAGTTCCAATGACTGATCACTACGGCGCCGATCAGCAGCAAGCCCACAACGCCACCCGCTACGCCCAGTGCCACGCGCGCCCCCGCGCAGAGAAACCAAGGTCGTGGCTTGGTCACTGATGTTGTTGGTGCTGGAGTGGTGGTGGAATCAGTCTGAGGTTCTGTCATAGATAGACCATGCTAGTCCGCCGTGCGTGTTTTTTGGCCGTTCTGCCCTGCGTGATAGCCTATTGGCGTGCTTGTCCTACAGTAGTGCAGTGACTAAGGCAGATGCGTCGCAGGTGGTGCGTCCAATTGGCTCCATGGTTCGCGGTACTGGC